>NZ_JAFCTN010000010.1:102686-144726 GCF_049896045.1 Pseudomonas sp. PWP3-1b2
TGCCATTGTGGTCGACGCGGATGGTGTACTGAACGAAGACGGCCTTCGCTACGAAGACGAATTCGTGAAGCACAAGATCCTCGATGCAATCGGTGACCTCTACCTGCTGGGCAATAGCCTGATAGGCGAGTTCAAAGGCTTCAAGTCGGGCCACGCCCTTAACAACCAGCTGCTGCGCAAGTTAATTGCCCAGACAGATGCTTGGGAAGTCGTGACCTTCGAAGATGCCAGCACCGCACCGATCTCTTACATGCGTCCCGTCGCGGCGGTGTAAGTAACAACTCTCTTTTCGTTAGTTTTAAAAGGCTGCCCTCGGGTGGCCTTTTTTTATGTCATGTGTGGCGAGCTCGCTCGCCATAAAAGCCCACAGGCTCGGCTCACAATGTTCCCGCGTCGACGATACGATTGCGACCACTGTGCTTGGCCTCATACAGCGCCTGATCCGCACTGAGCAACAACGTCTCCAGCGACATACGGCTGCGCTTATCCCATGTGCTCATGCCAATACTCACCGTAATCGGCCGCTCGGCATTGGCCGTGCGCGGCAAGTGCTCGACGCTGCTGCGGATATGCTCGGCGATCACCCAGGCGCCGCTGGCATCGGTATGCGGCAACACGACCGCAAACTCCTCGCCGCCGTAACGTGCCGCAAGGTCGGCCGGGCGGCGGATGTTGCCACTGATGACCTGCGCAACCATGCGCAAGGCCTCGTCGCCGCCCTGATGGCCATGGAGGTCGTTAAACGCCTTGAAGTGGTCTACGTCGATCATCAGCAGGGTCAGCGACTCGCTCGATCGCTGTGCGCGGTCCCATTCCAGGCGCAGGCGCTGGTCCAGCGTGCGCCGGTTTGCCAAGCCGGTGAGGGCGTCGGTGGCTGCCAGTTCTGACAGCACCTGCTCGACGCGATGACGCCGGCGCAGTTCCCTGCGCAGCATCCAGGTCAGCCACAGCAGGCCAATGCAGAGCACGCCGGTGGCGCTGATGGTCAGCAGCGCGGCGCGTTTCCAGGGCGCGAGCACATCATCGCTGGACAACGCCACCACCACGATCAGCGGCAACGCACCCACATTGGTAAAGGTATACAGACGATCTTTGCCGGTAAGTGCCGAAACAGCCCGGAAGCTGCCACTGCCTTCGATCAGCATACGTTTGAAGTTAGGGCGGTCGCTCAAGTCCTTGTCAATCATGTCCCGCTCCAGCAGTGGCTGCTGGGCCAAAAGAATGCCGTGGTTGTTGAGCAGATTGACCGAGCTGCCGTTACCAATCGTCAAGCGGCTAAACAGTTGGTCGAAGTACGCCAGGCGCATGGTCGCCACCGCAACGCCGGCAAATTCGCCGCTGGGGCCTGACACCCGCCGACTGAATGCGATGCGCCAGACCTGATCGCAATTACAGTGGATCCGGAATGGGCGGCTGATAAACAAACCTGATTGCTCAGCGGTTTTGTGTGCCAGGAAATAGTCACGATTGTCGAAATTACGCGGTGTTGGCTTGAGTGTTGAAGAGTCGGCAACCACTGAGCCCTGAGCGTCCAGGAGCAGGACCTCACCCTTGAATGGCGCGGCGATGGACTGCTCAAACTGCACCAGATGCTGTATGTCCGCCGACACCCCGGCCAGGTCCTGACGCTGTCTGGCAGCGATCAGTCCTTGCAGGGCAAGGTCATAGAGTTCGACGTTACGCAACACATCCGCGTTGATCAATTGGGTGATATTGCTCGTCGAGCGTTGAGCCGCCTGCAAGGTGCTGGCGTGCTCGCGGATCAACAGCGCCGCCACGATGACCACGATCAGGGTGACGGTGAAACCGCTGCCCAGAATCAATAACAGCTCCGGGCGAGCAGGCAGGATTTGATGACGGCGTTGACTCATCGCGCAGACTTCAGCAAGGAAGGTACTGGCAGTTTAGTTCTACTCGATAAAAATTAAATCATCGCCGTAAAAGAAATCAGGGCGTTAGAACCAGCCCTTCAAGGTCTTTGGAAATCTGTCTGATAGGGCGAACACCATCCCTGTGGCGAGCGGGCTTGTCCCGCGTTGGGCCGCGAAGCGGCCCCAAAACCAGCGGCCGAGGAGTATCTGACTCACCGCATTCTTCCTTTTTAGGGTCGCTTCGCAACCCAACGCGGGCGGTGCGACGATTCGACAAGCCCGCTCGCCACGGGATACTTATCGCCTGTTCTGCTTAAAGACCTTAGAACACGTCTATCGGATAGTCGACGATCACCCGGTATTCATCCACGTCCCGGTCCACTGCCGAGTAGCCATTGCTGCCACGGTTGGTCGCCCATTGCAGGCGCACGGCCAGGTCCTTGGCCTTGCCGCCTTGCACCACGTATTTCAGGTCGATATCGCGTTCCCAGTGCTTGGCGTCTTTGCCGTCGGCGCTGTACCAGGCGCTGTAGCCCCGGCTGTTGGGGTCGACTTTGGTCAGATCGGTCTTACCGCTGATGTAGGACACGGCGGAGGTCAGGCCAGGCATGCCCAGCCCGGCGAAGTCATAGGCGTACTTGAGCTTCCACGAGCGCTCGTTGGGGCCGTTGAAGTCCGAATATTGTTGAGAGTTATCCAGGTACACGCTGTCGCCCTGGGTGATGTAGTCGAACGGCGTATTGCCGTTGACCCGCTGGTAGGCGGCGGTGACGCTGTGATTGCCCACGCCCACGGTGAAATGCAGGCTGTAGGTGTTGTTGTCGATGTCTCCCAACAGCGATTGCCCGGTGTTTTGCGTGTGGTAGTAGTGCAAGCCGGGGTTGAGGCTGACCAAGTCATTGAGCGCGTAGGTGTAGTCCAGGTCGTAGTAGTACTGGTGCCATACGTCTTTCAATTCGGAGGCGTACAGGTTACTGGTCAAGCCCGGAACGCCGCTGAACGACACACCGGCCCAATTCAGGTGCTGGCTGTCGGTATTGTCCGGCAACGCGCCGTAGCTGGTGCCGATGCGGCGGTGACCGCTCTGGTTGTAAAGCTTGGTGAAACTGGCTTGACCGCCTTCGATCATCCAGCCGTCGAAGCTGTGGTTGACCAGGCTTACGCCACGGAACGTCTGCGGCAGCATGCGGGTCATGCCGCCGGCGATTACCGGGTTGTTGAGGAACATGTCGCCGGCTTTGAGCTCCGTGTCAAAAGCACGCATTTTCAAGGTGCCGCCAGCCGTGGAAAACGAACCTGGCGCTTTGCCGTTGCCGCTGCCGTAGGGAAGGATGCTGGAGCCATCAGTGCCGCCACCGCCATCAAGCTTGAGGCCGAGCATGGCATTGACGTCCAGACCGAAACCGACGGTGCCTTGGGTGTAGCCGGATTCAAACGTGCCGAGAAAGCCTTGGCCCCACTCCTTGCTGTCATCGGTGTGAATGTCGCGCCGGTCGCGGTTCATGTAGTAGTTGCGGGTGTTGATTTTGAAGCTGGAGCCTGCGACGAAACCGTCGGCCGGGGTGGTGTCTGCCGCGTGGGCGAGAGGTACGATCGTTGCTGCAATCGCGAGGAATAGCGGGGTGAACGTCAGCGAGTTCTTCACCGGTGGAGCTCCTTTGGTCTATCGGAAACGGCCAGTGTCGTGGGGGTGTGCCTGGCCTTTTTTACGGCAAAAAAAAGCCGCTGAAGTCAGCGGCTTTAAGACAGATTCCCAGTGTAGAGCCCTGGAAATAGTCGAGGGGAATTGGGGTGAGCGGGGTGACTGTCTTTGCCGTCGCGCTCATCGGTGCGTCAACGTAACGCAGGTGAGCGGTGCGGTATAGAGTGTAACAAGATAATGACTGTTGCCCAAATCGCAACAGTTGGGGTGGTTTGAAATTAGTGTGGGAGCTGGCTTGCCTGCGATGGCATCAACTCGGTGTGCCTGATGTACCTAGGTGCCTGCATCGCAGCGGTGCGACGATTCGACAAGCCAGCTCCCACAGAAGAGCAGACTTGTGCAGCTACTGAAGTTGTACTCGGTCAAAACTGTGGGAGCGGGCTTGCTCGCGAAGGCGGTGTGTCAGCCAATTCATCCATCAACTGATACACCGCATTCGCGAGCAAGCCCGCTCCCACAGGTGGATTTCCATTTTGTCTGGGAAAACGCAATCTGCTCTAGAAAAAAACAGCGCCTTTGATTCAACCGCTCAGGTCGGCTACCAGGTCGCCGTGCTTTAGATTTTGATCTGAGGCGCCCGTCAACCACGCTGGCCGCACACCGAGCCTAAGCGAAGTGCCGAGTGGTGGGGCGAAGACCTTTTGGTTACTTTTGGCTGGGCCGGCTTCCGGGCGTTTGCCAAAAGTGACCCGCTGTAAGAGCGGAACCATAAGCAGCCATCACCGCAGCAACGGATATACACCCAGCCCCTAGGTTTACATGCCCCACACCCCAGGTAGAATGGCGCCTCTGCCCCATCACCCGAGCACATTTCATGGCGTTGCCGACCCTGCGCATCATCGGTTTCATCATCGGCATCTTCCTGATCACCCTGGCGATCGCCATGGTCGTTCCCATGGCCACCCTGGTGATCTTCGAACGCACCAGCGATCTCCCCTCGTTCCTGTGGGCCAGCCTGATCACCTTCCTGGCAGGCCTGGCCCTGGTCATCCCCGGCCGCCCCGAGCACGTCCACCTGCGCCCGCGGGACATGTACCTTCTTACAGTGACCAGCTGGGTCGTCGTGTGCATCTTCGCCGCGCTGCCCTTTTTACTGACCCAACACATCAGCTACACCGACTCCTTCTTTGAAAGCATGTCCGGCATCACCGCCACCGGTTCAACCGTTTTGAGCGGCCTGGACAGCATGTCCCCGGGCATCCTGATGTGGCGCTCGCTGCTGCACTGGCTCGGCGGCATCGGCTTTATCGGCATGGCGGTCGCCATTTTGCCGCTGCTGCGCATCGGTGGCATGCGCCTGTTCCAGACCGAATCCTCGGACCGCTCGGAAAAAGTCATGCCCCGCTCGCATATGGTGGCGCGGCTGATCGTGGCGGCGTATGTGGGCATTACCATCCTCGGCAGCCTCGCATTCTGGTGGGCCGGGATGGGCTTGTTCGATGCGATCAACCACGCGATGTCGGCGATTTCCACCGGCGGGTTTTCCACCTCCGACGAATCCCTGGCTCACTGGAAACAACCCGCCGTGCACTGGGTTGCGGTGGTGGTGATGATCCTCGGCAGCCTGCCGTTTACCCTGTACGTGGCCACGTTACGCGGCAACCGTCGGGCGCTGATCAAGGACCAGCAGGTGCAAGGCTTGCTCGGCTTGCTGCTCGTGACCTGGCTGGTACTCGGCACCTGGTATTGGTGGACGACCAATCTGCATTGGCTGGATGCGTTGCGCCATGTGGCGGTAAACGTGACCTCGGTGGTCACCACCACCGGCTTTGCGCTTGGGGACTACAGCATCTGGGGCAATTTCTCGCTGATGCTGTTCTTCTACCTAGGCTTTGTCGGCGGCTGCTCAGGCTCTACCGCGGGCGGGATCAAGATTTTCCGGTTCCAGGTTGCCTATATCCTGCTCAAGGCCAACTTGAACCAGTTGATTCACCCGCGCGCGGTGATCAAGCAGAAGTACAACGGCCACCGTCTTGATGAAGAAATCGTCCGTTCGATTCTGACCTTCTCGTTTTTCTTCGCGATCACCATTTGCGCCATCGCCCTGGCCCTGTCGTTGCTTGGCCTGGACTGGATGACTGCATTGACCGGCGCCGCCAGCACGGTGTCCGGCGTAGGCCCCGGCCTGGGCGAAACCATCGGGCCGGCCGGTAACTTCGCCAGCCTGCCGGATGCAGCCAAGTGGATATTGTCGTTCGGCATGCTGCTGGGTCGGCTGGAAATCATTACAGTATTTGTGCTGTGCATCCCGGCGTTTTGGCGTCACTGACCGTCGGCGCTTGCAGCAACCGCGTCCGGTATTCGCCGGGCGTGGCATCGAACCAGCGGCGGAACGCGCGGAAGAAATTACTAGGGTCAGCAAAGCCCAACAGGTAGGCAATTTCCAGCAGGGTCATGCTTGGCTGCGCGAGGTATTGCTCGGCCAGTTCGCGGCGGGTGTCGTCGAGCAAGGTCTGAAAACTGGTGCCCTCCTCCTGCAACCGCCGCTGCAAGGTGCGCTGGGACAAATGCAGGGTCTGGGCCACCACTTCGCGCTTGGGCTCACCCTGGGGCAGCAAGCGACACAACACCTGGCGTGCCTTGTGGGTCACACGACTTTCAGAAAACCGTGCCAGGTACTCACCGGCAAATCGATCATGCAGCAGCGCCATGGCCTCGTTGGCGGTGGGCAGGGGCTCGTCCATGTCAGCCTGTTCGAAAATCAACGCGTCATAGGGCGCGTTGAATTCAAGCGGCGCATGAAACGCCTGTATATAGGGCGCCAGGTCGGCCGGCTGGTCGCCTTGCAGCACCACCTTGCGCGGATGCAACGTCCGCCCGGTCAGCCAGCAACAAAACGCCAGGGCACTGGCCAGCGAGGCTTCGGCGCTTTGTCGCGTGGGAGGCAAGTGGTCACCGTGCACGGTCAGCATCAGCGCATAACCTTCGGGGAAGAGCCTGAAACTCAGGTCGGCGCTTTCGGCGATGATTCGCTGGTAGCGCACCAAGCGCGTAAAGCCCTCGGCCAATGTGTTGCTGGACATCAGCGCGTAACCGGCCACGTGAAACGACGCCGGGCGCACCACTTTGCCCATGTTCAAGCCAATCGCCGGGTTGCCCGACAGTTCCACTGCCCGCTGCCACAGGCGCGTTATGGAGTCTTGCGCAAAGCGCGCGTCGGGATCACTGAGGGCGGTGTAGTCCAGGCCCAGCTGCTTGAACAGCGCACGACAATCCAGGCCGTCCATTTCCAACGCCTTGACGATGCCCATGGCCCAGCTTGCAGAAGTTGTTCGTTCGCTCATGGCGTCTTCTTAAAAAAGCAGGCTCAAATGCAGCCAGCAAGCCAAGGATACTAAAGTGGCATCTATTGTCACTGGCTGTTCCCACTGATCACTCTAGACTCAAATAAGCTCCCCGCCGAACATCTGTTGGGCGGCACACTTATCAAAGGGTTGGCCACTGTGGAAAACGTTAAACAATTCAACAGCTTTGCCGAATTCTATCCGTACTACCTGAGTGAACATGCGAATAGCACCTGCCGCCGTCTGCATTTTATCGGCACCACGCTGGTGATCGGCATCTTGGCCTACGCCATCGGCCGAGGCTCGTTGGGCCTGCTGATTGGCGTGCCACTCGCCGGCTACAGCTTTGCCTGGATCGGCCACTTCTTTTTCGAAAAGAACCGCCCCGCCACCTTTCAGCATCCGTTCTACAGCTTGTTAGGCGATTTCGTGATGTACCGCGACATGATTTTGGGCAAGGTGCCGTTCTGAGGTGTGACCTCATGTCACTTGCGTAACATCAATGAAAGTTCGTACATCCGTCCACATTAAAGTCTATTTGTCATTTGCAGTGCTGTATCCTGCCAAGGCTTTTAAGAGCGCGGAATCACCTGCGATTGAAAACAGACCTTGCGAGGAGCGACGACGATGCACGAGATACCTAATCTCCCCTTCCCAAGCCTGCACGAAGCTGAGCAGCCAACACCGCAGCAGGCGAGCCCACAGCAGCCTGAGGCCAAAGAAGCAAAACCAGTCGACGGCAACAGCCAGGACTGACGTTGTACCAGACCGTGTGGAAAGCGCAGCTGTGAAGCGCTTTCCACACTGCCTGAATCACGAGATCGCCGTTATGACCGATACCCTCCCCGATTCCCCCGACGCCGCCGTACTCGACGCTGCCTTGCAGATGGTCGACGTCTGGAACCGTCTCAGTGCCGAAAAACAAGCGCTGTTGCTCAAGCGTTTTGGCACCCAGGAAAACGCCCTGGCCGCGCTGGTGACGACCAAAATGCTGGCGCCCTCCAAGCATTGATGGCTGTTTGACCTGACGTTTTTGCGTTTTGCCGCCCTACAGAGGCCAAAGCACCGGTATCATTAGCAGCCTATCTTTACCTGCTGCGACAGTGGACCTTTCCCATGCCAGATACCCAGCGCCCCATGGCGGTCACGCTGCAAGTTGTTTCCATCGTGCTGTTTACGTTCATTGGCTACCTGAATATCGGCATTCCCCTCGCCGTATTGCCGGGCTACGTGCACAGTCAGTTGGGCTATGGCGCAGTGATCGCCGGGCTGGTGATCAGTGTGCAATACCTGGCTACATTACTGAGCCGCCCTTACGCCGGACGCATGATCGACACGTTGGGCAGCAAGCGCGCCGTGTTGATCGGCCTGGTGGGCTGCGGCCTGAGCGGCGTGTTCATGCTGCTCGCCGCGTGGTTCTCGAGCCTGCCGGCACTCAGCCTCGCCAGCCTGTTTATAGGTCGCCTGGTACTGGGCAGCGCGGAAAGCCTGGTCGGCTCCGGCGCTATCGGCTGGGGCATCGGCCGGGTCGGTGCGGCGAACACCGCCAAAGTCATCTCCTGGAACGGCATCGCCAGTTATGGCGCGCTGGCGGTCGGCGCGCCACTGGGCGTGGTGCTCGTCAGTCAGTTCGGGCTGTGGAGCATGGGGTTCAGCATCATTCTGCTGGCCGCGCTGGGCGTTGCCCTGGCCTGGCGCAAGGAAGCCACGCCCATCGTCGCCGGTGTGCGCTTACCCTTCATGAACGTGTTGGGCCGGGTGCTGCCTCACGGCTGTGCGCTGGCACTGGGCTCGATTGGTTTTGGCACCATCGCCACCTTCATCACCCTGTACTACACCACCCAGCATTGGGATAACGCGGTGTGGGCATTGAGCCTGTTCGGTGCCAGCTTTATTGGTGCGCGGTTGCTGTTCGGCAATTTGATCAACCGAATTGGTGGCTTTCGCGTGGCGATTGCCTGCCTGTCGGTAGAAATTCTTGGCCTGTTGCTGCTGTGGCTGGCGCCCGATGCCCATCTGGCATTGGCTGGCGCAGCGTTGAGCGGCTTTGGCTTTTCCCTGGTGTTTCCGGCGCTCGGCGTGGAGGCGGTCAACCTGGTGCCAGCGTCCAGCCGGGGCTCGGCGGTGGGGGCCTATTCGCTGTTTATCGACTTGTCGCTGGGCATCACCGGCCCGCTGGCCGGGGCCGTGGCGGCAGGCTTTGGCTTCGCGTCGATCTTCCTGTTCGCCGCCCTCGCGGCCTTCGGCGGCCTGTTGCTGAGTGTGTATTTGTACCGGCAAGCGCCCAAGGCTCGCGAGGCTCGCGGCGCCTAAAAGTCGACCTTGCCGCGCCCGGCCTTGATGCTGCCGCGCTTGGTCTTGGATTCGAGGCGACGCTTTTTCGAGCCCAATGTGGGCTTGGTCGGGCGGCGCTTCTTTTCGACTTTGGTGGCGCTGAGAATCAACTCCACCAAGCGCTCCAGCGCATCCGCGCGGTTCTGCTCCTGAGTCCGGTATTGCTGGGCCTTGAGCACCAGCACGCCTTCGCTGGTGATTCGGCTGTCGCGCAGCGCCAGCAGGCGCTCCTTGTAAAAGTCCGGCAGCGACGACCCCGGAATATCAAACCGCAGGTGCACCGCGCTCGACACCTTGTTGACGTTCTGACCGCCGGCGCCCTGGGCGCGAATGGCGGTCAGCTCGATCTCGGCATCGGGCAGTTGCACGTTGTTGGAAATAACCAGCATTACTCAGAAACCTTAGGCAACGGACAAGCCCAACTCGGACAACAACATCGACGCCTGGGCTTTGGAAATCACGGCGCCTTTGAACAGTTTGGCATCATTGAGACGAAACCCGCTCAAATCTGCACCGCGCAAATCGGCACCGGCGAAATTGGCGCCATTGAGCCGGGCGTGGGCGAGGCTGCAGTCGATCAGTTCCGCCTTGCGAAAGTCGGTGTCCGACAAGTCGCTGTCGGAGAAATCCAGGTTATTCAGCACGGTTCGGGCAAACGACAGGCCGGACAAAAACGCTCTGTTGAGCCGGGTTTCGCTGAAACTCAGGCCCAGGGATGCGCAATGGGTGAAGTTGGCGCCGGTGAGCTTGCAGTGCTCAAAGCTGGCCTGGGGCAGTTTGCTGCGCTGCCAGCGAGTGTTATTGAAGTCACAGCTGCTGAACTGCGCCTCCAGCAGGTTCGCCGCCTCGAAAATGGCGTGACCAGCCCGGCAGTTTTTCCACTGCGTGCCTTCCAGACGTGAACCCAGGAACGAGGTCTGGACCAGAATGCAGCGCTCGAATACCCAGTGGTCCAGCACCATCCGCGACAAATCGGCCCCGCTCAGGTCGACGCCCACCAGGCGCAACGGCCCGCTGTGCTGAGCGATCAGGTCTTCCAACGCCTCGCGCTGCAAGCTGCCGCCGTCAATATCGGTATGTTGCATGGGGCCTCCCGCCAGGTATCAGGTTAAAACGAGGCGCGAGTCTAACCCGTCAGCGCCCACAAAAAACCCGGCAAAACGCCGGGTTTTTGTTTACCGGAAGGGTCTTACTCCAAAACCGTCTGCGCTGAGTGAGCAGCAGCTTCAGCCCTGCGCTTGTTCTTGATCCAGTAGCACAGCCCCATAAACGCCACCCACACCGGGATCGCGTACACCGAGACCTGAATCCCCGGAATCATCAGCATGATCACCAGGATAAACACCACAAACGCCAGGCAGATGTAGTTGCCGTAGGGGTACCACAGCGCCTTGAACAGCGGCACCTGGCCGGTACGGTCCATGTGCTGGCGGAACTTGAAGTGGGAGAAACTGATCATCGCCCAATTGATCACCAGCGTGGCCACCACCAGCGACATCAGCAGTTCCAGTGCATGTTGCGGGATCAGGTAGTTCATCAGCACCGCCACCAGCGTGACCGCCGCCGAGGCGAGGATTGAACGCACCGGCACGCCGCGCTTGTCGATCTTCGCCAACGCCTTGGGCGCGTCACCCTGCTCGGCCATGCCCAGTAACATGCGGCTGTTGCAATAGGTGCCGCTGTTGTACACCGACAGCGCCGCGGTCAGCACCACGAAGTTGAGAATGTGCGCGGCGGTGTTGCTGCCCAGCATCGAGAAGACTTGCACGAACGGGCTGCCGCTGTAGGCATCGCCGGATGCATTAAGGGTCGCCAGCAGGCTGTCCCACGGCGTCAATGACAACAACACGACCAGTGCGCCGATGTAGAAAATCAGGATGCGGTAGATCACCTGGTTGATCGCTTTCGGGATCACGGTGCGTGGCTGGTCAGCCTCGGCCGCGGTAAAACCGAGCATTTCCAGGCCGCCGAAGGAGAACATGATGATTGCCATGGCCATCACCAACCCGCCGACGCCATGGGGGAAGAACCCGCCGTGCTCCCACAGGTTACTGACCGAGGCTTGCGGGCCGCCGCTGCCGCTGACCAGCATGTAGCTGCCCAGGGCGATCATGCCGACAATGGCCACCACCTTGATGATCGCGAACCAGAACTCGGCCTCACCGAAGACTTTGACGTTGGCCAGATTGATCAGGTTGATCAGCACGAAGAACGCCGCCGCCGAGACCCAGGTCGGGATCTGCGGCCACCAGTAGTGCACGTATTTGCCGACAGCCGTCAGCTCCGACATGCCCACCAGAATGTACAGAATCCAGCAGTTCCAGCCCGACAGGAAGCCGGCGAAACCGCCCCAGTACTTGTGGGCAAAGTGGCTGAAGGAACCGGCAACCGGCTCTTCGACGATCATTTCGCCCAGCTGGCGCATGATCATGAAGGCGATAAAGCCGCAAATGGCATAGCCCAGAATCATCGACGGGCCGGCAGATTTGAGCACCCCGGCCGAACCCAGGAACAGGCCGGTGCCGATGGCGCCCCCGAGGGCGATCAACTGGATATGCCGATTTTTCAGGCCGCGTTTCAGCTCGCCTGAAGAGGAATGGGGTCCACTCATGAAAAGGGTCTCACGCAAGATTTGAGGAGGTTGAATGCAGGTTGCTGCCGTGAATCTCGACTCAGGCAGCGCGGCTCAAACCCCAGCGCAGGCACCAGGAATACAGCGTCTTTCTAACGGTCATGCGTCACCTGTTTGTTTTTATCTGTGACGAAATCGAACCCGTCTGGCTCGTGGCCAGGCGGAATGATCAGGGCTTGGTACACCCCGGGTCTTGGCCTTTTGCGTGGGTACGCAAGGGGGGTCACAGTAAAACGCGGCGCATTGTACACCGCTCAACCGCTTCGGCACGCCCCGTGAAGGTGCACGCGACAATCTGTCAGGCATTCCTTACAGCGTAGGACCACCCAACAAGGTGAAGCCGTTATCGTCAATTAATCGTTACAACCTGGAAAACAAGCGTTACAGCCGAACTGAATTTGTAAGAAACCGGAAAAATGTCAGTAGGAAATTTCTGACAATTTGCCGTTTCCAGCCCTTTGTTTTCTTTGAATAAAAAAGCGTTACGAAAAAACAGAACAAAAAATCCAAATGAAACCGTGTCAATAAATATTTTGCATTCCGAAACACACTCTCCTAGGTTCTTCACTTGCCCAGCGAAGCCCGCTGGCAAGCCGTTCTCAAACAACGTCCTCTAGGAGATACACCATGCAAGTACTGGAAAACGACCTGGAAACTGAACTGCAACTCGACGATTGGTTTGAAGCGCCGACCCATGAGGCCGCCGTTGAAATGATGCAAGCCGACGCCGTTGTGCCGTTTGGCACCGCGATGTGGCCGTTCTAAAACCGGCAGGCATTTGGCAGGTGCCGTGCACGGCACCTGCTCCCTTACCCAAGGCACAGAAGGACACCCGTCATGGACAAGGCCCGCGCTGTCGAACACTTCCTCTACTACCTCGCTCATCACCCGGCCCTCAATGGCCTGAACCGCCCCACCGTGCTGCTGGGCCACACCGAGCGCTACGACGCCATCGCCCAGGCAATCACTCACAGCAGCGCCGCGCGCTTCAACTTCCAGGTGCAGCGCCTGGACCTGACACCCAGCGAAACCATGGCGCCTGCCATCGAGGCCTGCGACCTGTACCTGTTTCTCTACGATTCCTCGACATTGCCCAACCCACGCGCCGAAGGCCCGGACTTTATCCGCGCCCTGCAAGGCGTGATGGCGGAGCACTGGAAAAAATCCCTGCTGTTCAAGGATTACGGCGACTACTTCTACGACACCTTCAGCGTTGAGCCGCAGCGCATCGCCGACCTCAACGCCACGCTGATCCGACGCATGTCCCAGGCCAACGTGCTGAGCTTTACCGACAAGCACGGCTCACGCCTTGAAGCGCCGATGAGCAGCATCAAGAAGTGGACAAACATCAATGGCGTCGGCAACCACGACCTGGCGCCCGGCGAAATCGCCACTCACAGCGAGGCCATCAATGGCCAGGTGCGTTTTGTCGGCACCTTTCTCAGCACCATCCCGTTTGCGCGCAAATACGGCGTGCTGCAATCGCCGCTGGAATTGTGGATCGAGAACTCGACCATCTGCGGCGTGGCCAGTGACGTACCGGGGCTGGCGGATGATTTCAACAAGTACTTGAATGCCAACCCGTCCAACCGGCGTGTGGAGGAATTGGGCATTGGGACCAATGAAGGGGTCAAGGATTTGTATGCGCGCAATGCCGGCTTCGAAGAGCGCCATTGTGGCTTGCACCTGGGTTTGGGTGGCGGGCAGAAAGGCAGCCATCACCTGGATTTGATCTTTGCCAGCGGGGTGTTGGCGCTGGATGACAAGCCGGTGTTTGATGGTCGGTTTGCCTTTTAATCACAGATTTCATCAACTCTGCAGACCAATGTGGGAGCTGGCTTGCCTGCGATGCAGACACCCTGGTCTACCCGACAGACCGCACTGATGCCATCGCAGGCAAGCCAGCTCCCACACTAGCCAGTGTCTACAGTTGGATTGGGTTACCAAACTCCAGAGCAAAAAAAACGCCAACCCTGAGGTTGGCGTTTTTTTATGCAACCGCTAAATCACTGCGGCTTCTTGCGACCAAAACCAGGACGCTGGCCCGAACCGGCCGGGGCGCCACGGCGCTTGCCCGATGGCTCGTCCGCGACCAGTTTAGGGCCAGGGCGCTTATTCCCTGACGGCTTGGCTGGGCGCTTGGTGCTGGCGTTGTCGGCTGGGCGATCCGCTTCACCACGGTTGCTACGACCACCGGCCGGAGCAGGACGCGGCGTGCGCGGAGCACGGTCGCCCTCCTGACGCGATGGCGCCGTTGGGCGGCGCTCACCTTCGATCTGCGGCTCGCGGGAAATACGACCGCCGGTGGCCGGTGCATTCAGCGCCGGGCGCACGGTGCGCGCAACACGTTCAGTGCGGGCCACAGGGCGCGACGATTTACGCTGCATACGCTCAAGCTTGTCTTTGCTCTTGGCGTTCATCTGCGGCATCGCGACAGGCGTGAGGCCGACTTCGGCACTCAGGATGTCGACTTCGTACTGGCTCATTTCGCGCCAGCGGCCCATCGGCAGGTCGGAGTTCAGGAACACCGGGCCGAAACGCACGCGCTTCAGGCGGCTGACCACCAGGCCCTGGGATTCCCACAGGCGACGCACTTCACGGTTACGGCCTTCCATCACCACGCAGTGGTACCAGTGGTTGAAACCTTCGCCGCCTGGCGCCTGCTTGATGTCGGTGAACTTGGCCGGGCCGTCTTCCAGCACCACGCCCGCCTTCAGGCGCTCGATCATCTCGTCATCGACTTCACCTCGAACACGCACAGCGTATTCACGGTCCATCTCGTAGGACGGGTGCATCAGGCGGTTGGCCAGTTCACCGTCGGTGGTGAACATCAGCAAGCCGGTGGTGTTGATGTCCAGACGACCGATGTTGATCCAGCGGCCTTCTTTGGGCTTGGGCATCTTGTCGAACACGGTTGGACGACCTTCCGGGTCGTCACGGGTGCAGATCTCGCCGTCGGGCTTGTTGTACATGATCACGCGGCGCACCGATTCGGCGGCCTCTTCACGCTTGATGACCTTGCCATCAATGGTGATTGCGTCATGCAGGTCGACGCGCTGGCCAAGGGTGGCTTCTACGCCGTTGACCTTGATGCGCTTCTGGGTGATCCAGGCTTCGACGTCGCGGCGTGAGCCCACGCCGATACGCGCCAGCACCTTTTGCAGCTTTTCGCCTGCAGGGCCGATTTCCTGGCTATCGTTCTGGTCTTTGTCGTTCATCTTAAGCACCTCCCGGTGGGTCGATTCAGGCGTGGCCTGAATGGTGTTGAAAGCGGGGCTTGCGGCGAATACGTCGCCGAAGGGTCGCGAATCATACGCGTATGACGCGCATTGCGCATCAGAGACTAGCTCAATAGTGGGCAGTCACTTGCTTTTCCGCCGACCGGTGGCGCCCAGGGCCAGCAAGCGCAGCTCGGCTTCGGCCAATACGGTGCGCTTGTCGACCTTGTCGAGTTTCTTCCAGGCACGGATTTCGCGCTTGCTACGGCCGCAGCCCACGCAGATGTCGTCGGTGAACTTGCAGATGCTGATGCAGGGGTCTTTGGTGGAGCTCATGGGAATCCTCTGAAGTCAGCCCCGCGCGCAGCGGGGCCGATCAAAATGCAGACGCCCAAGGCCGGCTATGTGACCTGTATCAGGGCAGACGCTTGACGGTGAATACCTTACCCGTCTTCGACAGTTTGCCTTGCCAGTCTTCTGCATTGCACTTCAACTTAACCCAGACCGGAATGCTTGTGCCGTCGTCATCCTTGAATTGCGTGGGTTTGCAGCCTGGTGGTAACGCGTTCTTATAACCGACCCACAACGCGTCAAAGGAACCAGGACGATAATAGACAGGGCGCTCGACGCCATTTTTGATGCTCAGACCGATAGCGCCAGCGGGCGCGCCACCCTCGACAATATTAACGCTGTCGTCCCTCTCGCCTTTGTCGTCAATGTAAGGATTATAAGTCGCTGCCACCGCATAAGCGGAAGAGAACACTGCCGAGCAGATCAAAACCATCGCGCCCAGCGAAGCCATGAAGTGTTTACGCGTGTTTTTCATGAGGGGTCATCCATATCAAAAGAGAAGGGATTGCGACCACCACGAATGAAACGGCACAGGCGCAATGGCGTTCAGCGATTAAACGCCGAGTGCTACGGCCAAACAACTGTCAGATCTAACAGGTAGCGCGCCTGCCACGGAGCCCGTTGACAGCTCTTATCGGCGGGTAAATCACGGCTCAAACGAGCGACGCTCGTTTTCAATGGCTTCAGCCAGCGCTTGTGCTTCAGCCTCTTCGTCACTCAATTCGGGTTGCCCCAGTGCAGCGACAGCGGCCAGAAGTTTCTCACGCGCCTCGGCAACGCCAAGGCTGTCTTCCTCAGGCTCAGGCTCAGGTGCCGGATCCGCTTCACTGTCGACTTCAGGCTCCGTTTCAGCACTGGCCTGGGTTTCAGGCTCGGCAGCACCATCACGCAACAAGTCGTCAAAGTCAGTCTTGATGCCCTGCTCCATGTCATCCAGTTCAAGCAACAAGGTATGGAAGCTGGTTTCGTCCTTCGGCTCTTCCGGCTCGGCCGTGGCGTCTGCCAGTTCCTGCAGGCTGGCCGGGACCGGCGCGTCGTCGAAATCCAGCACCGGCTCGGCTTCCATCTCACGCAGTTCGGCAAGCGGCGGCAAATCGTCGAGGTTTTTCAGGTTGAAGTGGTCGAGGAACACCTTGGTGGTGGCAAACATCGCCGGTTTGCCGGGCACGTCGCGGTAACCGACGATGCGGATCCACTCGCGCTCCAGCAACGTCTTGACGATATGGCTGTTCACCGCCACACCCCGCACGTCCTCGATTTCACCCCGAGTAATTGGCTGGCGGTAGGCGATCAGCGCCATGGTCTCCAGCATCGCCCGTGAATAACGTTGCGGGCGTTCTTCCCACAAGCGGCCTACCCAAGGGGAAAACTTCTCACGGATCTGCAGGCGGTAACCCGACGCCACCTCGCGCAACTCAAAGGCACGGCCGTCGCACGACTTGCGCAAAATCTCCAGCGCCTTCTTGAACACCGGCGGCTCGGGGCGCTCGGCTTCTTCAAAGAGTTCGAAGAGGCGTTCCAACGATTGCGGTTTACCCGAGGCCAGAAGAAAGGCCTCCAGCAGCGGGGCCAGTTCGCGGGGTTCAGTCAAATTCATCGATTCAGCTCTTTATTCGGCTCGCGCCCGCACGTGGATAGCCGCAAAAGGCTCATTCTGGACCAGCTCGACCAAGGATTCCTTGACCAACTCGAGGATCGCCATAAAGGTCACCACTACCCCCAGGCGCCCTTCTTCTTTGGTAAACAGCTCTACAAACGGCACAAACCCGCCGCCCTTGAGGCGATCCAGCACATCACTCATGCGCTCGCGGGTGGACAAGGCTTCGCGGCTGACCTGGTGGCTCTCAAACATGTCGCCACGGCGCAGCACTTCAGCCATGGACATCAGCAGTTCTTCCAGGCTGACATCCGGTAACAGCTTGCGCGCCCGGGCTTCCGGGGCGTCGAGTTTGGGCACGACCACGTCGCGCCCCACACGGCTCAAGCCGTCGATGCCTTCGGCGGCGGCCTTGAAGCGCTCGTATTCTTGCAGGCGGCGAATCAGTTCGGCGCGCGGGTCATCTTCTTCGGCTTCGACGGTCTCGGAGCGCGGCAGCAACATGCGCGACTTGATCTCGGCGAGCATGGCGGCCATCACCAGATACTCGGCGGCCAGTTCCAGGCGCACCGACTGCATCAACTCGACATAGCCCATGTACTGGCGAGTGATTTCCGCCACAGGAATGTCGAGGATGTTGATGTTCTGTTTGCGGATCAGGTAGAGCAGCAAGTCCAGCGGGCCTTCGAAGGCTTCAAGGAAGACTTCCAGGGCGTCCGGCGGGATGTACAAATCCAGCGGCATTTCCAGCACCGCCTGGCCGTAGACCATGGCAAATGGCAGTTCCTGCTGGGCGCCCGCCTGGCTGTCGACGGTTTCCACGACCGACATTCAGGCCTCGACCATAAACGGCGTCGGGTCGCCGCAGCCCACTCGCACCACTTCCGGCTCGCCGTCGGCCAGGTTAATCACGGTGGAGGCTTTGCCGCCGCCGAAACCGCCGTCGATGATCAGGTCCACCTGCTTTTCCAGCAGTTGGCGCATCTCGTACGGGTCTTCCAGCGGCTCGGTGTCGCCAGGCATGATCAACGACACGCTCATCAGCGGTTCACCCAGCTCGGCCAGCAAAGCCAGGGCAATCGGGTGCTCCGGCACGCGCAGGCCGATGGTGCGTTTCTTCGGGTGCAGCAACAGGCGCGGCACTTCGCGGGTGGCGTTGAGAATAAACGTGTAAGGCCCCGGCGTGTGCGCCTTGAGCAGGCGGAACGTGCCGGTGTCGACCTTGGCGAACAGGCCAAGCTGCGACAGGTCGCTGCAAATCAGCGCAAAGTTGTGGTTCTTGTCCAGGTCACGCAAACGTCTGACCCGCTCAACCGCGCCCTTGTCGCCGATCTGGCAACCGATGGCGTAGGACGAATCCGTCGGGTAAATCACCACGCCGCCGGCGCGAATGATCTCCACGGCCTGTTTAATCAGGCGCGCTTGCGGGTTTTCCGGATGAATCTGGAAGAATTGACTCACGTGTTCTACCTGTTCAGACGGTGGCAGTAATGGGGTCATGCTTGAATCGCCCCCACAAAAGCGGCAAATCTTCCGGGACCGCGCGGTATTCGCCGATCTCGGACCAGCCGCCTGGGCCATGAAAATCACTGCCGGCAGTCACCAGCAGACCAAATTCGCGCGCAAGAATCGCCAGGCTACCCACCTGTTCAGCAGGTTGGTGGCCGTTGACCACCTCGATTGCGTGGCCGCCCGCTCCAATATAGTCGCTGATCAGCTTGCGACGCTTGCTGCGGGTGAAATCGTAATGCCAAGGGTGCGCCAGGCTGACCCAGGCCCCGGAGGCCCGCAGCGTCGCGACGGTTTCCTCAAGGGTCGGCCAATGTAGCTTTACATCGCCCAACTTGCCGGCGCCCAGCCATTTGCGAAACGCTTCGGCGCGGTCCTTAACAAAACCTTCACGTACCATCCAGTCGGCAAAATGCGGCCGGGCCGGTGCGTTGCCACTGTCGCCCAACTCCTGCTGGACGGCGCGGGCGCCTTCGAGGGCATTGGGCATGCCTTTGAGGGCGAGTTTGCGGCTTATTTCTTCGGACCGCAGCCAGCGGCCATCGTGCAACTGAGCAATAGCCGCCACCAGCGGCGGGGCATTTTGGTCGAAACCGTAGCCAAGCACATGAATGGTGGCGCCGCCCCAGGTGCAGGACAATTCCACGCCGTTGACCAACTGCATGCCCAGCGCCTGCGCGGCTGTGCGGGCCTCATCGAGGCCTTCGAGGGTGTCGTGGTCGGTCAACGCCAGGACTTGCACGCCTTTTTCAAACGCACGCGAGACCAGTACCGCGGGCGCCAGGGCGCCGTCGGAGGCTGTGCTGTGGCAGTGCAAATCAACATTCACGGAAGTGTGTAACCTCAAGTCAGCTGGCGCTTTCGCTACCAAGGATGTTTGTTATTATGCCGCCACATCCAGCTTCTGGCTCTTACTGTGAAACAATTCATCGACTTCATCCCGCTGTTGCTGTTTTTCATCGTTTATAAACTCGACCCACGTGTCATCGATCTGGCCGGCCATGAGCTGACCGTCGGGGGCATCTACAGCGCCACAGCCGTGCTGATCATCAGCTCTGTCGTGGTCTACGGCGCGATCTTCATCTCCCAGCGCAAACTCGAAAAAAGCCAATGGCTGACCCTCATCGCGTGCCTGGTCTTCGGCAGCCTGACCCTGGCCTTCCACAGCGAAACCTTCCTTAAATGGAAGGCTCCGGTGGTGAACTGGCTGTTCGCCCTGGCGTTTATCGGCAGCCACTTCATTGGTGACCGCGTGCTCATCAAGCGCATCATGGGCCATGCGCTGACCCTGCCGGAGCCAGTGTGGACGCGCTTGAACATCGCCTGGATCATTTTTTTCCTGTTCTGCGGCGCCGCCAACCTGTTCGTGGCCTTTACCTTCCAGGACTACTGGGTCGACTTCAAAGTCTTCGGCAGCCTGGGCATGACCGTGTTGTTCCTCGTCGCACAGGGTATTTACCTGTCGCGCCACCTGCATGACACCGACCCCACTACGCCGAAAACCGAGGACTGACATGCTCTACGCCATTGTTGCTACCGACGTTGCCAACTCGCTGGAAAAACGCCTCTCCGTGCGCCCCGCTCACCTTGAGCGCTTGAACGTGCTGCAAGCCGAAGGACGACTGGTGCTGGCCGGCCCCAACCCGGCGGTCGACAGCAACGACCCGGGCGACGCCGGTTTTACCGGCAGCCTGATCGTCGCCGAGTTTGCCTCCCTGGCCGATGCCCAGGCCTGGGCCAAGGCAGATCCGTTTATCGCAGCGGGCGTCTACGCGGATGTCTCCATCAAGCCGTTCAAGAAAGTCCTGCCTTGACCCCGGCGTGCGCCGAACCTATTGCGTTCGGCGTACTCCTAATGGCTCATTATTCCCGGTAACCTGCCGACAACGTTCTGAATATTCGTGTGGAATGAGGAGTTCCGATGCGCTTACGTCAGTTGTGTCTGTTGGCAGTGTTAACGATCGGGGCCACGGCCCACGCGGAAGAACCCTCGAACACCGGCAGCCCCACGCCTCTGTCCTTGAGTACCGCCGGCCAGATCAGCGAGTTGCAGCAACGCTTGAAAGAAAGCGAGCGCCTGCGTGAAGAACTGAGCAAGCAACTGCAAAGCGCAGACGCTACGCGTGAAAGCGCTCAACTGAGTCGTTTGCGCCAAGAGAACCAACGCCTGGCCCAGCAACTCAAAGAAGCACAGAGCGGCACCTTGACCCGCTGGCTGACCGAGCAACAACAGTGGTTTGTCACGGGTGGCGCTGTAGCACTGATCGCACTGCTGTGCGGGATCTTCGCCAGTGGTGGGCACCGTCGCCGTCGACAATGGCTAAATTGAGTGAGTCATGAGCGAGCTGTTACTGATAGATGATGACCAGGAGCTCTGTGAGCTGCTGACCAGTTGGTTGAGCCAGGAAGGTTTCCAGGTGCGCGCCTGCCACGATGGCTTGAGCGCGCGCAAAGCCTTGGCCGACAGCGCCCCTGCGGCGGTGGTGCTCGACGTGATGCTGCCCGATGGCAGTGGCCTTGAGCTGCTCAAGCAATTGCGCAACGACCACCCGGATTTGCCGGTGCTGATGCTGTCGGCACGGGGCGAGCCGCTGGACCGCATTCTCGGCCTGGAGCTCGGCGCTGACGATTACCTGGCCAAGCCGTGCGACCCGCGTGAACTCACTGCCCGTTTGCGCGCCGTACTGCGCCGCAGCCACCCGGCGGCGGTGTCGACGCAGATGGAACTGGGGGATTTGTGCTTCAGCCCGGTGCGCGGAGTGGTCAGCATTGATGAGCAGGAATTTACGCTCACTGTTTCTGAAAGCCGCTTGCTTGAAGCGTTGTTGCGCCAGCCTGGTGAGCCGCTGGATAAGCAGGAGTTGGCGCAGATTGCCTTGGGCCGCAAGTTGACGCTTTATGATCGCAGCCTGGATATGCACGTGAGCAACCTGCGCAAGAAGATCGGCCCGCACCCGGATGGTCGACCACGGATTGTGGCGTTGCGTAGTCGTGGGTATTACTACAGCCTTTGAGTGGCGGGGTACGGGTTTGCGGGGTACATATCCGTTAGGTTAACGGGGCGTCTCAGATCAAGATCTAAGGCACGGCGGCCTGGTAGCCGGCCTGAGTGGTTGAATCAAAGGCGCTGTTTTTGCCAAGGCGGATCGCGTTCTTCCTGATGTATGGAGATCAACTGTGGGAGCTGGCTTGCCTGCGATACAGACACCTCGGTACATCAGGCAAAACCAGTAGATGCCATCGCAGGCAAGCCAGCTCCCACACTGGACTGTGCTTTTGCTTTTGATCTGCTTTTGACTTTGATCTCAGGCGCCCCGTTAACCACGATGGCCGCAGCAAAGGATATGCCCCCAATCCCCCCGCCCCCAAAAGTTTTGTCAGCACCCACCAACCCCCTCTTTACCCAAGCTTTACCCTCCCCTGACCGCCGCTGACCTTGATCCCCCTAATCTACTCACATCCGGACTCACCGGAATAGAGACAGGAGAATCACCATGCGCAAGACCCTTATCGCTTTGATGTTCGCCGCTGCCCTGCCCACCGTTGCCATGGCGGCAATGCCCGATGGCCCAGGCCCGATGGGCGGCCCTGAAGGCCACATGATGGGTGGCCCAGGCCACGACGGTGAACACGGTCCGCGTGGCAAAGGCGGCCCCTTCAGCCAACTGGACCTGAGCAAGGAACAGCGCCAGCAAATCGGCAAACTGATGGGTGACCAATGGCACGCTCGCAAAGACCTGGTCAAAAAGTACCTGGACAAACTGCCAGCCGCCGACCAGAAAGCCATGCAGGATGAAATCGCTGCCGGCAAACAGAAAACCCAGGCCGACATCCGTGCCGTGCTGAAACCCGATCAACAGAAGAAATTCGATGAGATCGTGAAGAAACAGGCCGAGCGCCGCGCCGAGTGGAAGGAATTCCAGGCCTGGAAAGCCCAACAACCGCAAAAAGCGCAATAATGACCTAGCGTTCCCCCAGCCCAGTGGCCACCGCCGCTGGGCTTTTCCTGTTTGAGGGTTTTCTGTGCGTTCATTGTTCTGGCGGATCCTGGCCAGTTTCTGGCTGGCCATCGCCCTGGTTGCCGGGTTATCGATCTTGCTTGGGCACATGCTCAACCAGGACGCCTGGATTCTCAGCCGCCACCCCGGCCTCAACAACCTGGCGCAGGAGTGGACGCAACTCTACGACGCCCAGGGCGAGGACGCCGCCCAGGAATTACTGCAGCAGCGCAAACGTCAGTACCACATTGACGTGCAAGTGCTGAACGAAAGCGGCGACCCGGTGGTACGCGGCACCTTCCCGCGTCGCGCCGCCGCCTTTGAAGCCCGACAAAATGACAGCCAGGACGCTCACCTGCCCTGGCGGCGCCTGACCGCCGAGTACACCAGTGAAAAAACCGGCGACACCTACCTGCTGATCTACCGCATCCCCCACCCGGAACTGGATGCCTGGCATCGCAGCAGCTTGGCGTGGCCATTGAGTGCGCTGGCGATTGCCTTGGTGGTGCTGACGCTGTTCAGCCTGCTGGTGACGCTGTCCATCACGCGCCCGCTCAGCCGCCTGCGCGGCGCGGTGCATGACCTCGGCCAAACCACGTATCAGCAAAACAGCCTGGCGCAGTTGGCCAACCGCCGCGATGAGTTTGGCGTGCTGGCCACTGATTTCAACCGCATGGGCGCACGCCTGCAAAGCCTGATTGGCAGCCAGCGCCAGTTACTGCGCGATGTGTCCCACGAACTGCGTTCGCCGCTGGCCCGCCTGCGTATTGCCCTGGCCCTGGCCGAACGCGCCAACCCCGAAGAACGTGAAAAGCTCTGGCCACGCCTGACCCGCGAGTGCGACCGCCTCGAAGCGCTGATCAGCGAAATCCTGGTACTTGCTCGCGTGGACGCCGACAACGCCAGCGCCGAGGAAGTGGAGCTGAACCCGCTGCTGAAAACCCTGCAAAAAGACGCCCAGCTCAGCGCTCCCGAGCAACTTGTACAGTTGACGGCGGAACCCGAGCTGCACCTCAAGGGCTGGCCGACCATGATTGAGCGCGCTGTGGATAACTTGCTGCGCAACGCACAGCGCTTTAATCCACAGGGCCAACCGATCCAATTGCAGGCCCAGCGCCACGGCGAACGCATTCTGATCAGCGTGCGCGATCACGGCCCCGGTGTGGAAGCCGAACACTTGAGCCAGTTGGGCGAACCGTTCTACCGCGCCCCCGGCCAGGTGTCCCAGGGCCACGGCCTGGGTTTGGCCATCGCCCGGCGTGCGGCGGAACGCCATGGCGGCAGCCTGATTCTGGCCAATCACCCGGACGGCGGTTTTATTGCCAGCATCGACCTGCCGTTGGAACCGGGAGTTGTCACACCGGTGTGATGATCTTTTATAGTGGCCCTTCTCTTACGGAGGGCCTTTGATGACTGACCTGCTGACACCCATCCAAGCCGCACTCGATTTACCCCACACACCACTCAACGTCACTGAGGCCGGCGCCCTGCCCTCGACCTTTGCCGTGACCGAACTGGCCAGCGCCAGCATTGGCGCCGCCGGTCAGGCACTGGCCCAGTTGATCCTGCAACAGACCGGGCGCCTGCCGGTGGTCAGCGTTGATCGGCGCCTCGCCTCGTTCTGGTTCTCCTCGTCGATTCGCCCCGTCGGCTGGCAAGTGCCACCGCTGTGGGACCCGGTCGCGGGCGACTACGCCAGCACCGACGGCTGGATTCGTTTGCACACCAACGCGCCCCATCACCGAGCCGCCGCCGAGCGGGTGTTGGGAGAGGTCGCCGACCGCAACGAAATGGCGGGCAAGGTTGCCCAGTGGCATGCAGCAGAGCTGGAGCAGGCGATTGTCGATGAAGGCGGTTGCGCGGCGCAGATGCGTTCCTGGCAAGCCTGGCAAACCCATCCCCAAGGTCTGGCGGTAAATGCCGAAGCGCTGGTGCAGCGTCAGACGTATGAGAGGTGTGTGGACAAACCCTGGCTTGGTTCAGTCGCGCGCCCGCTGGCCGGCATCAAGGTGCTGGACCTGACCCGTGTGCTGGCTGGCCCCGTGGCCAGCCGTTTTCTCGCCGGGCTGGGCGCCAACGTATTGCGCATCGACTCGCCCGACTGGAACGAGCCAGGTGTGTTACCGGAAATGACCTTGGGCAAACGCTGCGCCCGCCTCGACCTGAAAACCGCCGAAGGCCGGCAGATGTTCGAAAGCCTGCTCAAAGACGCCGATATCCTGTTCCACGGTTACCGCGCGGATGCACTGGAGCAATTGGGCTACACCTCGGCCGAACTGCAAACCCTGGCTCCCGGCCTCATCGACGTTAGCCTGAACGCCTACGGCTGGAGCGGCCCGTGGCGCAATCGCCGCGGCTTCGACAGCCTGGTGCAGATGAGCAGCGGGATTGCCGACGCGGGCATGGCCTGGAAACGCTCGGATAAACCCGTGCCGCTGCCCTTGCAGGCACTGGACCACGCGACCGGGTACCTGATGGCGGCGGCGGCGATTCAGGCATTGAGCGCGCGGTTGAAAAGCGCACGCGGTGGTTCGGCAAGGTTGTCGCTGGCGCGTACCGCGAAGTTGCTGGTGGAAGCCGGGCAAGTGTCGCAGCAGCCAGCGTTGCGGGCGGAAGAACCCGCAGATCAAGGGTTGCTGGTGGAGCAAACACCGTGGGGCCAGGCGCATCGGTTGCTGGCACCGTTGACGATCAGCGGGACGCCCTTGCAGTGGGATTTGCCGGCTGGGGAATTGGGGTCACATCGGGCTCAGTGGTGACCTGACCGCCGCCATCGCAGGCAAGCCAGCTCCCACATTTGAAATGGGTTCACACATCAACATTGAGCAGCTGGCTTGCCTGCGAAGAGCATAGGTATCTACACAACTTTTAGAGGCTGGCGAATCTCTCTGTGGCGAGCGGGCTTGTCCCGCGTTGGGCTGCGTAGCAGCCCCAGAACCAGCCACTACGAAATAGTCTGATACACCGTATTCTTCTTTACTGGGGCTGCTTCGCAACCCAACGCGGGCGGTGCGACGATTCGACAAGCCCGCTCGCCACGAAAGCCCTACCTACTGGGGTTTAAGCGTCTAGCTTGAGTTGTGTAGATACCTATGCTGCGATCGCCGCCCAATCGCAAGGTGGCTCACACACCCATCTCACAACGACAAACCCCCGCTGTACAGCCCATACGCCGCCAGCCCCGCCCCCGCAACCACGCCACTGAAAATGCCTTTTTCGATAGGCGTAAACAAGGGCAAGCCCTGCTCGCGTTTGGCCAGGGCGAACAGAATGACGCCCGGCGCGTACAGCAGCGCCGACAACAACAGGTATTTAAGGCCCCCGGCGTAGAGCAGCCACACCGCATACCCCAGCGCGATCAGGCCCACCAGCAAATCCTTGATGCGCTGGCGTGCGGCGCCTTCGTAGGTTTCGCCGCGCCCGCTGAGCAGCACGGCGTAGGCCGCAGACCACAAGTAGGGCACGAGGATCATCGACGATGCGAGGTAAATCAACGTGGTGTAGGTGCTGTGGGAAAACAGCGTGATCACCAGAAAAAGCTGGATCATCACATTGGTCATCCACAGCGCGTTGACCGGCACCTGGTTGGCGTTTTCCTTTTTCAGAAACGCCGGCATGGTGTTGCCGTGGGCAGTGGCATAAAGAATTTCGGCGCACAACAGCGCCCACGACAGCAAGGCGCCGAGCAGCGACACCGCCAGGCCAATGCTGATCAGCAGCGCGCCCCACGGCCCGACAATATGCTCCAGCACGCCCGCCAGTGACGGGTTTTGCAGCTTGGCCAGTTCCGGCTGGCTCATGATGCCCAGCGACAACACATTCACCAGCACCAACAGCGCCAGCACGCCGAGAAACCCGATCACGGTGGCGCGGCCCACGTCCGAGCGTTTCTCGGCCCGCGCCGAGTAGACGCTGGCGCCCTCAATGCCGATAAACACAAACACGGTGACCAGCATCATGTTGCGTACCTGATCCACCACGCTGCCAATGCTCGGGTTGCCCAGCCCCCACATATCGCGGGTGAAGATATCGGCCTTGAACGCCACGGCGGCGATCACGATAAACATCAGCAGCGGCACGATCTTCGCGACGGTGGTGATCTGGTTGATGAACGCAGCCTCCTTGATCCCGCGCAGCACCAAAAAATGCACGGCCCACAGCAACAGCGAGGCACAGGCAATCGCGATGGGCGTATTACCTTGGCCGAACACCGGAAAAAAGTAACCGAGGGTGCTGAATAGCAACACGAAGTAACCGACATTGCCCATCCACGCACTGATCCAGTACCCCCAGGCGGATGAAAACCCCATGTAGTCGCCGAAACCGGCTTTCGCGTAGGCGTACACCCCGGAATCCAGTTCCGGTTTGCGGTTGGCCAGGGTCTGGAACACAAACGCGAGGGTGAGCATGCCCACGGCAGTGATCGCCCAGCCGATCAACACCGCGCCCACCTCAGCGCGCGCGGCCATATTTTGCGGCAGGGAGAAAATCCCGCCGCCAATCATTGAGCCGACCACCAGGGCAATCAAGGCACCCAATCGAAGTTTCTGGGCGGGTTGAGACATGCACACTCCTGGATATAAATCGACTCGGCTGACAACTGCGCACTCAACTAATTATCCAGCCAAGTGTAGCGTTTATGAGTGATGGCAAATAAAAGGGGCGCACTCATAACTTAATCATATGTCAATTAATAGCGTTTATGATCATTTGAAATTTAAACTTAGATAGCACTTTGCCACTTACCCATCGGATGGAAAAGATCCTGGAAAAAGGTTGCACATTCGGCAAATAGGGCTAGTTTCAAACGTCCACACCCCTGACTAATTAATTAACTACAAAGGGCACAAGGCTTCGGAAAGCGCCTGTGCCACGAATTGTATCGCCTGCAGCTTTCCAATCTAAGTCATTAATTCACAATGGAATGTGCCAATGAAGTGATCTGAGTCAGCTGTTTGATTAGCGCACGGAATTATTCTGTGGTCTCTCTTCTCCTGCATTGGAGTCACGTCATGTCTGAAACTCCCGGAAAACTTCGATTAGGCGCACTGGTCGCGCTTGTCGTCGGCTCAATGATTGGCGGCGGGATTTTCTCTCTGCCGCAAAACATGGCCGCCAGCGCCGATGTGGGCGCGGTATTGATCGGCTGGGTGATCACCGCCGTCGGCATGCTCACCCTGGCGTTTGTGTTCCAGACCCTCGCCAACCGCAAGCCCGACCTCGACGGCGGGGTGTACGCCTACGCCAAGGCCGGTTTCGGCGACTACATGGGGTTTTCATCGGCCTGGGGTTACTGGATCAGTGCCTGGCTGGGTAACGTCGGTTACTTCGTGTTGCTGTTCAGCACCCTGGGTTACTTCTTTCCGATCTTCGGTGAAGGCAACACACCCGCTGCGGTGATCGGCGCGTCGGTGTTGCTGTGGGCCGTGCATTTTTTGGTGCTGCGCGGGATCAAAGAGGCCGCGTTTATCAACCTGGTGACCACCGTTGCCAAGGTGGTGCCGCTGGTGCTGTTCGTATTGATCGCGGTGTTCGCATTCAAACTGGACATCTTCACCGCCGACATCTGGGGCGTGAAAAACCCCGACCTGGGCAGTGTGATGAACCAGGTGCGCAACATGATGCTGGTCACCGTGTGGGTGTTTATCGGCATCGAAGGCGCGAGCATTTTCTCGTCCCGTGCGGAAAAACGCTCCGACGTCGGCAAGGCCACCGTGATTGGGTTTATCACTGTGCTGCTGTTCCTGATGCTGGTGAACGTGCTGTCACTGGGGATCATGACCCAGCCGGAACTGGCCAAACTGCAGAACCCGTCGATGGCCGCCGTGCTGGAGCATGTGGTCGGTCATTGGGGCGCGGTGCTGATCAGCGTCGGCCTGATTATTTCGCTGCTGGGGGCGCTGCTGTCGTGGGTGCTGCTGTGTGCGGAGATCATGTTCGCCGCCGCCAGGGACCACACCATGCCGGCGTTTCTGCGCAAGGAAAACGCCAACCACGTGCCGGTCAACGCCCTGTGGCTGACCAACGCGATGGTGCAGATTTTCCTGGTGATCACGCTGTTTTCCGCCAGCACCTACCTGTCGCTCATCTACCTCGCCACCTCGATGATTCTGGTGCCTTACCTGTGGTCGGCGGCCTACGCGCTGCTGCTGGCGGTGCGCGGCGAGACCTACGAAAACGCCATCGCCGAACGCAAGAAAGACCTGTTCATCGGCGCCATCGCCCTGATCTACGCGGTCTGGCTGCTCTACGCCGGCGGCACCAAATACCTGCTGCTCTCCGCCCTGCTCTACGCCCCCGGCGCGATTCTGTTCGCCAAGGCCAAGCATGAACTGGGCAAACCGATTTTCACCAACGTCGAGAAACTGATTTTCGCCGCAGTGGTTGTGGGCGCCCTGGTGGCGGCCTATGGGCTCTACGACGGTTTCCTGACCTTGTAACTGATGTTCCTTGGAGGATCTGTAATGACCACCGAAAAAGTGAAGTACGGCGTACATTCCGAAGCCGGCAAACTGCGCAAAGTCATGGTGTGCTCCCCAGGCTTGGCCCACCAGCGGCTGACCCCCAACAACTGCGATGAACTGCTGTTCGATGATGTGCTGTGGGTGGCCCAGGCCAAGCGCGATCATTTCGACTTTGTGACCAAGATGCGCGAGCGCGACATCGATGTGCTGGAAATGCACAACCTGCTGACGGACATCGTCGCCATCCCCGAAGCGCTGGACTGGATCCTGGCGCGCAAGATCACCTCCAACACCGTTGGCCTGGGCCTGGTCGATGAAGTCGGCTCCTGGCTGCGCAGCCTGGAGCCGCGCAAGATTGCCGAGTTCCTGATCGGCGGCGTGTCGGCCGATGACCTGCCGAGCAGCTTCGGTGGCAAGACCATCGAGATGTTCCGCGACTTCCTCGGCCACGCCAGCTTCATCCTGCCACCGCTGCCCAATACCCAGTTCACCCGTGACACCACCTGCTGGATCTACGGCGGCGTGACGCTCAACCCGATGTACTGGCCGGCGCGACGCCAGGAAACCCTGCTGGCGAGCGCCATCTATAAATTCCACCCAGAGTTCACCAACGCAGACTTCCAGATCTGGTACGGCGACCCGGACCAGGAACACGGTGCTGCCACCTTGGAAGGCGGCGACGTGATGCCGATCGGCAACGGCGTGGTGTTGATCGGCATGGGCGAACGCTCGTCCCACCAGGCGATCGGTCAACTGGCGCGCAACCTGTTCAAGAACAAGGCCGTGGAACGGGTGATCGTTGCCGGCCTGCCGAAGTCCCGCGCGGCGATGCACCTGGACACCGTGTTCAGCTTCTGCGACCGCGACCTGGTGACCATCTTCCCCGAAGTGGTCAACCAGATTGTCCCCTTCACCCTGCGCCCTGACGAAAGCAAGCCGCACGGTATCGACATCCAGCGCGAAAAAACCAACTTCCTCGAAACCGTGGCCGCAGCCCTCAACCTCAAGGCCTTGCGCGTGGTGGAAACCGGCGGCAACAGCTTCGCCGCCGAGCGCGAGCAGTGGGATGACGGCAACAACGTAGTGGCCGTGGAACCCGGCGTGGTGATCGGTTACGACCGCAATACCTACACCAACACCTTGCTGCGCAAGGCCGGTGTGGAAGTCATCACCATCAGCGCCGGTGAACTCGGCCGGGGGCGTGGCGGCGGCCACTGCATGACCTGCCCGATCATCCGCGACCCTATCGACTATTAAGGAGATTCCATCATGGCTTTCAATATGCGCAACCGCAGCCTGCTGTCGCTGATGCACCACACGACTCGCGAGCTCAACTACCTGCTGGACCTGTCCCGCGACCTCAAACGCGCCAAATACACCGGCACTGAGCGCCCGCACCTGAAGGGCAAAAACATCGCGCTGATCTTCGAAAAAACCTCGACCCGCACCCGTTGCGCGTTCGAAGTGGCGGCCCATGACCAGGGCGCCCACGTCACCTACATTGACCCGGTGTCGTCGCAGATCGGCCACAAAGAGAGCATGAAAGACACGGCCCGCGTGCTTGGCCGCATGTTCGACGCCATCGAGTACCGTGGCTTCGAACAGGAAATCGTCGAAGAGCTGGCCAAGTTCGCCGGCGTGCCGGTGTTCAACGGCCTGACCGCCGAATTCCACCCGACGCAAATGATCGCCGACACCCTGACCATGCGCGAACACAGCGACAAGCCGCTGCATGACATCAGTTACGCCTACCTGGGCGATGCGCGCTACAACATGGGCAACTCGCTGCTGATGATCGGCGCCAAACTCGGCATGGATGTGCGCATCGGCGCGCCGAAAGCGCTGTGGCCGAGCGAGGATTTCATCAAGCAATGCCAGGCGTTTGCCGAAGAAAGCGGCGCGCGCATCACCATCACTGAAGACCCGAAAGAAGCGGTGAAAGGCGTGGACTTCATTCACACCGATATCTGGGTGTCGATGGGCGAGCCGGTGGAAGCGTGGGACGAGCGTATCGAGCAACTGCTGCCGTACCAGGTCAACGCCACGATGATGAAAGCCTCGGGTAACCCTCGGGTGAAATTCATGCACTGCCTGCCGGCGTTCCACAACAGTGAGACCAAGGTCGGCAAGGACATCGCCGCGCGCTATCCGAACTTGGCCGATGGCGTGGAAGTGACGGAAGAAGTGTTTGAGTCGCCGGCGAATATTGCCTTTGAGCAAGCGGAAAATCGCATGCACACCATCAAGGCGATTCTGGTGTCGGCGCTGGCGGATATCTAACCCCTCGCCCTGGCAATGCGATCAATGTGGGAGCCGGGCTTGCCCGCGATGCAGGCACCTCGGTCTATCAAGCGGACCGCGGTGATGCTATCGCAGGCAAGCCAGCTCCCACATTGGCCGAGTTGATTATGAGTATTTCAGAAGGACACTCTGTATGCGTATCGTCGTTGCACTGGGCGGTAACGCCCTGCTCCGCCGTGGTGAACCCATGACGGCGGACAACCAACGCGCCAACATCCGGATCGCCACCGAACAGATCGCCAAAATCTACCCCGGCAACGAGTTGGTGATCGCCCACGGCAATGGCCCGCAAGTCGGCCTGTTGTCGCTGCAGGCGGCGGCCTACACCCAGGTTTCGCCTTACCCGCTGGACGTGCTCGGCGCTGAAACCGAGGGCATGATCGGCTACATCATCGAACAGGAACTGGGCAACCTGCTGGACTTCGAAGTGCCGTTCGCCACTCTGCTCACCCAAGTGGAAGTAGACGCCAACGACCCAGCCTTCCAGAACCCGACCAAGCCCATCGGCCCGGTGTATTCCAGAGCAGAAGCGGAGAAACTCGCCGCTGAAAAAGGCTGGGCCATCGCGCCGGATGGCGACAAATACCGCCGCGTGGTCGCCAGCCCGCGCCCCAAACGCATCTTTGAAATACGCCCGATCACCTGGCTGCTGGAAAAAGGCAGCATCGTGATCTGCGCCGGTGGCGGCGGCATTCCAACGATGTACGGTGACGACGGCAAGCTCAAAGGCATCGAGGCGGTGATCGATAAAGACCTGTGCTCATCCCTGCTCGCCGGGCAATTGCACGCCGATTTGCTGGTGATCGCCACCGACGTTAACGCGGCGTTTATCGATTTCGGCAAGCCAACCCAAAAAGCCATCGCCCAGGCCCACCCCGACGATATGGAAAACCTCGGCTTCGCCGCCGGTTCCATGGGGCCCAAGGTGCAAGCGGCCTGCGAGTTCGCCCGTCAGACTGGCAAAACCGCAGTCATCGGTTCACTCTCGGACATCGAAGCCATCGTCCAGGGCAATGCTGGCACACGCATCAGCACGGCAACACCTGGCATCACCTACCTGTGAAGTAGAGGAGAAACGCCTATGGCCACTTTTGAACCCGGTCACCTGCATGTCGAACGTCACGCGCTGAATGACCAGGATTACAGCTACAACCTGTGCATCGACTATGAGGTCAGCCAGGACCCCAAGGAAGGCAAGGGGATGCTGTTCAAGCTGCACGGTTCGGTACAGGGCAAGGACATTAAAGAAGAGTTTTATTTGCCCAAGGATCAGGCGTTCGACTTCGCCCGGCATGCGATGAACATTGCGCAGAAATACGGGATGCCGAAGGTTGCCGTGCTCAATGGTTCGATGCACAAGCAGTACGACTTGATGTTCGAAGATGTGCGGCATCAGTTGGATGTGAAATCGGGCGACCCGGTCAAGCCCGAACACCTGGAATAGCCTTCTCTAAGGCAAAACAGGATAACTGTGGGAGCTGGCTTGCCTGCGATAGCGGTGTATCAGTAACAGAAATGTTGCCTGACCCACCGCTATCGCAGGCAAGCCAGCTCCCACATTTTGATCTCCATCGGCTCCAAGGCATACTTGCCGCCTCCAGCTCCCCAGAATTGCTAGCACCCCATGCGTATCCACGTCAGCTTCATCGACCGCGTCGGCATTACCCAGGAAGTCCTGGCCTTGCTCGGTGGGCGCAATCTCAACCTGGATGCGGTGGAGATGGTGCCGCCCAACGTGTATATCGACGCGCCGACCCTCAGCGCCGACGTGCTCGAAGAGCTGCGCGACGCCCTGTTCAGCGTGCAGGGCGTGCAGGCCGTTACCGTGGTGGACATCCTCCCCGGCCAACGCCGCCACTTGCAACTCGACGCCCTGCTGGCCGCCATGACCGACCCGGTGCTGGCCCTGGACAGTGCGGGCAAGATTCTGCTGGCCAACCCGGCGCTGATCGCCCTGTACGGTCGCGAACCGGCCGGGGAAAGCATCAGCGAGCTGTTCAATGACCCGAAGCTGCTCGACACGTTGCTGGAGCACGGCTTTCGCCTGGCCCTGCGCGAGATCAGCGTCAACGGCCAAACCTTGCTGCTGGACGCCACGCCGATCACCGACGCCGGCGCCCTGCTCACCCTCTACCAACCCAATCGCATCGGCGAGCAACTCTCGGCGCTGCACCATGACCACGCCGAAGGCTTTGATGCGCTGCTCGGCGAGTCGCCGGTGATTCGCACCCTCAAGGCGCGGGCACAACGGGTGGCGGCGCTGGATGCACCGTTGTTGATCCAGGGCGAAACCGGCACCGGCAAAGAGTTGGTCGCGCGTGCCTGCCATGCCATCAGCGCGCGCCACAGTGCGCCGTTCCTGGCGTTGAACTGTGCGGCGTTGCCGGAGAACCTGGCCGAGAGTGAATTGTTCGGGTATGCCCCCGGCGCGTTTACTGGCGCGCAAAGGGGCGGCAAGCCGGGGCTGATGGAGCTGGCGAACCAGGGCACGGTATTTCTCGATGAGATTGGCGAGATGTCGCCGTATCTGCAGGCCAAGCTGCTGCGCTTTTTGAATGACGGCAGTTTCCGCCGCGTCGGCGGCGACCGTGAAGTGAAGGTCAATGTGCGCATCCTCAGCGCCACTCACCGCGACCTGGAAAAGATGGTGAGTGAGGGCACCTTCCGCGAAGACCTGTTCTACCGCCTTAACGTACTCAATGTTGAAGTGCCGCCTCTGCGTGAGCGCGGTCAGGACATCCTGTTGCTCGCCCGCTATTTCATGCAGCAGGCTTGTGCACAGATTCAGCGCCCGGTCTGCCGCCTGGCGCCCGGCACCTACCCGGCGCTGTTGGGCAACCGCTGGCCGGGCAATGTGCGCCAGTTGCAAAATGTGATCTTCCGCGCGGCGGCCATCTGCGAAAGCACGCTGGTGGACATTGGTGACCTGGACATCGCCGGAACCTCAGTGGCGCGCCAGAACGACGGCGAAGTCGACAGCCTGGAACAGGCGGTGGAAGACTTCGAACGCGGCTTGCTGGAGAAGCTCTACGCCAGTTACCCCTCAACCCGTCAGTTGGCGAGCCGCCTGCAAACCTCCCACACGGCCATCGCCCATCGCCTGCGAAAGTACGGCATCCCCGGCAAGCCCTGACTAAAACGGTTTTCCAACTGTGGGAGCTGGCTTGCCTGCGATGGCGGCTTACCTGATGCACCGCTATCGCAGGCAAGCCAGCTCCCACAGTTGATTGCATTGCCAATAGGGTCCAGGAACGACACCCACTGTACTGAAAGCGCTACAGCGTAACGATATCGCTACAACTGTCTCTTTAGCGCGCAGTGCAAGGCTTTGATCCGCATAGGCTTTTTTTCATGCGCTCGAGTGTAGCGAAATCGCTACAGGCCAATCTTTCAAATCCACGACTGAAATTTACAACTTATTGATTCTTAAGGAATTAATAAGATTGGCCGCGATATTGCTACGTAACTCCTCATTATTCCAATCCCGTCCACCAGACGAATCTGGCCCCGAGGAGTTTCCATGAGCGAGTTGCGTTTTACTGAAGACCACGAATGGCTGCGCGCCGAAGCTGACGGCAGCGTGACCGTAGGTATCACCGCTTTCGCGCAGAACGCGCTGGGTGATGTGGTTTTCGTGCAACTGCCGGAGTTGCAGGTCTACGACAAGGGCGCTGAAGCGTCCACCGTGGAATCGGTCAAAGCCGCCAGCGGCGTGTACATGCCATTGGACGGTGAAGTACTGGAAGTGAACGACAAACTCGATGGCAGCCCGGAACTGGTCAACGAAGACCCGATGGGCGAAGGCTGGTTCTTCCGCTTTAAACCGGCTGATGCCGGAGCGGTCGCTAAACTGTTGGATCAGGATGCGTACGACCGTCTGATCAAAGCCAACGCTGAAGCTTGAGGAGCGCGCCATGAGTATCAACCTGAGCACCGCCAACGAATTCATCGCCCGCCACATCGGCCCGCGTCCGGAAGACGAGCAGCACATGCTCGCCAGCCTGGGTTTTGACTCCCTGGAAGCCCTGAGCGCCAGCGTCATCCCGCAAAGCATCAAGGGCACCAGCGTGCTCGGCCTGGAAGACGGCTTGAGCGAAGCCCAGGCCCTGGCCAGAATCAAGGCCATCGCCGGCAAAAACCAACTGTTCAAGACCTACATCGGCCAGGGCTACTACAACTGCCACACGCCGTCGCCGATCCTGCGCAACCTGCTGGAAAACCCGGCCTGGTACACCGCTTACACCCCGTACCAGCCAGAAATATCCCAGGGCCGCCTGGAATCGTTGCTGAATTTCCAGACCCTGATCAGCGACCTCACCGGCCTGCCGATCGCCAACGCCTCGCTGCTCGATGAAGCCACCGCTGCCGCCGAAGCCATGACCTTCTGCAAGCGCTTGAGCAAGAATAAAGGCAGCAATGCGTTCTTCGCCTCGGTGCACAGCCACCCGCAAACCCTCGACGTGCTGCGCACCCGTGCCGAGCCGTTGGGCATTGACGTGGTGGTGGGCGATGAGCGCGAGCTGACTGACGTCAGCCCGTTCTTCGGCGCTCTGCTGCAATACCCGGCCAGCAACGGTGACGTGTTTGACTACCGCGAACTGACCGAGCGATTCCACGCCGCCAACGCTCTGGTAGCCGTGGCCGCCGACCTGCTGGCCCTGACGCTGCTGACCCCGCCGGGCGAGTTCGGCGCCGACGTGGCCATCGGCAGCGCGCAACGCTTCGGCGTGCCGCTGGGTTTTGGCGGCCCGCACGCGGCCTACTTCTCCACCAAGGACGCATTCAAGCGCGATATGCCGGGCCGTCTGGTCGGTGTGTCCGTGGACCGTTTCGGCAAGCCGGCCCTGCGCCTGGCCATGCAGACCCGCGAGCAACATATCCGTCGCGAGAAGGCCACCAGCAACATCTGCACCGCCCAAGTATTGCTGGCCAACATCGCCAGCATGTACGCCGTGTACCACGGCCCCAAAGGCCTGACCCAGATCGCCCAGCGTGTGCACCAGCTGACCGCGATCCTGGCCAAAGGCTTGACCGCCCTGGGCCTCAAGGTCGAGCAGCAACACTTCTTCGACACTATTACCGTCAACACCGGCGTCCACACCGCCGCCCTGCACGACAAGGCCCGCGCCCAGCGCATCAACCTGCGTGTGGTCGATGCTGAGCGTCTTGGCCTGTCGGTCGACGAAACCACCACCCAGGCCGATATCGAAGCCTTGTGGGCAATTTTCGCCGACGGCAAGGCGCTGCCAGCCTTCACCGAGACCGAAACCACCCTGCCAGCCGCGCTGCTGCGCCAGTCGCCGATCCTCAGCCACCCGGTGTTCAACCGTTATCACTCGGAAACCGAGCTGATGCGCTACCTGCGCAAGCTGGCCGACAAGGACCTGGCGCTGGACCGCACCATGATTCCGCTGGGTTCGTGCACCATGAAACTCAACGCCGCCAGCGAAATGATCCCGGTGACCTGGGCCGAATTCGGTGCCCTGCACCCGTTCGCTCCCGCCGAGCAAAGCGCCGGTTACCTGGAGCTGACTTCGGACCTGGAAGCCATGCTCTGCGCGGCCACCGGTTACGACGCGATCTCGCTGCAGCCGAACGCCGGTTCACAGGGCGAGTACGCAGGCCTTCTGGCCATTCGTGCCTACCACCAGAGCCGTGGCGATGAGCGCCGCGACATCTGCCTGATCCCGTCTTCCGCCCACGGTACCAACCCGGCGACCGCCAACATGGCTGGTATGCGTGTGGTGGTCACCGCCTGCGACGCGCGTGGCAATGTCGACATCGACGACCTGCGCGCCAAGGCCATCGAGCACCGCGAGCACCTGGCCGCGCTGATGATCACCTACCCGTCCACCCACGGTGTGTTCGAAGAAGGCATCCGCGAAATCTGCGGGGTCATTCACGACAACGGCGGCCAGGTGTACATCGACGGCGCCAACATGAATGCGATGGTCGGCCTGTGCGCACCGGGCAAGTTCGGTGGCGACGTGTCCCACCTGAACCTGCACAAAACCTTCTGCATCCCCCACGGCGGTGGCGGGCCGGGCGTTGGCCCGATTGGCGTTAAATCCCACCTCGCGCCATTCCTGCCAGGCCACGCGGCCATGGAACGCAAGGAAGGCGCGGTGTGCGCGGCGCCATTTGGCAGCGCGAGCATTTTGCCGATCACCTGGATGTACATCAGCATGATGGGCGGCGCAGGCCTCAAACGCGCGTCGCAGCTGGCGATCCTGAATGCCAACTACATTTCCCGTCGCCTGGAAGAGCACTACCCCGTGCTCTACACCGGCAGCAACGGTTTGGTGGCCCACGAATGCATCCTCGATCTGCGCCCGCTCAAAGACAGCAGCGGTATCAGCGTGGATGACGTGGCCAAGCGCCTGATCGACTTCGGCTTCCATGCACCGACCATGTCGTTCCCGGTGGCGGGCACGCTGATGATCGAGCCGACCGAAAGTGAATCCAAAGAAGAGCTGGACCGCTTCTGCGACGCGATGATCGCCATCCGCGAAGAGATTCGCGCGGTGGAAAACGGCACGCTGGACAAGGACGACAACCCACTGAAAAACGCACCGCACACCGCCGCCGAACTGGTGGGCGAATGGACTCATCCGTACAGCCGCGAGCAAGCGGTGTATCCCGTGGCGTCATTGATCGAAGGCAAATACTGGCCGCCGGTTGGCCGGGTCGACAACGTGTTTGGCGATCGCAACCTGGTGTGTGCGTGCCCGTCGATCGAGAGCTACGCGTAAACCTGACTGAACAGGGTCAAGTGTGGGAGCTGGCTTGCCTGCGATGGCATCACCTGGGTCTGACTGATAGACCCAGGTGTCTGCATCGCAGGCAAGCCAGCTCCCACATGGATCTCTTCCACAGTCAGGCCGAGTACACCCAGAAAATAATAAGAAACCGGAGAACCACCATGTCCCTTAGCGTGTTCGACCTGTTCAAGATTGGCATCGGCCCCTCCAGTTCCCACACCGTCGGCCCGATGCGCGCCGCTGCCCGGTTTGTCGAAGGGTTGCGACGTGACGACCTGCTGAGCGCCACCGCCTGCGTCAAGGTGGAACTCTATGGTTCACTCGGCGCCACCGGCAAAGGCCATGGCAGTGACAAGGCCGTGCTCCTCGGCCTGGAAGGCGAACACCCGGACACCGTGAACACTGAAACCGTAGCCGCCCGCCTGGCGCAAGTGCGCAAAGACGGCCGCCTGAATTTGTTCGGTGAACACAGCATTGCGTTCAACGAGAAAGAACACCTGGCGATGATTCGCAAACCCCTCGCCTACCATCCCAACGGCATGATTTTTCGGGCCTTCGACGCCGCCAACATTCAGATCCGCAGCCGCGAGTACTACTCGGTCGGCGGTGGTTTTGTGGTGGATGAAGACGCCGCCGGCGCCGACCGCATCGTCGAAGACGCAACGCCGCTGACCTTTCCGTTCAAACACGCCAAAGACTTGCTCGGGCACTGCACCACCTACGGGCTGTCGATCAGCCAGGTGATGCTGACCAATGAAAGCGCCTGGCGGCCGGAAGCGGAGACCCGCGCCGGCTTGTTGAAAATCTGGCAAGTCATGCAGGACTGCGTGGACGCGGGCTGTCGCAATGAAGGGATTTTGCCTGGCGGCTTGAAGGTCAAGCGCCGCGCGGCTGCGCTGCATCGGCAGTTGTGCAAGCACCCGGAGTCGGCGCTGCGTGATCCACTGTCGGTGCTCGATTGGGTCAACCTTTACGCGCTGGCGGTCAACGAAGAAAACGCCAACGGCGGGCGCGTGGTCACGGCGCCCACCAACGGTGCGGCCGGAATTGTGCCGGCGGTGCTGCATTACTACATGCGCTTCATTCCCGGCGCGAACGAAGACGGCGTGGTGCGCTTTCTGCTCACCGCCGCCGCCATCGGCATTCTGTACAAGGAAAACGCGTCGATCTCCGGGGCTGAAGTCGGCTGTCAGGGTGAAGTCGGCGTGGCCTGTTCGATGGCTGCCGGTGCATTGTGTGAGGTGTTGGGCGGCACGGTTTCCCAAGTGGAAAACGCCGCCGAGATCGGCATGGAGCACAACCTTGGCCTGACGTGCGACCCCATTGGCGGGCTGGTGCAGGTGCCGTGCATCGAGCGCAATGCCATGGGTTCGGTGAAGGCAATCAATGCCGTGCGCATGGCCTTGCGCGGCGATGGGCAACACTTTGTATCCCTCGACAAGGTCATCCGCACCATGCGCCAGACCGGCGCCGACATGAAAAGCAAATACAAGGAAACCGCCCGTGGCGGTTTGGCGGTCAACATTATCGAGTGCTGACGCCCAAAGGCGCGTCCGCACGTTTTTCAGGAGCTGAATATGTCCACCGAAACCCTGTTGAAAACCCCTCTGCACGCACTGCACCTTGAGCTCGGCGCGCGCATGGTGCCCTTCGCTGGCTACGACATGCCGGTGCAATACCCACTCGGCGTGATGAAGGAACACCAGCACACCCGTGATCAGGCCGGGTTGTTCGACGTGTCCCACATGGGCCAGATCCGCCTGACCGGCGCAAATGCTGCCAAAGCCCTGGAAACCCTGGTGCCCGTCGACATCATCGACCTGCCGGTGGGCATGCAGCGCTACGCCATGTTCACAGACGACCAGGGCGGCATTCTTGACGACCTGATGGTGGCCAACCTGGGCAATGACGAGCTGTTCCTGGTGGTCAACGCTGCCTGCAAGGATCAGGACCTGGCGCACCTGCGCGCGCACATTGGCGAGGCGTGCACCATCGAGCCACTGTTCGAAGAGCGCGCCCTGCTGGCTCTGCAAGGCCCGGCGGCCGTGAAAGTGCTGGCGCGCCTGGCACCAGAAGTCACCAAAATGACCTTCATGCAGTTCGCCACCCTGCGCCTGCTCGGCGTGGACTGCTACGTGAGCCGCTCGGGCTACACCGGCGAAGACGGTTTTGAAATTTCCGTGCCCGCGGCCAATGCCGAAAGCCTGGCGCGCAGCCTGCTTGCCGAAACCGAAGTACAAGCGATCGGCCTCGGCGCCCGCGACTCGCTGCGCCTGGAAGCTGGCCTGTGCCTGTACGGCCACGACATGAACACCGAGACCACCCCGATTGAAGCCAGCCTGCTCTGGGCCATCTCCAAGGCCCGCCGTGCCGATGGCGCGCGTGCCGGTGGCTTCCCGGGTGCAGACCGCATCTTCACGCAACAACAAGCCGGTGTGAGCCGCAAGCGTGTCGGCCTGTTGCCGCAAGAGCGGACTCCGGTGCGTGAAGGCGCAGAAATCGTCGACGAACACGGCACCGTGATCGGCAGCGTATGCAGCGGCGGTTTCGGTCCAACCTTGGGCGGCCCGTTGGCCATGGGTTACCTGGACAGTGCATTCATCGCACTGGACACCGAAGTGTCTGCGTTGGTACGTGGGAAAAAAGTGCCACTACGCGTAAGTAAAATGCCATTTGTGCCGCAACGTTACTACCGTGGCTGATTGACTGTTCCTATAAGTAACGCGGTTGCGTCAGCGTGCACTACTCTGTAACGCAACCGCCATAAAACAGTGCACTACGATAGCTATTACAGTAGGAACTTACCTGTAACAAGTGATCAACTCTATCAACTATATGGGATCCGCTGAGCGGGGTAAAAGTGCCATCAAGCCGAACAAACGCTGGGTTTTTTCAGGGCTTGTTTTTTCTCCGGTAGTTGGCGTAGAGTTTGATCACTGTGTTTGCATGGGTCGCTTGGAACCTGGACCTGGGCAGTAGCTGAAGTAGTTGTGCTACACCCCGTTCGACGTCTCTTACTTTCCTGCAACTCAGCCCAGTACTCTTTCATATGAAAGAGGCTGTCATTAATTTTAAGCGTCAAAGGAAAGAAGAAATGTCGAATCGTCAGAGCGGTACCGTCAAGTGGTTTAACGACGAGAAAGGGTTTGGTTTTATCACTCCAGAAAGCGGGCCGGATCTGTTCGTGCATTTCCGCGCTATTCAGGGCAACGGCTTTAAGAGCCTGAAAGAAGGCCAGAAAGTAACCTTCATTGCTGTGCAAGGCCAGAAAGGCATGCAGGCTGACGAAGTACAAGCAGAAGGTTGATCCTTGCTGCGACAAAAAGCCCCTGATGGTGACATCAGGGGCTTTTTTATGCGCGTTTGTTCGTAGAATGGCGTTTTCCATCCAGAGAACCCTGCCATGCCCAAACCCTTGCTGAATCCCCAGGGCGACTTCCCCGCCGTTGGCTTGGGGCGTCGTCTGGCAGCGATGTTTTATGACTTTTTGCTGTGCACTGCGCTGTTGATCGTCACTGCGTTTATCTACAAGTTGGTGTGGATTGCGTTTGTGGGCGAGGCCAAAATGCGCACGCTGACCGAATCCGGGGCACTGGACGGTGACCCGCTGCTGTCGACGATTTTGGTTTTTGTGTTGTTTGGGTTTTTTGCCAAGTTCTGGACGTACTCGGGGCAGACCCTGGGTATGCAGGTGTGGGGGGTTCGCGTGCAGAACGCGGATGGGTCGCGGATTAGCCTGTGGCAGGCGTTGTTGCGGTTTGTGGTATCGATTGCTTCGTGGCTGTGTTTGGGGCTTGGGTTTATTTGGTCGCTGGTGGATAAGCAGAAGCGTGGGTGGCATGACATTTATTCGGATACACGGTTGGTGCGGGTGCCGAAGAAGGTTGGGTGATTGGGGTTGGGTTGGGGTTGGGGGCATATCCGTTGCTGCGGTAACGGCGGCTTATGGTTCCGCTCTTACAGCGGCTCACTTTTGGAAAGACCCAAAAGTAAGCAAAAGGTCTTCGCCCCACCACTC
>NZ_JAFCTN010000011.1:0-105593 GCF_049896045.1 Pseudomonas sp. PWP3-1b2
GCCTTGGTGAGCCAGTACCTCACCAACTAGCTAATCCGACCTAGGCTCATCTGATAGCGCAAGGCCCGAAGGTCCCCTGCTTTCTCCCGTAGGACGTATGCGGTATTAGCGTCCGTTTCCGAACGTTATCCCCCACTACCAGGCAGATTCCTAGGCATTACTCACCCGTCCGCCGCTCTCAAGAGAAGCAAGCATCTCTCTACCGCTCGAATTGCATGTGTTAGGCCTGCCGCCAGCGTTCAATCTGAGCCATGATCAAACTCTTCAGTTCAAACATCTTTGGGTTTTTAAGAAACCCTAAACTTGGCTCAGCAATCGTTGGTTACATCTTTGATTTCTCGCGGAGTAACTTGTGATGCTGATAATCTTGTTGACTATCAGTCTGACTCCACAAGCACCCACACGAATTGCTTGATTCAGTTGTTAAAGAGCGGTTGGTTAAGATCTTTCGTCTCAACCGAGGCGCGCATTCTACAGCAGCCTCATTTGCTGTCAAGTGATTATTTTCAGAAGTTTTTGAAGAATTCTTCAACAACTTCAACCACTTGCGCTTCCGATCTCTCGTTAGCGGGAGGCGAATTCTACAGCGTTACACGCTGCTGTCAACACCTCTTTTTCTCCGCTTTCGACCGAGAAGATCGAAACGTTAATAGAGCCAAACAACACCGCTCTACCAACTCCTTCTGGGCTTCGATGAACTGAAGCAACTCGCTGCCGAATCTCGTATAACTCTTTGTTTACCAAGGAGTTTTTCGTTTCGACTGCGCCGGAAGTGGGGCGAATTATAGACTTCCAGAATCTGCCGTCAACCCTTTATTACGCTTTTATATCAATTACTTAGGATTGATCAAAAAACCACCAAAAAGAACCCGTTAACGCTTCTATATAGAAGAGCGCACTCAGATAACACCCGACTCTTTTAAAGCAGCCACGTTGGCCGCCCCCAGCCCTAGAACGTCTTGCAGTACCTTGGCCGTATGCTCTCCTAATAGAGGAGGCGCACTGCGATACTCCACAGGCGTCTTGGACAAACGTATAGGGCTGGCAACCTGAGGCACCATCCCCGCCAGCGGATGAGGTAATGCCATTGCCAACCCACGCGCTTTCACCTGGGGATCGGCAAACACCTGCTCCAGATCATTGATCGGCCCGCAGGGCACACCCACGCGTTCCAGCTGCGCCACCCACTCAGCCGTCGTCTTGAAGACCGTCGCCTGACGAATCAGCGGAATCAGCTCGGCGCGATTGGCCACCCGCAGCTTATTAGTGGCGAAGCGCGGATCATCTGCCCACTGCGGCTGCCCAGCCACTTCAGCGAACTTGCGAAACTGCCCGTCATTACCCACGGTCAGGATGAAGTCGCCATCCGCCGTGGGGAAATCCTGGTACGGCACGATATTAGGGTGCGCATTACCCAGCCGCTTTGGTGACACACCCGTCGTCAGGTAATTCATTGCCTGGTTAGCCAGGCAGGCGACCTGCACGTCCAGCAATGCCATGTCGATATGTTGCCCGCCACCGTCATGATCCCGATGAGCCAACGCCGCCAGGATCGCTACCGTCGAGTAGAGCCCCGTCAGGATGTCGGTCAGCGCCACACCGACCTTCACCGGCCCGGCACCCTCATCGCCCTCAGGTCGGCCAGTGAGACTCATCAGCCCACCCAAGCCCTGAATCATGAAGTCGTAGCCTGCACGCCCCGCGTAAGGCCCGGTCTGACCAAACCCGGTGATCGAGCAATAGATCAACTCCGGATTAATCTCCTTCAGCGATTCATAATCCAGCCCATACGCTGCCAGACCGCCCACCTTGAAGTTCTCAATCAGGATGTCGGACTTGGCCGCCAGGTCACGCACCAGCTTCTGCCCCTCCGGCCGCGTGAAGTCGATGGTCACCGACTCCTTATTGCGGTTGGCCGACAGGTAGTACGCCGCCTCGCTGGTGTTCTCACCATAGGCATCCTTAAGGAAGGGCGGCCCCCACGCACGCGTGTCATCCCCATTACCCGGCCGCTCGACCTTGATGACCTCCGCACCAAGGTCCGCAAGAATCTGCCCGGACCAGGGGCCCGCCAGCACTCGCGATAAATCCAGTACCCGCAGATGTGAAAGCGCGCCCATACCGTGCTCCTATTAATAGAAAGCCTGAAGACCGGTTTGCGCGCGCCCAAGGATCAAGGCATGCACGTCATGAGTCCCCTCATAGGTGTTCACCACTTCCAGGTTGACCAAGTGACGCGCCACCCCGAATTCGTCGGATATGCCGTTGCCACCCAACATGTCCCGCGCCATACGCGCGATATCCAGGGATTTGCCGCACGAGTTGCGCTTCATGATCGATGTGATCTCAACCGCCGCCGTACCTTCATCCTTCATACGCCCCAAGCGCAGGCAGCCCTGCAAGGCGAGGGTGATCTCCGTCTGCATATCCGCCAGCTTCTTCTGGATCAACTGAGTCGCTGCCAGTGGGCGGCCAAACTGTTGACGGTCCAGGGTGTACTGGCGGGCGGTGTGCCAGCAGAACTCAGCAGCACCCAGCGCGCCCCAGGAAATGCCATAGCGCGCCGAGTTGAGGCAGGTGAACGGCCCCTTCAAGCCACGCACATCCGGGAAAATGTTCTCGTCCGGCACAAACACATTGTCCATCACGATTTCACCGGTGATGGAGGCGCGCAGGCCGACCTTGCCGTGAATCGCCGGCGCGCTGAGCCCCTTCCAGCCTTTCTCCAGGACAAACCCGCGGATATCGCCGGCGTCGTCCTTGCCCCACACCACGAACACATCGGCGATCGGGCTATTGGTGATCCACATCTTCGCGCCGGTCAGGCTGTAGCCGCCGTCCACCTTGCGCGCACGAGTAATCATCGCACCCGGGTCGGAGCCGTGGTCAGGTTCAGTCAGGCCGAAGCAGCCGATCCACTCGCCGGAAGCCAGCTTTGGCAGGTACTTCTGCTTTTGCGCCTCGGTGCCAAACTCATTGATGGGCACCATGACCAGTGAGGACTGCACACTCATCATCGAGCGGTAGCCGGAATCGACACGCTCGACCTCACGGGCAATCAACCCGTAGCTGACGTAGTTCAAGCCACTGCCGCCGTACTGCTCTGGAATCATTGCGCCCAGCAGGCCGATTTCGCCCATTTCGCGAAAGATCGCAGGGTCGGTCTTCTCATGACGGAAGGCTTCGAGCACACGGGGCGCCAACTTGCCCTGGGCGAACTGCTCAGCACTGTCGCGCACCATGCGCTCTTCTTCGGTGAGCTGTTGATCCAGCAGCAGTGGATCGATCCAGTTGAAGCTTGCCTTGCCAGCCATGAATAAGTCCTCGCGAAGAAATCAGAAGTCGTGGAAGCAGACTAGGCCGCGCAGGCGAGGAGGGCAAACGAGGTTTGTGCATAGGGTTGTGCTAATTTCTCACTTCGAAACCGCGATGAATGCCATAAAAGCGATTTTCAAGTGAGGACAAGGTACATGCGCAGAAAAATTCCCAGCACCACCGCCTTGGTCAGTTTTGAGGCAGCAGCCCGCCACGAGAGCTTTACAAAGGCGGCGCACGAGCTTTCCATCACCCAAGGCGCGATCTGCCGACAAATTGCGAGTCTTGAGGAGTTTTTGAGTGTCGAGCTGTTTCGCCGCTCTCGGCGCGGCGTAAAACTGACTGAAGCCGGGCTGTCTTACAGCCGCCGCGTGGCCATGCAGCTGGATGCCGTAGAACGCGACACCTTGTCAGTAATGGGACAGCAGGGCGCCAACGTCATCGAACTGGCAGTGGTGCCTACCTTCGGCACCCAATGGCTGATCCCTCGCCTCAAGGATTTCCAGGTCAAGCACCCGGAGGTGACGGTCAACCTTACCAACCGCACGCGACCCTTCCTGTTTGCCGATACCGAGTTCGACGCAGCGATCTACTTCGGCGATGCCGACTGGTCCGGTACCGAATCCCACCGGCTGATGGGGGAAAACCCCGTGCCCGTCTGCAGCCCGCGATTACTCGGGACGCGAACCCGTTTCAGCCCACATGAAATCGCAGAGCTGCCACTGCTGCAGCAAACCACTCGGCCTTACGCCTGGCGCCAGTGGTTTAACGCCCGGCAGCTCAACGTGCCCCGCGACATGACAGGCCCTCGTTACGAACTATTCTCGATGTTGTCCCAGGCTGCCATGCATGACATGGGCATAGCGCTGATACCGCCGTTCCTCATCCAGCGCGAGCTGGACGAGCAGCAATTGGTGATCGCCAACCCCGAAGCGCTGACCAGCTCGAAAGCTTATTACCTGATGATTCCTGAGAGAAAGGTCGAATCGGCCTCATTGCACGCATTCAGAGACTGGTTAATAGATCAATCGCAGCGCTACAGCCCAAGCGTTTAAAGGTGATCAGCATATTACTGACCCTGTAGTCAGCTAAATTAAGACGCTACAGATATACGTATATGTCGCATTTAAGCAGACTGTACTTATCGATCAGAAATCCCCTCTAACACCTTATTTTTCATGGCTTGCAGAGACTATTACCTGCCAATGCACGACCATTCACAGCAACCATCCAAAACCACTCAAAAAACAGCAAAACCTCTTTAACAACCTGTATTTAAAGATGTTATTCCAAACCATTGCGACAATCAGTCACAGGGTGACTTGTAGTTAATTTTTCGTCACCCGTCATAATTCCTTGATGGCCGTAAAGTTCGCCTGCAAAATGCCGCGCCCCGCTGTCATTTCGGCGGGATCGTGCTGATCGGTCGCCCCAGATGCGCTCCTCACGGTGCACTGGCCTTTTTACAAAAAGATCAAAAGCAAAAAGATCATGCAGGAGATTTGACGTGCACATTGGTGTTCCTCTCGAAACCCAGACCGGTGAAACGCGGGTGGCTGCCACCCCGGAAACTATCAAGAAGCTGATCGGCCAGGGCCATAAGGTCACTGTACAAAGCGGCGCCGGTACTAACGCCAGCATCGTCGACAGCGCCTATGAAACGGCAGGCGCGACCATTGGCAGTGCCAACGATGCGTTTGGCGCAGAGCTGATTCTCAAGGTGGTTGCCCCCAGCGACAGCGAACTGGCGCTGATCAAAAGCGGCACCGTATTGGTGGGCATGCTCAACCCGTTCAGCAACGAAACCATCGCCAGGCTGGCCGAGCGCGGCATCACCGCCTTTGCGCTTGAAGCTGCGCCGCGCACCTCTCGGGCCCAGAGCCTGGACGTGTTGTCGTCCCAGGCCAACATCGCCGGCTATAAAGCAGTATTGCTGGCCGCCCATCACTACCCGCGCTTCATGCCGATGCTGATGACCGCCGCCGGCACTGTTAAGGCTGCCCGCGTGCTGATTCTCGGCGCAGGCGTCGCAGGCTTGCAGGCCATCGCCACAGCGAAACGTCTGGGTGCGGTGATCGAAGCGTCTGACGTACGCCCGGCAGTGAAGGAGCAGATCGAGTCCCTCGGCGCCAAGTTCGTCGACGTGCCTTACGAAACCGATGAAGAGCGCGAATGCGCCGTCGGCGTCGGTGGTTACGCACGCCCAATGCCGAGCAGCTGGATGCAACGCCAGGCCCTGGCTGTGCACGAGCGCGCCAAACTTGCCGACATCGTCATCACCACTGCGCTGATTCCGGGCCGCAAAGCGCCGACGCTGCTGAGCGCCGACACCGTCGCGCAGATGAAGCCTGGCTCGGTGGTCATCGACCTCGCTGCCGCCCAGGGTGGTAACTGCCCGCTGACCGTCGCCGACCAGGTGGTGGTGCAGAACGGCGTGATCATTTGCGGCCCTACCAACCTGGCCGGTGCCGTCGCCGCCGATGCTTCTGCTTTATATGCACGCAACCTGCTGGACTTCCTGAAGCTGGTCTTCACCAAGGAAGGGCAGTTTGAAATCAACCTCGAAGACGACATCGTCGCCGCGTGCCTGATGTGCCGCGACGGCCAAGTCATCCGCAAAAACGCCTAAGCAGGGATCCAGACGATGGAAGAGCTTATCTCCCCCGGTATCTACAACCTGATCATCTTTGTGCTGGCGATTTATGTCGGTTACCACGTGGTCTGGAACGTAACGCCCGCGCTGCACACGCCACTGATGGCGGTGACCAACGCGATTTCCGCGATCGTGATCGTCGGCGCCATGTTGGCCGCGGCGCTCACTGTGACTCCGCTGGGCAAAACCATGGGCACGCTGGCCGTGGCGCTTGCGGCGGTTAATGTGTTCGGTGGTTTCCTGGTCACACGCCGCATGCTCGAGATGTTCAAGAAGAAAGCCCCGAAAGTAAAAGAAGAGGCGCCATCGTCATGAGCATGAATCTCGTCACGACGCTCTACCTGATCGCGTCGATCTGCTTCATCCAGGCCCTCAAAGGCCTGTCGCACCCGACCACTTCGCGACGCGGCAACCTGTTCGGCATGCTCGGCATGGCACTGGCGGTGCTCACCACCGTGGGCCTTATCTATAAGCTCGGCGCTGAGCTTGCCACCGCGGGAATCGGCTATGTGATTGTGGGCCTGCTGGTCGGCGGCACCGCCGGTTCGATCATGGCCAAGCGCGTTGAAATGACCAAGATGCCGGAGCTCGTCGCATTTATGCACAGCATGATCGGCCTGGCAGCGGTATTTATTGCCATTGCGGCGGTGGTCGAGCCGCAATCGTTGGGCATCGTCAAACACTTGGGCGACGCGATCCCGGCGGGTAACCGCTTGGAGCTGTTCCTCGGCGCAGCCATTGGTGCAATTACCTTCTCCGGTTCGGTTATCGCGTTCGGCAAGCTGTCGGGCAAGTACAAGTTCCGCCTGTTCCAGGGCGCACCGGTACAGTTCGGCGGTCAACACAAACTGAACCTGGTGTTGGGCCTGGCAACGTTGGGTCTTGGACTGGTGTTCATGTTCACCGGCAACCTCACAGCCTTCGCACTGATGCTGGCCCTGGCCTTCGTGTTGGGCGTGCTGATCATTATCCCGATCGGCGGCGCCGACATGCCGGTCGTGGTCTCGATGCTCAACAGCTACTCCGGCTGGGCGGCGGCGGGCATTGGCTTCTCGCTGAACAACTCGATGCTGATCATCGCCGGCTCACTGGTGGGCTCCAGCGGCGCGATCCTGTCGTACATCATGTGCAAGGCGATGAACCGTTCCTTCTTTAATGTACTGCTGGGCGGTTTCGGCAATGCACCGGACGCCGGCGCAGCGGCAGGTTCGAAAGAGGCGCGACCGGTGAAATCCGGTTCGGCCGATGACGCAACCTTCCTGCTGACCAACGCCGACACCGTGATCATCGTGCCGGGCTATGGCCTCGCGGTTGCCCGGGCGCAACATGCGCTCAAGGAACTGACCGAGAAGCTGACCCACCGCGGCGTGACCGTGAAGTACGCGATCCACCCAGTCGCCGGCCGCATGCCCGGCCACATGAACGTGCTGCTCGCCGAGGCGGAAGTGCCTTACGACCAGGTGTTCGAGATGGAAGACATCAACTCCGAATTCGGCCAGGCCGACGTGGTGCTGGTGCTCGGCGCGAACGACGTGGTCAACCCGGCCGCCAAGAACGATCCCACCTCGCCGATTGCCGGCATGCCGATCCTCGAAGCGTTCAAGGCCAAGACCATCATCGTCAACAAGCGCTCGATGGCCAGCGGCTACGCCGGCCTGGACAACGAGTTGTTCTACCTGGACAAGACCATGATGGTCTTCGGTGATGCCAAAAAGGTCATCGAAGACATGGTCAAAGCCGTCGAATAACACTGCGCCAGCGCAATACAAAAACCCTGGCCTCCCGTAGGCTGGGGTTTTTTAATGTCTATGAAACCCGACCAAAGGCTCTAAATCGCGCCCCGGCATTCGACCATGGTAGCGGGCCGAATTTTTTTGAAATCACTAAACTGCCCACCTTGCTTCCGTAGCCCGAGATAACAATCCATGCACCGTGAACGTATCCGCTTGCCTTCGTTGTTGAACAAGGTTATGAGCGCGGCAGACGCCGCAGCACTGATCGAGGACGGCATGACCGTCGGCATGAGCGGCTTCACCCGCGCCGGTGAAGCCAAGGCCGTCCCCCACGCCCTGGCCGAACGCGCCAAGACTTCCCCGCTGAAAATCACTTTGATGACCGGCGCCAGCCTGGGCAATGACCTGGACAAGCAACTGACCGAAGCCGGCGTGCTGTCCCGTCGTATGCCATTTCAAGTCGACAGTACCTTGCGTAAGGCCATCAACGCCGGCCAAGTGATGTTTATCGACCAGCATTTGTCTGAAACCGTCGAGCAACTGCGCAACAATCAGCTCAAGTTGCCGGACATTGCCGTGATCGAAGCCGTCGCCATCACTGAGCAAGGGCATATCGTGCCCACGACCTCCGTCGGCAACTCGGCCAGCTTTGCGATTTTCGCCAAGCAGGTGATCGTCGAGATCAACCTCGCGCACAACCCGAATCTGGAAGGGCTGCACGACATCTATATCCCGACTTACCGGCCGACCCGCACGCCGATCCCGCTGGTGAAAGTCGACGACCGCATTGGCAGCACCGCGATTCCGATCCCGCCGGAGAAGATCGTCGCCATCGTGATCACCAATCAGTCCGACTCCGCCTCAACTGTCACGCCGCCGGACGCCGATACCCAGGGCATCGCCAATCACCTGATCAACTTTCTCAAGCAGGAAGTGGACGCCGGGCGCATGACCAACAAACTCGGCCCGCTGCAGGCCGGGATCGGCAACATCGCCAACGCAGTGATGTGTGGCCTGATCGACTCGCCGTTCGAAGACCTCACCATGTATTCAGAAGTGTTGCAGGACTCGACCTTCGACCTGATCGACGCCGGCAAACTGAGCTTTGCCTCCGGCAGCTCGATCACCTTGTCGGAGCGGCGCAATGCCGACGTTTTCGGCAACCTGGAGCACTACAAGGACAAGTTGGTACTGCGCCCACAGGAAATCTCCAACCACCCTGAAGTGGTACGGCGCCTTGGGATTATCGGGATCAACACCGCGCTGGAGTTCGACATTTATGGCAACGTCAACTCCACCCACATCTGCGGCACGCGGATGATGAACGGCATTGGCGGCTCCGGGGACTTCGCGCGCAACGCACACCTTGCGATCTTCGTGACCAAATCGATTGCCAAAGGCGGCGCGATTTCCAGCGTGGTGCCGATGGTCAGCCATGTGGACCACACCGAGCATGACGTGGACATCCTTGTGACCGAAGTAGGCCTGGCCGACCTGCGCGGCCTGGCGCCACGCGAGCGTGCACGGGTGATCATCGACAACTGTGTGCACCCGGCCTACCGCGATGCGCTGAACACTTACTTCAATACGGCCTGCGCCATCGGCGGCCACACGCCGCACATCCTGCGCGAAGCACTGAGTTGGCACATTAACCTGGAAGAAACCGGGCATATGCTCAAGGCTTGATTGATACAGATTCGGGCTGATGCAAACACAGTTTCATCAGCCCGGCTTCCCAACCGGCACTTATGCAAAAAACTGTACTGCTGTACCGGTCTTTTCCTACCTAAATATCCCACGCACCACACCTAAAACACCTAATTCGCACCACTTCAGTGCAGACAGGTACAGTTGCCCCATTTACGTACAGTACAGCCGCTATAAACAGTTAACTGGCCTCTCACAATACAGGTGAACTGTATCTGGAGAGTCTTGCGCCGGAAGCGGATCATTGGCATCAGTTAAACCACTACCTAATCCCGCCACAAGCGGAAGGATGTCACCATGGAACGTACACTCAGTTCCGATCTGTTCTCTGAAAAAGCTGTAAACAACCAAGCTGCAATGCCTTTGCGCGTTCTCGCCAACCTGATGTTGTGGCAGCGCCGCATCTCCAGCCGCCATCAACTGGCTCGCCTGGATTCGCGTCTGCTGGCTGACGCCGGTATCAGCGAAGCTCAACGCTACGAAGAGCTGAGCAAGCCGTTCTGGCGCTGATTCAGCGCTCGCTGGCCCTGACCTGACGGGTCCACTGCCAGCACTCTGATTTGTCAAAACAAAGCCCGCCCCGGGAAACCGGAGGCGGGCTTTGTTGTTTCCGGCATCTGGATTTCAGAGGCCGAACAGAACCATTGCGTGCGGACAGGTACAGTTTAAAAAACATAACAATTTATAGGTACAATTCTGCATGGGTGTATCTGTATTGGTTATGCCAGGCCGCTCAACATGGTGTTCCAGGACCTCACTAAAGGCGCTCACCATGACAACCCCCAACTGGCCCAGCTCGATTCCCGTGAACTGTCCGACGCCGGTATCACCTCGGGCGACCGAACAGCGGAGTTGTCCAAGCCCTTTTGGCGCGGTTAACCCGCCAAGAGGCTTCCCCAACGGATAAACGGCAGCTTAAGATCCACTCACTACGTGGCGAACCTTGTAGAACAGGCGTCTGATGCTCAACAGCAACAATGCCCGTTTCACAGTGGCCGCTTTGCGCCGCTTTATTCGTTCATCTACAGGAGTCATTCCATGTCCCGTCTTCGTCTGCTGAGTGCTGCCGCCCTGTTGGCCGTAGCTGCCAACGCCAACGCGAGCAGCTTCCTTGTGACCACCGACTCCATCGTCGGCGCACTGAAAGCCACTTCCGACGCCACCTCCGATGCCACTTCGTCCCTGCGCGACAACAAAGTGGTGCAGGCCGCCCGTGACGACGCTGCCAGCTTTGTCGCCAGTGAAGGCGCCATCCGTGGTGTGAAACTGGAAAGCGCCCTGGCTCAGATCCGCCAACAAGCGCCGCAACTGAATACCGCCACCGACGCACAGTTGGCCCAGGCCATTCTGGCCATCTGACGGTAGATGAAATTTGGAAGCGCCAGGCGCTTCCAAATGTGTCAGCGCTGGCTCTCGCATGGGCATTGCGCTAGCCTTGGCGCTCGCTTTCAGTTGTCGAGTCCCATGGCTTTTTCATACCGCCTATTGATTGTTCCCGTGTTGTTTTCCGCGTGCTGGTCGCCTTTGGCTTCGGCCTTTGAAACGACCGCCCAGAGCACCGTCATCAGTGCGTACGCCACCAGCAAGGTGACGTCTGCACCTTTTGACAGAAAGTTGGTATTGGCCGCCCAGGATGATGCAGCCGCGTTTATTGCCACTGACGGCCAATGGCGGGGCGCACGACTGGAATCCGCACTGGATTACCTGCGCCGCACCCGGCCAAAACTTCATGCAAGCGACCTTGAACTGGCGCAGGCAATTCTCGTCCAATAACCATCTTTTATTTCCATCTTTGTATTCTGGAGTTATTCCATGCGTAGCCCGCTGATCGCCGCCGCTCTCGGCCTGCTGTTGTTGGCCGATGTTGCCCACGCGCAAACCTTGAAGGCCACCAGTAACATCATCGTGCGAGCCTCCGCGCGCACCATTGATTTCACCTCGGACACCACCACCTCCATCCGCGACTCCAAAGTCGTGCGCGAAGCCCACGATGACGCCGCCAGCTTCGTCGCCAGCGACGGCGAAATCCGTGGCGCGCAACTGGAAGCCGCGTTCGACACCCTGCGCACCCGCGTACCGGAAGCCCGCGACGCCACCGATCAGACCCTCGCCGAAGCTATCCTCGCTCTGTGAGGCGATTCGTCGCCTGGCTCCTGGCCGGGACTGTGCTGCTCTGTGCAGGCGCAGCCCAGGCCAGCCTGCAACTGCGGCTCAAGACCGACGGCCTGAGCCCGGCCGAACAGCAGGCAAGCCAGGCATTGCTTGATGAAGCCATGCGCTCTTTGCCACCGCGCTTTATCGAGCAGTTGGACCGGCGCATTGATGTCGGCTGGACCGACAAGATGCCGGAAAACGCTTACGGCCAGGCCTCTTTGGTGTCCGAACTGGACCTCAACAGCAACCTGCTCGCCAGCCTGACCGACGGCAGCGCCGCCACCCAAAAGACCAATCGCCCCCACGGCACCGTGCGCCGCGAAATGCTCGCCACCGTGCTGCACGAACTGACCCACATTTATGACCGCGCGCGCCTGTGGACCAAAGAGGAGCGCGCGCTGATCAATCGCTGCAGCCGCCAGAACAACATCACCGGCCTGATTGGTTTGCCCGATCAATGCCGGGGTCAAAACGACCGCCGCTTTACCCTCAGTGACGATCCGCGCCTGCTGGACCTTGCCGGCTGGCCGCAATACGTGGGCCGTCGCGGAGAGCGCGAACAAAACAACCATCAGGTTGCGCGCAGCCCGGATATCTACGAAACCACCAGCCCGCTGGAGTTCGTGGCGGTCAACATGGAGTATTTCCTGCTCGACCCAAGTTACGCCTGCCGCCGTCCCTCGCTGTTCCGCTATTACAAGGAACACTTCGGCTGGGCGCCGCCTGAACAGGACACCTGCGCCAAGACTTACGCGTTCCTGAACGCGGGCAACGATTTCGCCAAGACTCCGCTGGGCCAGATCGACCCGGAGCGCGTCTACGAAATCGACTACCTGCTGGCCGAAGCCAATGAAAATCTGGTGAGCCGCTGGGGCCACAGCATGTTGCGCCTGGTAATTTGCGCGCCCGGCCGCCCGCGCGGCCCGGATTGCCGGCTGGATCTGGACCAGCATCTGGTGTTGTCCTACCGCGCCTTCGTCGGTGACGTACAGCTGTCGAGCTGGGACGGTCTGGTCGGCAAATACCCCTCGCGCCTGTTTGTATTACCGCTGTCCCAAGTCATCGATGAATACACCAAGACCGAACTGCGCGGCTTGGCCTCTGTACCGCTCAAGCTCTCACGCCAGGAAATCAACGACACCGTCGAACACGCCGCCGAGATGCACTGGAGTTACGACGGCAATTACTTCTTTATTTCCAACAACTGCGCGGTAGAGAGCCTGAAACTGTTGCGCAGTGGCAGCGCCAACCCGCAGTTGACTGGCCTGGACAACATTACCCCCAACGGCTTGCTGGAAGTCCTCGCCGCACGGGGCCTGGCCGACACCAGCGTGTTGAACGACAAACGCGAGGCGCTGCGCCTGGGTTATCACTTTGACTCGTTCCGCGAGCGCTACCAGGCGATGTTCGACGTGCTGCGCAAGCACTTGCCGATCAAGCAGACAAGGGTTGAAGACTGGCTGTCCCTCAGCGCAGAAGAACGCCGCCAATGGTTCAGCCAGGCCGACCTGCGCACCAGCGCCGCGCTGTTGTTGCTGGAACAGGCCAGCTATCGCAAGCAACTGATGCTGGCCCAGGACGAAGTCAAACAGCGCTACCTCAATGCCCGTGAGTTGAAAAACGGCGGCATGGAGAAAGCTAACAACACGCTGCAACAAATCCTCGCCAACAGCGGCTTCCTCAGCCGCCCGGCGGAACTGCTCGGCAGCGGTGGCTACGGCTTGCCGCAACCGTCGGAATCCAAACGCCTCGAATCCGAAAGCGCCCAGCGTCAGAAGCAGCTGCAATCGTTGACCGGCGACCTGGATAAAGAGGTGAGGGCGCTGCTTGATCCTTCCCGCGCCGACGAAATCGCCGCCTGCGAAGCCAACCTCAAGCAGATGGGCGAACACCTGCGCGCACTGCACAAAGCATCCGGCGGCCTGGAGCTGCCCTGATTCTTCTTAAAGAGAATTCCTACAGAACCTCCCATCATCTGATTGCCCAGCGAAAGCTGGCTGAAAGCTTCCCCGTCTAGGATCGCCTCCACTGCCGGCAACAGACCGGCTGTTAACAACAACAATGGTGATTCCTGATGTCCGCTCCTACCCGCCTGTGTGCCCCAACTCCGCCCGTACGCCTCGTGCCTTTCGTACTGCGCTGACCGCCACCCGGTTCGCCATTCCCTAGCCACGCTACGCCTGGAGTATTCCTATGCTGACTTTCCTTGGCTTTGCCATGGTCATCACGTTCATGTTCCTGATCATGACCAAGCGCCTGTCTGCGCTGATCGCTCTGATCATCGTGCCAATCCTGTTCGCGCTGTTCGGCGGTTTCGCACCGAAGATCGGCCCGATGATGCTCGAAGGCATCACCAAGCTCGCGCCGACCGGCGTGATGCTGATGTTCGCCATCCTCTACTTTGCCCTGATGATCGACTCCGGCCTGTTTGACCCGGCCGTGCGCAAGATCCTCAAGATGGTCAAGGGCGACCCGCTGAAAGTCTCGGTCGGCACTGCCGTGCTGGCCCTGGTTGTTTCCCTCGACGGTGACGGCGCCACGACCTACATGATCTGCGTGGCCGCCATGCTGCCGCTGTACCAGCGCATCGGCATGAGCCCGCGGATCATGGCCGGCCTGATCATCCTCGCCGGTGGCGTGATGAACATGACCCCCTGGGGTGGCCCGACCGCCCGTGCAGCCAGTGCGCTGCATGTGGACCCATCGGATATTTTCGTCCCGATGATCCCGGCCATGGCCGCAGGCGTCGTGGCGATCCTGGTGATTGCCTACCTGTACGGCAAGCGCGAACGTGCCCGACTGGGTGAGTTGCACCTGCAAGGTGACGATATCGACCACAGCGAAATCAGCGTGTCGCAATACCCGGATGCCCGCCGTCCGAAACTGATCTGGTTCAACGGCGCGCTCACCCTTGCCCTGATGTGCACACTGATCGCTGGCCTGCTGCCATTGCCCGTGTTGTTCATGGTGGCGTTCAGTATCGCGATGATCGTCAACTACCCGTGCCTGCAACAGCAGAAAGACCGCGTCGCCGCCCACGCCGGCAGCGTACTGGCGGTCGTCGGGTTGATCTTCGCCGCCGGTATATTCACTGGCATCCTGTCGGGCACCGGCATGGTCGACGCCATGTCCAAAAGCCTGCTGGCGGTCATCCCGGAAGCGATGGGCCCATACCTGGCCGTGATCACCGCGCTGGTGAGCATGCCGTTCACCTTCTTCATGTCCAACGACGCGTTCTACTACGGCGTACTGCCGGTACTCGCCGAAGCCGCCAGCCACTACGGCATCACCGCCGTGGAAATGGCCCGTGCCTCCATCGTTGGCCAACCCGTGCATTTGCTCAGCCCGCTGGTACCCTCGACCTACCTGCTGGTGGCTCTGGCCGGTATCGAATTTGGCGATCACCAGCGCTTCACCCTCAAGTGGGCAGTGCTGGTGTGCCTGTGCATAATGTTCGCTGCTTTGCTGATGGGGATTTTTCCGCTGTTCAGCACTCTATAATCCTACACACCCAACCGCGCGGCGCTGCAGCTTGCGCGGTTTAACACTTGCTCAAAGGAATACACATGGAATGGCTGACCAATCCGGAAATCTGGATTGCCTTCTTCACCCTGACGGCCCTCGAGATCGTCCTGGGCATCGATAACATCATCATGATTTCGATCCTGGTCAGCCGCATGCCCAAGCATATGCAGGCGCGCACCCGGATCTTCGGCCTGGCGCTGGCCATGGTCACGCGGATCCTGTTGTTGCTGTCGATCACCTGGGTCATGCAACTCACCGCCGACTTGTTCGTGGTGTTCGGCCAAGGCATTTCCGGCCGCGACCTGATCCTGTTCTTCGGTGGCCTGTTCCTGCTGTGGAAAAGCTCGCAGGAGATGTACCACGCACTGGAAGGCGAAGACGAAACCCACGAAGAGCCGGGTGGCAAGGGTGGCAAGTTCATCTACACCATCATCCAGATCGCGATTATCGACATCGTGTTCTCCCTGGACTCGGTGATCACCGCCGTCGGTATGGTCTCCCACGTGCCGGTCATGGTTGCAGCCATCGTCGTGGCGGTGCTGGTGATGATGCTGGCCGCCGGCACCATCAGCGAATTCATCGACAAGCACCCGTCGCTGAAAATGCTCGCGCTGTCGTTCCTGCTGGTCGTAGGTACCGTGCTGATCGCCGAATCCTTCGGTGTGCATGTACCAAAAGGCTACGTCTACTTCGCCATGGCGTTCTCGCTGGCGGTGGAAGCGGTCAACATCAAGATGCGCACCGCGATCGCGAAAAAGCGCAAACAGCAGGATCCAGTGAAACTGCGCAAGGATATTCCGGGTCAATAAAACGCACCCGCTGCTGAAAAAGGGGCTTTCGAGCCCCTTTTTTTCATCTGCAAAAAGCTGATTTCATGACAGTTTTGTTTCAAACACTACTTTAGCTATGCGATGCTGGCGCCGAGTCCATTCGCCAACTACAGCTTAAGCACAAGACGTAGAACGGCACGCGGTCAATTCACTTCGCTCCACTTGGGGCACACCCACACGGGGGGCCGAGCATGCTGACCTTGCTCAATCTGCTTTCCGCCGTGACCCTGCTTATCTGGGGCACGCACATCGTCCGTACCGGCATCTTGCGGGTCTACGGTTCCAACTTGCGCCAAGTCATCGGGCAGAACATGTCCAAGCGCTGGCTGGCATTTGTCGCCGGTATTCTGGTGACGGCCATGGTGCAGAGCAGTAACGCCACGGCCATGCTGGTCACGTCCTTCGTCGGCCAAGGTCTGATGGGCTTGATGCCGGCTCTGGCGACCATGCTCGGCGCCGACGTCGGTACCGCATTGATGGCGCGGGTGCTGACATTCGACCTGTCCTGGCTGTCGCCGCTGCTGATTTTTCTCGGGGTGATTTTCTTCCTGTCGCGCAAACAGACGCGGGCAGGGCAGATGGGCCGTGTCGGGATCGGCCTGGGCCTGATCATTCTGGCGCTGCAATTGATCGTCGAGGCCGCCGGGCCGATTACCCACGCCCAAGGCGTCAAAGTCATCTTCGCCTCGCTGACCGGCGACATCTTGCTCGACGCCCTGGTCGGCGCACTGTTCGCGATGATCTCCTACTCCAGCCTGGCCGCCGTATTGCTCACCGCCACCCTGGCCGGCGCGGGTGTAATCGGCTTGCACGTGGCCATCGGCCTGGTAATCGGCGCCAACATTGGCAGCGGCGTGTTGGCGTTTCTCAGCACCAACATGCAAAACGCCGCCGGTCGCCAAGTGGCGCTGGGCAGCCTGCTGTACAAACTCATCGGCTTGCTGCTGATTATCCCGGTACTCGACCCTCTCGTACGCTGGATGGACGGTCTGGACTACAGCGCCCAAGGCATGGTCATTACCTTCCACGTTCTATACAACCTCAGTCGCTGCCTGATCCTGCTGCCGACCATCGGCCCGATGGCCCGCCTGTGTGCCTGGCTGCTGCCGGAACAGCCGGAGCTGAACGGCAAAGCCAAGCCGCGCCACCTCGACCTGGCCTCACTTGCCACCCCAAGCCTGGCCCTGGCCAATGCCGCGCGGGAAACCCTGCGCCTGGGCGACCTGATCGACAACATGCTCATGGCGATGCTCGAAGTGCTGAAAGGCAAGCAAACTGCGATCACCCAGGAAATGCGCGGCCTCAGCGATGACGTCGAAGCGCTGTACAGCGCCATCAAGCTGTATCTGGCGCAGATGCCCCGCGAAGACCTCAGCGAACACGACAGTCGCCGTTGGGCCGAAATCATCGAGCTGTCGATCAACCTGAAGCTGGCCGGCGACCTGATCGAACGCATGCTGCGCAAGGTCCAGCAGCAAAAAACCTCACAGCGCCGCCAGTTTTCCGAAGTCGGCCTGGAAGAGCTCGCCGGCCTGCATACCCAGTTGATTGCCAACCTGCGCCTGGGCCTGACGGTGTTCCTCAGTGCCGACCCGGAAAGCGCTCGCCAATTGCTGCGCGAGAAACGCCGCTTCCGCGCTCAGGAACGCCGCCTGGCCCACGCCCACGTCAGCCGCTTGCAGCGCAAGATCGTCCAGAGCCTGGAGACCAGCTCCCTGCACCTGGAGCTGATTGCCGACATGAAGCGCCTCAACTCACTCTTTTGCAGCAGCGCTTATGTGGTGTTGGAAACCTGTGACACTGGCGCACTCTCGGCCGAAGATATTGCCGACATCACCCATTCGCCCTGAACGTAAGACGGCGAGTGAAGTCAGTTACCAATGGACTCCACTCGCCAGGAAGCTTGTTATGCGTCGCCTGTTATTCGCCTGCCTGCTCATGGGCTCTGCACACGCCTTTGCCTTTGACCGCCTGCAAGTCGAGGGCTACACCTTGCCCAACGGCCTGCAATTGCTGCTCAAGCCGGGCACCGAGCGCGGGCACGTGGCCATTCGCCTGGTGGTGGGTGTCGGCCTGGACGACTTCAAGTGCGAGGAGAAAGAGCTGCCGCACTTGCTCGAACATGTGCTGTTCAGCGGCATCGACGGCGGCGGTGAAGGCGACCTCGAAGACCGCATGCAAGCCCTTGGCGGCGAGTGGAACGCTTACACCAGCAACGCCGACACCACTTTCGTGATCGAAGCCCCGGCGCAAAACCAGCGCAAGGTGCTCGACCTGTTGCTGGCGATCCTCACCCGCACCGAACTGACCGACGCGAATATCAACGCTGCCAAGCAGGTGGTCGAGCGCGAGGACGGCGGCCACTACTCGCACCTGCAACGCCTGCTCGACCGTCAGGACCTGGGCCACACCGCCAGCAATCAACTGGCCGTGGAGCTGGGCCTCAAATGCGCCGAGCGTGCCGAGGTCGATCACCTGACCCGCGACCAGCTCGAGAAGCTGCGCAAGAATTGGTACGCGCCGAACAACATGACCCTGATCATCGTCGGCGACCTCGACAAACTGCTGCCCGCCTACCTGGAACGCACCTACGGGCAACTCGACCCGGTCGAGCCGAGCGAGCATCTGCCACTGCCGCAAATCCAGCACGCCGCTGCCAGCCACCGCAACCTGATCCACGGCTGGGTCGGTGACAGCGCCAAGCTGCACCTGCTGCTTCCCGAACCGGTGCTGGACGATGGGCATGATGAAACCTACGACTTGCTCAAGGACTACCTCGACTGGGCGCTGTACCGCCAGCTGCGTCTCAAGCATGGCTTGTCCTACGGCCCCTGGAGCGAACGTGAAGTGCTCGGCGGCGTCGGTTTTCTCAGTTTGAATGCCGACGTTGAGCGGGAAAACCTCCCCGAGGCCGAACAGGTGCTGCAAGACCTCAAGGCACAATTGCTTAAAGACGGCCTCGACCCGGCAACCTTCGCCCGCCTGCAACAAGCCGCCATAGCGCGCCAAGCGTGGGCGGTTCAAGGTAACAGCGCGATGGCCGACTATTATTGGAGCGCTGCCGGCGACTACAGCAACGGCCGCTTCAGCGACCCGGTCAAACGCATCAAAGCCGTTAGCCTGGAACAAACCGACCGGGCCATGCGTCAAGTGTTTAACCAGCCGGGTTACTGGCGTATTGAGAAACCGTTGCTGAGCTACGACAGCCTCAGTTGGATCGGCGCCGGCGTCGTTGCACTGATCGCCATTGCGTTGGGCGGTATGCGGCTTTATCGCAAACGGGTCACGTAATGAGGCACCGAACACAGGGCCAAGACGTTATTCTGTCCGGGATTTTTCCTACACCAAATGTGAACCGCCAATGCCAAACCTGCCGCCCCTCGTCCAGCGCGTCATCGAACTGATCAAGCGCTACCCAGGGGTGATCGCACTCGGCGGTTTTATCTCGGGTGTGTGCAGCTTCATTCTGGTAGACCGCCAGCAAGGCATGGCCAGCTGGATCGCGGTCATCATGCTGGTGAGCTGGCTGTGGCTGATGCTGGAAAACAGCTTTACCCAACTGTTCGCCAAGGTATTCAAGCGCGAAATCCCCGAGCCGCTCCTGCGTTACGCCACCCAGATGATCCACCAGGAAAGTCTGTTCTTCGTGCTGCCGTTCTTTTTCGTCACCACCGCCTGGAACAGCGGCCAGTCGGTGTTTACCGGCCTGCTCGGCGCGGCGGCGCTGGTGTCGATCATCGACCCGCTGTACTACAAGTGGCTGGCGCCGAAACGCTCGCTGTTCCTGGCGCTGCACACCCTGACCTTGTTTGCCGCGCTGCTCACCGCGCTGCCAATCATCCTGCACCTGACCACCGCCGAAAGTTACAAACTCGCGCTCGGCGTAGCTATCGTGCTGTCGATTCCAAGCCTGGCCGTGAGCCTGCCACTGCGCAGCCTCAAAGGCTGGGCGATGCTGCTGGGTGTCACGGCCGTCATTGGCTGCGCCGGCTGGTTCCTGCGCAGTTGGGTACCGCCGGCCACGCTGTGGATGACAGAAGTGGCGATCAGCACGCAGCTGCAAGACCGCACGCCGGGCGATGACCTGCGCGAAGTCAACGCCGCTCAACTGCGCAGCAGCGGGCTGTACGCCTACACCGCGATCAACGCACCGCGCGGGCTGGACGAGCGCATCTACCATGTGTGGAAATTCAACGGCAAGGAAGTCGACCGCATCGCCCTGGATATCCACGGCGGGCGCAAGGAAGGCTACCGCGCCTGGACCCACAAGCAGAACTTCCCGCCCGAGGCCGTGGGTCGCTGGCAGGTGCAAGTGCTGACCGAAGACGGCCAGGTGATTGGCGTGCTGCGCTTCAAAGTCACTGACACAGCACAAACGGACAACCCCAAGTAGGCGGTATCGTGCTATTACGTAGCCATTGTGGATAGCCAAACAAGCTCGGAGCTTATGACCACCAGCACGACGGCCGGCGCAGCCCTTCTCGATACCTCGACCACTCCGCCGTTACTCCGGATTACGGGGGACTGGACGCTTGCCCACTACGCCAACCTGAAGAAGCTGTCGGACAAGCTCGACGGTCAATACGACGCCGGCGCCCGCATCGACCTTAACGGCCTCGGCGCCCTGGACACGGCCGGCGCGTCGTTACTGGTTGAGCTGCTTGGCCCAACCCGAATCGAACAGTCCACCGAGCAATCCGATTGCAGCCTGTCCACCGCCGACCGCGCGTTGCTCAAGACCGTCTACCGCTCCCTCAATGATTTTTGCGTACCCGACAAAGCACCGGAAGAAGCCGCCGGCATTCAGGTGTTGGCGCGCATCGGCCGGGCGGTGGACACGGTCTGGCAAGACAGCAAGCAACTGCTCGGGTTTATCGGCCTGATCCTCGAAACGTTCGCCCGGGGCATTTTCCGGCCCAAGCGTTGGCGCATCACGCCGATGGTCGCGCACATCGAGCAAACCGGGCTCGACGCGGCGCCCATCGTGGCCTTGCTGACTTTTCTGGTGGGCGCGGTTGTAGCGTTTCTCGGCGCCACCGTGCTTAAAAGCTTCGGCGCGACGGTGTTCACTGTCGACCTGGTGGCCTTTTCGTTCCTGCGCGAATTCGGCGTGTTGCTCACCGCGATCCTCATCGCCGGTCGCACCGCCAGTGCCTTCACCGCGCAAATCGGCTCGATGAAAGCCAACGAAGAAATCGACGCAATCCGCACACTGGGTCTGGACCCGATGGAGCTGCTGGTGTTGCCCCGCGTGATGGCCCTGTTGGTGTCGCTGCCGATGCTGACGTTTCTGGCGATGCTCTCGGGCATCGTCGGCGGCGGCGTGGTCTGCGCCGTGGCACTGGATATTTCACCGGCGATGTTTCTCTCGCTGCTGCAATCAGACATCGGCGTGCAGCACTTCCTCGTCGGCATGGTGAAAGCGCCGATCTTCGCCTTCCTGATCGCGGCGATTGGCTGTCTTGAAGGCTTCAAGGTCAGTGGCAGTGCGGAGTCGGTCGGCGCCCACACCACCTCCAGCGTGGTGCAATCGATTTTCGTGGTGATCGTGCTGGATGCGGTGGCTGCAATGTTCTTTATGGAGATGGGCTGGTGAGTCGTCCACACCGTGCGCCGACAGAGGCGGTGATCGAAGTGCGCGGCCTGTGCAACCGCTTTGGCAGCCAGAGCGTGCACGAAAACCTCGATCTTGAGTTGTACAAAGGCGAGATTCTCGCGGTGGTGGGCGGCTCCGGAAGCGGCAAGTCGGTGCTGTTGCGCAGCATCGTCGGCCTGCGCCGACCCAGCGAAGGCGAGGTGCGCGTATTTGGCAAAAACCTGCCCAACCTTTCCGAGCATGAACGCTCGCTGGTGGAACGGCGCTTTGGCGTGCTGTTCCAGAAGGGCGCGCTGTTTTCCTCGCTGACCGTCACCGAGAATGTCGCGCTGCCATTGATTGAACATGCCGGCCTCAGCCGTCGTGATGCCGAGCACTTGGCCGCGGTGAAACTGGCGCTGGCCGGGCTGCCGCTGTCGGCGGCGGATAAATACCCGGCGTCGCTGTCCGGCGGCATGATCAAGCGGGCCGCATTGGCGCGGGCCCTGGCGCTGGACCCGGACATCCTGTTTCTCGACGAACCCACCGCCGGCCTCGACCCGATTGGCGCGGCGCAATTTGATCAACTGATTCTGACCTTGCGCGACGCGCTGGGCCTGAGTGTGTTTCTGGTCACCCACGACCTCGACACGCTCTACACCATCACCGACCGCGTGGCGGTGCTGGCACAAAAGAAAGTGCTGGTGGCCGATGCCATCGATGTCGTCTCGGAAACCGACGACGCGTGGATTCACGAATATTTCCACGGCCCCCGTGGCCGCGCGGCATTGGATGCCGCTCAATCGCTAGACGAGGTATGACATGGAAACCCGAGCCCATCATGTGATGATCGGTCTGTTCAGCGTGATCGTGGTGGTCGGCGCGATGCTGTTCGGCCTGTGGCTGGCCAAGTCCAGCGTCGACAGCGCCTTCCAGGACTATGAAGTGGTGTTCAACGAAGCGGTCAGCGGCCTGTCCCAGGGCAGCGCGGTGCAGTACAGCGGGATCAAGGTGGGCGACGTCACCAGCTTGCGCCTGGACCCCAAAGACCCGCGCCGCGTATTGGCACGCATCCGCCTGGCCGGGCAAACGCCGATCAAGGAAGACACCCAGGCCAAGCTGGCGCTGACCGGCATTACCGGCACCTCGATCATCCAGCTCAGCGGCGGTAGACCGCAAAGCCCGGAGCTGCAGGGCAAAGACGGCAACCTGCCGGAAATCATCGCCTCGCCGTCGCCCATCGCGCGCCTGCTCAATAACAGCAACGACCTGATGACCAGCATCAACCTGCTGCTGCACAACGCTAACCACATGTTCTCCCGCGAGAACGTCGAGCGCCTGAGCAACACCCTCGACAACCTGCAACAAACCACCGGCGCCATCGCCGACCAGCGCGGCGACATCAAGGTGGTGATGCAGCAACTGATGCAAGTGAGCAAACAGGCCAGCGCCGCGCTGGAACAGACCACCACGCTGATGCGCAGCGCCAACGGCTTGCTCAACGATCAAGGCAAGCAAGCTTTCGGCAGCGCCGAACAGGCCATGAAGTCCCTCGAAAAAAGCACCGCAACCATCAACACCTTGCTGACCGACAACAAGGACTCGGTCAACAGCGGCCTGCAAGGCCTCAACGAACTGGCGCCGGCCGTGCGCGAACTGCGCGAAACCCTCGGTTCGCTGCGCGCCATCTCCCGCCGCCTCGAAGCCAACCCAAGCGGTTACTTGCTGGGCAGCGACAAGAACAAGGAGTTCACGCCATGAAGCGTGCTTACCACATCATCGCTCCCGTAGCCTTGGCCCTGATCAGCGCCTGCTCGATCCTGCCCAAGCCGGACCCGTCCGACGTGTACCGCCTGGCTTCGGCGCAGACCACCACTCCAGCCGCTCCAGTGAGTTGGTCGCTGCGCATCAGCAAGCCGCAGACCAGCGAGTTTCTCGACAGCCCGCGCATCGCCGTGGTGCCCAATGGCGACCTGATCAGCAGCTACGCCAACTCGCGCTGGAGCGACCCGACGCCGGTGCTGCTGCGCAATCGGTTTATGGACGGCTTCCAGCGCGATGGGCGGGTGACGCTGCTGAGTACCGACGAGACCAACCTGCAGGCCGACTATGAGTTGGGCGGGCAGTTACAGGCGTTTCAGAGTGAGTACCGGGGCAGTGCGGTGGAGGTAGTGATTCGGCTGGATGCGCGGCTGGTGCGCGGGCGTGACCAGCGGATTATTGCCAGCCGGCGGTTTGAAGTGCGCCAGCCTGTCAGCGATACCAAGGTGCCAGCGGTGGTGGCCGGGTTTGGGGTGGCGGGGGATCAGTTGAACAGGCAGGTGGTTGATTGGGTGGTGCAGCAGGGCAATGGTGCTGCGAAACGCTGAGGGCCTCATCGCAGGCAAGCCAGCTCCCACATTTGAATGTATTCACAGTTCAAGTGTGGGAGCTGGCTTGCCTGCGATAGCAATTTAAGTTTTAACCAAAGAACCAGTAGCACACCGCAATCGCCGCCACCACACCGGCAAACTCAGCCAGCAACGCACAGCCAACCGCATGCCGCGCCCGCTGAATTCCCACCGACCCAAAGTACACCGCCAGCACATAAAAGGTGGTTTCCGTACTGCCCTGAATCGTCGCCGCCACCAGTGCCGGGAAACTGTCCACACCCTTGGTCTGCATGGTCTCGATCAACAGCGCACGCGCGGCACTGCCGGAGAACGGCTTGACCATCGCGGTCGGCAAGGCGTCAACGAAACGCGTGTCCATGCCCGTCCAGGCCACCAGATGGCGAATCCCTTCCAGGCCAAAATCCAGTGCGCCGGAGGCGCGCAATACCCCAACCGCGCAGAGCATCGCCACCAGATACGGCAGCAGGTTCTTGGCAACGTCGAATCCCTCTTTGGCACCTTCGACAAATGCCTCGTACACCTTCACTTTGCGCAGCGCGCCGATCACCAAAAACAGCATGATCAGGCCAAACAGCGTCAGGTTGCCGAGGATCGAAGACAAGCCCGCCAGCGCCGTGGCCGACAACGTCGCCAGCAATGCCATGAAGCCGCCGAGGATCAGCGCACCGGGAATCAGGTAGGCCAACACCACCGGGTCCCACAGGCGCAGGCGTTGCATCACGGCCACCGACAGCAGGCCGACCAGGGTCGAGGCGCTGGTGGCCAACAGGATCGGCAGAAATACCAGTGTCGGGTCAGCAGCGCCTTGCTGGGCGCGGTACATAAAGATGGTCACCGGCAGCAACGTCAGCGAAGACGCATTGAGTACCAGGAACAAAATCTGCGCGTTGCTCGCGGTATTGGGGATCGGGTTGAGTTCCTGCAACGCCTTCATGGCCTTGAGGCCGATGGGCGTGGCAGCGTTGTCCAGGCCCAAGCCATTGGCAGCGAAGTTGAGGGTAATCAAACCGATGGCCGGATGGCCCGCCGGCACTTCCGGCATCAGGCGGCGGAACAGCGGCCCGAGGGCCTTGGCCAGCCAGTCGACGATCCCGGCTTTTTCGGCGATGCGCAAAAAGCCCAGCCACAAGGTCAGGGTGCCGAACAGCAGCACCATCACTTCCACCGACAATTTGGCCATGGCGAAAATGCTTTCGACCATCGCCGCGAAAATCCCGGCATTACCGCCGATCAGCCATTGCGCCAGTGCTGACACCATTGCCACGACAAAGAAGCCAAGCCACAGGCCATTGAGCATCAGTTAAATCCCCCGAAAGATGGGGCGAATGATAGCGGGGCTGACAGAAACGACAAACCCCGGAATTTTCCGGGGTTTGCTGTCAAGCCGTGAGCTGTCAGCCGCGAGTGGCTTGGGCGGTCGGCGAGGCTTCTTTGCTGCGCCAGTGCGGCAGGGAGTTCCAGTAGCGCTCGCCCTTGGCGTCGTCGTACATGCCTTCCCAACGAGAGATGACCAACACGGCCAAGGCATTGCCGATCACGTTGAGTGCGGTACGCGCCATGTCCATCACACGGTCGACACCGGCAATGAACGCCAGGCCTTCCAGCGGGATGCCCACGCTGCCCAGGGTGGCCAGCAGCACCACGAAGGACACGCCCGGCACGCCGGCGATGCCTTTGGAGGTGACCATCAGCGTGAGTACCAGCATCAGTTGCTGACCGATCGACAGGTCGATGCCGTAAAGCTGGGCAATAAAGATCGCCGCGATGCTCTGGTACAGGGTCGAACCGTCGAGGTTGAACGAGTAGCCGGTCGGCACCACGAAGCTGCAAATGGCTTTCGGCGCGCCGTAGGCTTCCATCTTCTCGATCACGCGCGGCAGCACGGTTTCGGAGCTGGCGGTGGAGTAGGCGAGTACCAGCTCATCCTTGAAGATGCGCATCAGCTTGATCACCGAGAAGCCAAACAGGCGAGCGATCAGGCCCAGTACCACGAAGGCGAAGAACAAAATGGCGACGTAAACCAGGATCACCAGCTTGGCCAGCGGCAGCAGCGAAGCGAAGCCGAAGTTGGCGACGGTCACCGCGATCAATGCGAACACGCCAACCGGCGCGTACTTCATGATCATGTGGGTGACTTTGAACATGCTCTCGGAAACGCCCTGGAACATGGTCACCAGCGGCTCGCGCAGCTCGGGCTTGAGGCTCGACAAGCCCAGGCCGAACAACACCGAGAAGAAAATGATCGGCAGCATGTCGCCACGGGCCACGGCGGCAAAGATGTTCGACGGGATCAGGTTGAGGATCGTCTCGATGAACGCATGCTCATGCTGCACTTCGGCAGCAGTGGCGGTGTATTTGGAGATGTCGACGGTACCCAGGGTACTCATGTCGATGCCGGCGCCCGGGTGGAACAGGTTGGCCAACAGCAGGCCGACCACGATGGCGATGGTGGTGACGATTTCGAAGTAAAGGATGGTTTTGACGCCGATACGCCCGAGCTTTTTCGCGTCGCCCACACCGGCAATGCCGACGATCAGCGAGGAAATCACAATCGGGATCACGATCATCTTGATCAGGCGGATAAAGATATCGCCCGCTGGCTGCAACACATTGCTGATCCACCAGGCCTTTTCAGCACTGAAATGGTTGAGCACTGCACCGATTGCGATCCCCAGCACCAAACCGATGAGGATCTGCCAGGCGAGGCTTAGCTTTGCCTTCTTCATGTCATTACCCTTACTTCAAGTGGACTTAAGGCAAATGCGCCAGCTGCAACGCTCGAGAGCGAAAAAGTGTGTGCATCCGCCTCCGTAGAAGGTCACCGCAGCGTGGCCGAAATGGCTTACTGGCAGGCGAAAAAAGGCGCAACTATTCCCATGCAAGCGTGCGACGTCTAATGCCGTAAACGCCTACCCTATGCCGAATCGGCATGACTTTTATTGAAATTAACTGTCCGATTGGTCAGTTCGATTCCGCCATTACAGCGGGCGAATATGCCGTTGACGTGCCACCACCGGCTCGCGCAGAGAAGTTGGACGACCTGTGACAGTTGGCAGAAATGCCTGGGAATTCACGGGATTGACGTCAGAAGAGCTCGATAGCGTGGGTGAAATTTTCTCGATAGATGGTCGCTCAGACACACCAGGAAATGATTAGTCCTGAGCAATACAGAAAATTTCGGCTATGTGCTGCATAAGAGGAGTGGCATACGAGTCATAAGCCCGCCGCAAGTTCAGCAAGCTTGAGGACTTGTGAACTTGCGTCGCAGCTCTTCACCTGACCCGGCCCTTGCGCAGGCACTCCCTGTACCCGTAGGTCACGCCGATCTTAAACGATCAGAGCAACCCGGCCCCCTGGTCATGCACCCCTCTTGGCGAGGGGTACAGGCAGAAAGAAGCGGAAGGCTTCTTTCTTTGGACAAAGGCTTCATTGACGCGGTGCGCGTCAGACGCAACCTAGTACCAATTCGGGTCTTTCTTCAGTTGCTCCATGAGCAACTTCTGCATGCCTTCGTCCGGCTTACCCAGGAAACGGTAGTCGGCGTGCCGGGTTGGCGACTTGTCCGCCGGCAAACCGGCCGGGACTTGTACCAACATGGCGTAGGCATGTTTCTTGTCGTAACTGAAGGCAACAATAAGGCGATTGTTCAGGCACGTGTCTGCGGTTTCGCAGAGCGGGCCGACCAAATACTTGTCGCCGTCTTCTTGCACAGCATTCATCTGCTCAGCCGTACCCGACAGGTTCATCACCCATTCCGGCAGGCGCTCTTCTTTCTTCACCACGCCTTGCCACGTCTCGCGAAACTGCGGGTCCGACGTGAGCAATTCGTTGGCCCGGGTCTGGCCGTCATTGGCGGCCATGACCAGACCGCTGCCGCCCAGGAGCAGGGCGGCAGCAATGGCTTTGAGGGTCAGAGTGGTCATATTCAGCCTCGGCCGCGACGACCGAAGAAGAACGAAGCGATGAACATCACCAGGAAGACCACGAACAGGATCTTGGCGATACCCGTGGCGGTGCCCGCGATACCACCGAAGCCCAGAACTGCAGCCACAATGGCGATGATCAGAAATGTGATTGCCCAACTCAACATGATGATTCTCCTTAGCTCTTATAGAAGTAACAACGGTGAAGCCGTACAGCCCCTCAACATGAGCGGCGGTTTATTGCCTAGAACACCCAACGCTCTTGAACGGGCAGGTCGCCAATGGTCGAATCCTGGTCCGCCACTCTCAGTTGCGGGGCGGTTACGTCGGCGGAAGCGCTGCCAACGGAACGGAAATGGGTTTGAGTCATCACTGGACGTTCAAATTGCGGGGTTTGCTGCTGACTGTGCTGCACATGCTGCAACTGCTGGCCGGCAATCAACGTGACCATCAACGCCAGGCTGGCAAACAGACCTTGCTGCAAGCGCAGTGGCGATACACGTAGTTGGCTGAGGCTTTGGCGAGTCATGCTGCATTTCTCCCGCATTCTGATTATTCGTCTGTTGGGAGGGATATTGCAGGGTACATGCCAGTTTTTTTACAAAATAAAACTTAATAAAATCATAAGGTTACGAATCATTCATCGATACATGGCCCAGCATCCTGCACGATGGCCCTATCCTGGCCGTGCGAAATGCACGATAGCCAATGGTCGGGTCGACGGATCGAAAGCCAATACGCCATTGCCGAACTGGCAAGAAGGCATGAAAAAGCCACCCTCCAGAGCGTTTGTAGGAAGGAGCGTAGATACCTGCGCGAAAATGCTTTTTATGAATCAGAATAAACCATGCAACTTGCCCGATTATTCCGGGACTAATCACCATCATTCATATAGTTAAGGAGCGCGGGACAGATGGAATCAGCCAAGGAACTTCAAGGCCGCATTCTTTTAGTGGATGACGAATCCGCGATCCTCCGCACCTTCCGTTATTGCCTGGAAGATGAAGGCTACACCGTCGCCACCGCCAACAGCGCCGCTCAAGCCGACGCCCTGATGCAGCGCCAGGTGTTCGACCTGTGCTTCCTCGACCTGCGCCTGGGCGAAGACAATGGCCTGGATGTACTGGCGCAAATGCGCATTCAGGCGCCCTGGATGCGCGTGGTGATTGTGACTGCGCATTCCGCTGTCGATACCGCTGTGGATGCCATTCAAGCGGGTGCAGCTGATTACCTGGTTAAACCGTGCAGCCCTGACCAACTGCGCCTGGCCACCGCCAAGCAGTTGGAAGTGCGTCAGCTGTCGGCGCGTCTGGAAGCATTGGAAGGCGAAGTGCGCCAGCCCAAAGATGGCCTCGATTCCCACAGCCCGGCGATGATGGTGGTGCTGGAAACGGCACGCCAAGTGGCAGGTACCGACGCAAACATTCTGATCCTCGGTGAGTCCGGCACCGGTAAGGGTGAGTTGGCCCGAGCCATCCACGGCTGGAGCAAGCGCTCGAAAAAATCCTGCGTGACCATCAACTGCCCGTCACTGACGGCGGAATTGATGGAAAGCGAGCTGTTCGGTCACAGCCGCGGCGCGTTTACCGGCGCCAGCGAAAGCACTCTGGGACGCGTCAACCAGGCGGATGGCGGTACGCTGTTTCTCGACGAGATCGGCGACTTCCCTCTTACCCTGCAACCCAAGTTGCTGCGATTCATCCAGGACAAGGAATACGAACGCGTAGGCGACCCGGTGACGCGCCGCGCCGACGTGCGCATTCTGGCGGCCACCAACCTGAACCTGGAAGACATGGTGCGTGACGGTCGCTTCCGTGAAGACTTGCTGTACCGCCTCAATGTCATCACCTTGCACCTGCCGCCACTGCGTGAACGCAGTGAAGACATCCTGACCCTGGCCGACCGCTTCCTGGCGCGCTTCGTCAAGGAATATGCCCGCCCTGCGCGGGGTTTCAGCGATGACGCACGTGAGGCGCTGCTCAACTACCGCTGGCCGGGCAATATCCGCGAGCTGCGTAACGTGGTGGAACGCGCCAGCATTATTTGCCCGCAAGAGAAGGTTGAAATCAGCCACCTCGGGATGGCCGAGCAACCGACCAATAATGCACCGCGTATTGGCGCAGCCTTGAGCCTGGACGAGCTGGAGAAAGCGCATATCGGCGCCGTACTCGCCACCAGCGACACCCTGGACCAGGCGGCCCGCACGCTGGGCATCGATGCGTCGACGCTCTACCGCAAACGTAAACAGTACAATCTATGAGCTGTACCCTATGAAGCTTGCGATGAAATTGCGCACTCGGTTGTTTCTGAGTATCTCAGCGCTGATCACCGTCGCCCTGCTGGGCTTGATCCTGGGCTTGGTCAGCGTCATGCAAATGGCCAAGACCCAGGAGTCGCTGATACGCAGCAATTTCATCACCCTGGACCTGGGGCTGAAGCTGCGCCAAAGCCTGGGCGACCAGTTGATTATGATGCTGGAAAAGCGCCCCGACCCCGAGGCGCTGCAAGCGTCGAAACAGCATTATTTTGACCTGCTGGATCAGGGCGTCGCCCACGAAGAGAGCGACGGCCACAGCCACGGCTTCAAACAGGCCCGCACGAATTACCAAAACCTGCTGGAGGCGTTTGACGAATCCCAGCAAGCGTCACCGCCGCCCGGCAGCAAGGAAAAGCTCACCGAAAACTTCAATGTGCTGCGCAACGGCTTGATCGCTGAGCACAAGAAGGCGCTGGAAAACATCAGCACCAGTGAACACAAATCCCGCGAGCGCGCGCTGCTGATTGCAGGCCTGCTCGGGCTGGTAGGGCTGGCGGTGCTGATTATCGGTTTCGTCACGGCACACGGTATCGCACGGCGATTTGGCGGGCCGATCGAGGCACTGGCCAAAGCTGCCGACAAGATCGGGCAAGGCGACTTCGAGGTGACGCTGCCGATTTCCTCGGCGGCAGAGATGAATCAACTGACCCGTCGCTTCGGCATCATGGCCGAAGCGCTGCGCCAGCATCAGGCGACCAATGTGGATGAGCTGCTGGCCGGTCAACAGCGCCTGCAAGCGGTGCTCGACAGCATCGACGATGGCCTGCTGATGATCGACCGCCAGGGCCGCCTGGAGCACCTCAACCCTGTTGCACAGCGACAACTGGGCTGGGACGAGGCACGTCTGGGTCAGGGTTTGGGCGAGGCACTCGGCCGCCCGGAAATGGATGAACAACTGCAACTGGTGCTGCGCGGCGGTAACTTGGAGCGGGCGCCGGAAGACCTGGAAGTGGAAGTCGACGGCGAACTGCGCCTGCTGACCTACAGCCTGACGCCGGTCAGCCACACCCAAGGGCATATTCTGGGCGCGGTGATGGTGCTGCATGACGTGACTGAACAACGCGCCTTCGAGCGCGTACGCAGCGAGTTCGTATTGCGCGCCTCCCACGAACTGCGCACACCCGTGACCGGCATGCACATGGCGTTCGGGCTGTTTCGCGAGCGTGCAAAGTTTCCGGCGGAGTCCCGTGAAGCGGACCTGCTCGACACGGTCAATGAAGAAATGCAGCGCCTGATGCAACTGATCAACGACCTGCTCAACTTTTCCCGCTACCAGAACGGCCTGCAAAAACTCACGCTGGGGCCGTGCGATGTCACCGATCTGCTGGAACATGCGCGCGCCCGGTTCGCGGAGCTGGCCAATGCGCAACAGATCGAACTGCTGGTGGAAGCGCAATCGGACTTGCCCCGGTTGTACGCCGACCAAGCTCAGTTGGAGCGGGTGCTCGACAATCTATTGGCCAACGCCCTGCGGCACACCGCCGATGGCGGGCAGATTCGCCTGCAGTCGCGCCGTCATGGCGAGCGGGTGATTATCAGCGTCGAAGATAACGGCGAAGGTATTGCCTACGGCCAGCAAGGGCGCATCTTCGAACCCTTCGTGCAGGTGGGCCGCAAGAAAGGCGGTGCCGGTCTGGGTCTGGCGCTGTGCAAGGAAATCGTGCAACTGCACGGCGGCCGCATGGGTGTGTATTCGCGGCCGGGGCAGGGCACGCAGTTCTATATGGCGCTGCCGCTGTAATCTGGTTGAAAACAATGTGGGAGCGGGCTTGCTCGCGAATGCGGTGGATCAGTCTATGAATCTGGTGACTGACACTCCGCATTCGCGAGCAAGCCCGCTCCCACATTAGGTTGGGTTCATCTTTTACGTGCGGTTCAACGCGCGCAGGATCGCGGCACTTTCAGCATCGGGCGTGCCATCAAACAGTGATGGACGGAAATGCATCTGGAACGCGGCGATCACGTGGCGCGTGGCGACATCCAGCTCACCGGTCTGTGGCGTCTGATACCCCAAGCGCGCCAGTTCTTCCTGGAACCACGTAATGCTCGGCAGCTCTGCCGCGTATTGCACCTGGAATCGAGCGACCGCTTGCGCATCCGGCCAAACCCCTAAGCCTTCAGCCGCCAGACGTTTCCATGGGAACAACGGGCCCGGGTCGAGTTTGCGCAGCGGCGCGATGTCGCTGTGGCCGATGATGTTCTTGGGGTCTATGCCGTTGCGCTTACTGATGTCCTTGAGCAACACAATCAGCGACTGCACCTGCGGTTCGGAGTAGGGGAACCATACCCGGCCTTTCGGCGTGTCCTGATAACCAGGGTTCACGATCTCGATGCCGATGGAGCTGGAGTTGAGCCAGGTGCGGCCCAACCACTGGCTTTCCCCGGCATGCCAGGCGCGCTGGCTCTCGTCCACCAGTTTGTAGATGGTGCCCGAGGCGTCGTCGCCGATCAGGTAATGGCTGCTGACCTGGCCGTGGGTTAATAGCGCCAGGGAGCGTTCAAGGTTGGTTGAGGTGTAATGGACAACGACAAACTGCACGCGGTTGTCGTGGTTCACCGAAGGGTGGCTGGTGTTCAGTCGCGGGCCACTGGCGCAGCCGGCGAGGAGGAGAAACGCAAAGGCGAAGTACAGTGATTTCATGGCGGAAGACGTTACGCTGAAGACGATAATGCAACAGTGTAACGTATGGTGTGCCGCCCGACGGTCAAATTACAAAATGGAACATTTTTTACGCCGGCTGCACCTGATTGCGTCCCGCCGCCTTGGCTCGGTAAAGCGCTTCGTCGGCGCGCTTGAGTGCCGAGTCACTGCGCTCGCCCGGCTGGAACTGCGCCACGCCCATGGACACGGTGATGGTCACCGGCTCGCCCTTGAAGTGGAACGGGCACGCTTGGATAGCCTCACGCAGCACTTCGCCCACGGCCAAAGCGTCTGCCAGGGATGAATCGGGCATCAGCAACACAAACTCTTCACCGCCAAAACGCGCGATGAAGTCAGTCGGGCGCAGGCGCTTGCGCAACACGCTGGCAATGATCTTCAGCACCTTGTCGCCCGCCAGGTGGCCGTAGCTGTCGTTGATGCGCTTGAAGTGGTCGAGGTCCAGCATGGCCAGCGCCAGGCTGTTGCCTTGCTGGTGCCACGTGTTGACCTCATGGTCCAGGCGTTCGCTCCACGCCGCACGGTTGGGCAGGCCGGTAAGCGGGTCGATCAAGGCCTTCTGGCGCTGTACCTCCAGATGCTCGCGATAGCCCTGAGCCTCCTGTTCCATGTTGGCAACCCGTTCGGCCAAGCCTTTGAGGCGCGCCGACACTTCCTGCTCGCGCTGGTCGCGCTGCTGGCGGTGTTCGTCCATCGTGCCGAGCAGGGCTTCGAGGTGGCTTTCCAGGACGTGCTTGAGGCTGTCCAGGTCGGCCGCGTCCTGCACGCTGCTTTGCAAGCCGTCGACTTGCTCACGAATCTGCGTATCCAACTCACGTGCGGCCGAGCGGCTGTCGGCGTGACCGTCGCTGGCCACTTGAAGATGGCCCTGGAAGGCTTCAAGACGTTCGTTGAGCTGCTTGAGGTAAGCCTCGAATTCATGCTGGCCGCTGTCGGTGACGGCCAGCATCAGCACCGTCAGGTCATCCAGGATCGGCAGCAGCTCGTACCAGTTCAAACCGTGGGCCAGACGCTCACGCATGGCTTCGGCCTGGGGACGGTGGCGCTCGGGCAGCGAAAGGTCTTCCAGCAGGCCAAGCAGGGTGTCTTCAATATGTTTGGCCACCGAGCTGTAGGACGGCTCGGGGGAATCGGGCAAGGCGTAGATGCCGTCCGGCTGCAGCGCATCGGGCTCTGGCTCGTCAACGTTCGGCACAGGTGGCAGAGACAGGCTGCCGATGGTGGTTTCATCCGGCGTGTCGAGCTCAACCTCGGGCGTTTCGATAAAAGCCGCGAGCGCGCTTTCGGGCGCCAATTGTTCCACAAGCGGCTCAACACCTTCGGGCTCAAGCGCCCCGACAGGCTGCACGGTGGCGGGCGCTTCGAAGACAAATGTCTCGCTGGCGACGTCTGCCTCGCTGGCAGGCGCAACAGGTTCAGGCGGGGCGGCGACAGGTGTCGGCGGCAACGGCGCGAAGGCGCGCAGGGCCTGTGCCAGCTCATCGGACTGCGCGTGTGGTTGAGGCTCGGACTCGGACTTTGGCGCAACGGGTTCAGGCTTCGCCGGCGGTGGATTGTCGACCACCGGCGCTTCATTCGACACCTCTTTCGCGCCAAACAGACGCTGCAACAGCCCCGGCCCGGCGCGCGTAGCGTCGCCCTCAGGCTCCAGGTTATTCAGCGCCTGACCTTGCAGGCTGCTCAGCTCACTGAGCAGCAGCGGTATCTCCCGTGCCTGCCCGACGCGGCCATCCAACTGCTTGGCGAAGGTTTTCAGCGGGCGCGCCACCTCACGCGGCAACGGCAATTTCTGTAGCTGCGTGACTAACGCGGTGAGCGCGGTGCTGATCTGGTCGACCCGGGTTTCGCGGCGCTGTTCCGAATCCAGCACGGCCTTTTCCAGGCGCGGCAGCAAGGCGGCGAGGGCGGCGTCCATGTCGTCGGTGCGCACTACGTCGCGCATTTCCTTCATGCATTGATCGACCGCGCGGTCAGTCCCCTCAGCCGCCAGCGTGCTGCGGACCAGACCTCGACGCAGCAGGTCGAGGCGGGCAGCCCATCGCCGTTCGAGCTTGTCTTGTTGCTCAACGCTTATAAGGTATTTCTCTTTCCAGCGCTGGGCGTCGTCACTCATGCAAGGGGTCCGCGAGGGCCAGGGCTCAACGCGGGGTATGCATCAGCCGTGAGCGAACCCGGCAGACGAATCTCTACCGCGACGGGCAGGTGATCAGAGATGGGCTGCGCAAGAACCTGCACGCTCTCGAGCGTGAGGGTCGGGCTGAGCAGGATATGGTCAAGACAGCGCTGCGGGCGCCAGCTGGGAAACGTGGCTTCGACTTGCGGCGCCAGCAGCCCGAGGTCCCGCAGCGGGGAATTTTGCAACAGGTCGCTGGCATGGGTGTTCATGTCACCCATCAGCACCTGATGTTTGTAATTGCCGATCAGCTCGCGGATGTAAGCCAACTGCATCATGCGGGTTCGTGAGCCGAGCGACAGGTGCATCATGACCACCACCAGTGCTTCCGGGCCTTCGCCAAAGCGCACAAGGATCGCGCCCCGGCCCTTGGGGCCAGGCAACGGGTGATCTTCGATAGCCCATGGCTTCAAGCGGCTGAGCACGCCATTACTGTGCTGGCCCAGACGCCCAAGGTTGCGGTTGAGTTGCTGATACCAATACGGGAAGGCACCCAACTGGGCCAAGTGTTCCACCTGGTTGATGTAACCGGAGCGTATGCTGCCGCCGTCGGCCTCCTGCAGGGCGACCAGATCGAAGTCGTTCAGCAGGTTGCCGATCTTTTGCAGGTTCAGCGCCCGCCCGTTGTGGGGCAGCAAGTGCTGCCAGCCACGGGTCAGGTAGTGCCGATACTTCTCGGTACTGATGCCCACCTGAATATTAAAGCTCAGCAGGCGCAGGCGGCTGTCTACCGGCAGGCCTGTAGATTCCAGGTGATGTTCGTTGACCTGCGGATCATGCAGGCCAACCACACGTTCGGTACCCCAGCGGCGCATGGTGTCTCCCTTACTTGGCTGCCCGCTCTTTGGCGATCAGCTGGTCGGCAACGTTGAGGGTTTGCTCAGGGCCACCGGTGGTGCCCAGGTCAAAGCGATATTTGCCGTTGACGATCATGGTCGGTACGCCCTGCACGCCGTATTTCTGCGCGAGTTCCTTGGCCTGCTTGATCTGGCCCTGGATAGCGAAGGAATTGAAGGTGGCCAGGAACTTGTCTTTGTCGACGCCTTGGGTGGCGACGAAGTCAGCCATTTCGTCCGGCTTGGTCAGGCGCTTGCCTTGTTTCTGGATGGCATCGAATACGGCGTTGTGGACCTTGTGCTCAACACCCATGGCTTCCAGGGTCAGGAACAGTTGGCCGTGGGCGTCCCATGGGCCGCCGAACATGGCCGGAATGCGTCGGAAGTTTACGTCGGAAGGCAGTTTCTCAACCCATGGGTTGATGGTCGGTTCGAAGGCGTAGCAATGCGGGCAGCCATACCAGAACAGCTCCACCACTTCGATCTTGCCTGGCTCGGAAACCGGGACCGGGTTAGCCAATTCAACGTAGGTTTTACCGGCTTCAAGCGGCACGTCGGCAGCTTGTGCGGTCATGCCGAAGAGGCTGACAGTGACGAGAGCGGCGCTGAGGATCAGATTACGCATGCTTTACTCCAGGACAAATAAAGTCGCCTCACGCGACCTTTGTTGTGACAGGTCTACGCGGGCATGAGTTCGTTAGTGTAACGGCACAGGGCACAAAAAAGGGCGGCCTAAGCCGCCCTTTTTATGCTTGCATCGATGGATTAATCGAGCGTTAACGTCGCCTGGGGATCAATGCAGGCCCTGGATATACTGGGAAACCGCTTCGATGTCCTTGTTGCTCAGTTTGTTAGCGATGGTTTGCATGATTTTGGTATCGCCATCGTTGGTGCGATTACCTTCACGGAAGTCCGTCAGTTGCTTGGCAATGTACTGCGCATGCTGGCCGCTCAAGTGCGGGAAGCCTGCGGCGGCAAGGCCTGCGCCGTTAGGCGAGTGGCAACCGAGGCAGGAAGGCATGCCCTTTTCCAGGTTACCGCCACGGAACAGTTCTTCACCGTGAGCCACCGTTTTAGGGTCGGCAGCTCCCACACTGCCTTGCTGGCTGGCAAAATACGCCGCGATGTCTGCCAGGTCCTGATCGCTGAGGTTGGTCAGCAAGCCGGTCATTTCCAGCACCGTGCGCTTGCCGTCCTTGATGTCGTGCATCTGCTTGGTCAGGTAACGTTCACCCTGGCCAGCCAGCTTGGGGAAGTTCGGCGCCGGGCTGTTGCCGTCCGGTCCGTGGCAGGCACCACACACGGCGGCTTTCGCCTGGCCGGCTGTAGCGTCGCCTGAGGCATGGGCAACACCGGTGATGCCCAGGGTCAACAGCAGACTCACGATCAATTTGTTCATCAGCTAATCCAACTACGGCTAAGAGGTTTAAGAGTTATCTACCGGGTTTACTCACCATCATCTGAATGATGGCCTGGTAATCCTCAGTACTGCAGTCCATGCACAAACCACGCGGCGGCATTGCCTTGAAACCCTGGGTCACGTGTTACACCAGCGTGACCACGCAAACTCGGTTGTACAGCGCTTCCGGATCCTGTGTAGCCTGAGCGCCGTAAAGCGGAATCAGCACACCAAAAGCGGGCAACCATCAGGTCATACATCGACCTTTTCAGGGTTTGAGAGCGTTTTGCGTTCTAATGCGCAATGAAGGTCTTTCGCTCCCGTGAACCTCATCCTTCGCTGGGACAAAGCACACACAAAATCTGCGGCATTATATACTGGCGCTACTCAAACGGAAACGACACCGCTTGCCGCACCCTTTTTCGGCACCGCCCACATCGGAAATCTCATGCAACTCAAGAATCCCATCCTCGGCCTGTGCCAACAGTCCACGTTTATGCTCAGCGCCGCCAAAGTTGACCAATGCCCCGATGACGAGGGCTTTGAAGTCGCCTTTGCCGGCCGTTCCAACGCCGGTAAATCCAGCGCGCTGAACACCCTGACTCACGCCAGCCTGGCGCGCACCTCCAAAACTCCGGGCCGCACGCAACTACTCAACTTCTTCAAGCTAGACGATGATCGGCGTCTGGTCGACCTTCCGGGCTACGGTTACGCAAAAGTACCTATCCCGTTGAAGCTGCACTGGCAGCGTCACCTTGAGGCTTACCTGGGTGGCCGCGAGAGTTTGAAGGGTTTGATCTTGATGATGGACATCCGTCATCCAATGACTGACTTCGACCTGTTGATGCTCGACTGGGCGGTCGCCAGCGGCATGCCAATGCACATCCTGCTGACCAAGGCAGACAAGCTGACCTACGGCGCAGCGAAGAACACGCTGCTCAAAGTGCAGGCCGACATTCGCAGAGGTTGGGGTGATGCGATCACCATCCAGCTGTTCTCGGCGCCCAAGCGCATGGGCCTGGAAGACGCTTACACCGTGCTGGCCGGCTGGATGGAATTGGCGGACAAGGGCGCAGAAATCGCGGAATAACGTTTCTGCGGGCAAAAAAAACCCCGGACTTCGCATGGGGAGGGGAAGTTCGGGGTTCAAGTTCTGGACCGTTAGGGCGGGGCCCAGATATCTGCCAACACTTAACACAACATAGGAGCATTGAAGGGCTTCACCACCCATTCAGTAACTCTGAGTAGCAATTCACAGGTTAAGTTCCGGCACCAAAAAAACAATCTGAAATAATTCACACTGACCTCTGAGCTAAAGCATTCTGCCATCACGCAAGGTGATGGCAGCGCCGCTTGATCAGTGCGCTTCGTCCCAGTTATCACCCACGCCCACGTCAACCACCAACGGCACGTCCAGCTGGGCCGCAGCACTCATGTGCTCGCGAATCTTCTCGCTGACCTGCGCAACCAGGTCCTCACGCACCTCAACCACCAATTCATCGTGCACCTGCAGGATCACCTTGGCATCCAGGCCGGAATCGGTGAGCCAGTTGTCGACCCGCACCATGGCTTTCTTGATGATATCTGCCGCCGTGCCTTGCATCGGCGCGTTGATCGCCGTGCGCTCTGCGGCTGCGCGGTCCTGCGGCTTGTTGGAGTTGATGTCCGGCACGTACAGCCGACGCCCGAAGATGGTTTCGACAAACCCCTGATCGGCAGCCTGCGCACGGGTGCGCTCCATGTATTCACGAACCCCCGGGTAGCGGGCGAAATACACATCGATATACGCCTTGGCGGTCTTGGTATCGACGCCAATGTCCTTACCCAGCTTTTGCGCGCCCATGCCGTAGATCAGGCCGAAGTTGATCGCCTTGGCACTGCGACGCTGATTCGAGGTGACCTCGGTGAGCTCCACCTTGAACACTTCTGCCGCCGTGGCCGTGTGCACGTCCAGGTCATTACGGAAGGCGTTCATCAAACCCTCGTCCTTGGACAAGTGCGCCATGATCCGCAGCTCAATCTGCGAATAGTCCGCAGCCAGCAGTTTGTAACCCTTGGGCGCAACAAACGCCTGGCGAATCCGCCGACCTTCGGCCGTGCGCACCGGGATGTTCTGCAGGTTCGGGTCGCTGGAAGACAAGCGCCCGGTCGCCGCCACCGCCTGATGATAAGACGTGTGAATGCGCCCGGTGCGCGGGTTGATCTGCTCCGGCAGACGATCGGTGTAGGTACTTTTCAACTTGCTCATGCTGCGGTACTGCATCAGCACTTTAGGCAGCAGGAAGTCATCTTCGGCCAACTTGGCCAGCACTTCCTCGGCCGTGGAGGCCTGGCCCTTGCCCGTCTTCTTCAGCACCGGCAAACCCAGTTTTTCGTAGAGGATCGCGCCGAGCTGCTTGGGCGAGCCCAGGTTGAACTCCTCGCCGGCGATCTCGAACGCCTGGCGCTCCAGCTCCACCATCTTGTCGCCCAACTCGATGCTCTGGATACCCAGCAGCTTGGAATCCACCAGCGCGCCCTGGCGTTCAATACGCGCCAGCACGGGTACCAGCGGGATCTCGATGTCGGTCAGCACACTGGCCAGCGTGGGTATGGCGGCGAGTTGGGCGTGCAGCGCCTGATGCAAGCGCAGCGTCACGTCGGCATCTTCAGCCGCGTAAGGCCCGGCCTGCTCAAGGGCGATCTGGTCGAAGGTCAGCTGCTTGGCGCCTTTGCCGGCGATGTCCTGGAAGCTGACGGTGTCGTAATCCAGGTACTTCTTCGCCAGGCTGTCCATGTCGTGGCGCGTCGCGGTGGAATTCAACACGTAGGATTCAAGCATGGTGTCGAACGCGATGCCGCGCACGGTGATGCCCTGCGCAGGGTCGCCACCAATGGCGCAGTTGGCCAGGATGTTCATGTCGAACTTGGCGTGCTGGCCCACCTTGAGCTTGGTCGGGTCTTCCAGCAGCGGTTTCAACGCCAGCAGCACCGTGTCGCGGTCCAGTTGCTCGGGCGCGCCGATGTAGGAATGGGTCAGCGGAATGTAAGCCGCTTCAAAAGGCTGCACAGAGAAAGAAACGCCCACCAGCTGCGCTTTTTGGGCGTCGATCCCGGTGGTTTCGGTATCGAACGCAAACAGTTTGGCGTCATTGAGCTTCTTCAGCCAGGTGTCGAACGTCGCCTGGTCGAGAATCGTGGTGTATGTCGCTTCTACCGGGTCGGCCGCAACGGCCTCAATCACATTGTCTGCGACAGGCGCCGCTTTGAGCTCCACACGCTTGGCATCGCGCTGAACCTCATCAATCCAGCTCTTGAACTCCAGCAGCGTGTATAGCTCCAGCAACTTCTCACGATCCGGTTCAACCAGGTGCAAATCGTCCAGGCCTACGTCCAGCGGCACGTCACACTTGATCGTCGCCAACTGGTAAGACAGGAACGCCGACGCCTTATGCTCTTCCAGCTTGGCCGGCAGCGTCTTGGCGCCCCGAATTGGCAAGGACGGCACGATGTCCATTTGCTCGTAAAGTTCTTTGATCCCGCCATTCACGCCCACCAGCAAACCGGAAGCCGTCTTCGGACCAATGCCCGGAACGCCCGGAATGTTGTCGGACGAATCGCCCATCAACGCCAAATAGTCGATGATCTGCTCGGGAGCGACGCCGAATTTCTCCTTCACGCCCTCGATGTCCATCGCGCTACCGGTCATGGTGTTGACCAAGGTAATGTGCCCGTCGACCAACTGCGCCATGTCTTTATCGCCGGTGGAAATGACCACCGGGCGGTTGGCGGCGGCGCTGCTGCGAGCCAGGGTGCCAATCACGTCATCGGCTTCAACGCCTTCGACGCACAGCACGGGGAAGCCCATGGCTTTCACGCTCTGGTGCAGCGGCTCGATTTGCACGCGCATGTCATCGGGCATGCTCGGGCGGTTGGCCTTGTAGTCGGCGTACATGTCATCGCGAAAGGTCCCGCCCTTGGCGTCGAATACGACGGCGAACGGGCTGTCGGGATACTGCTTGCGCAGGCTCTTGAGCATGTTCAACACGCCCTTGACCGCGCCGGTAGGCAGGCCTTTGGAGGTGGTCAGCGGTGGCAACGCGTGGAAGGCGCGGTACAGATATGAAGAACCGTCCACCAGGACGAGGGGGGCTTGGCTCATGAGAGGGATCAACCTTTTCGGCGGGTCAGGCGCTAGAATAGCCGGACCATTGACGACAAAGGGACAAGGTTATCATGCGTACATTCAATCGCCTGCTCTTCGCTGGCGTGATTGCACTCGCTCCGATGGCTGCCATGGCGGCAGACAGCGCCCCTTCGGGCGATCCGGAAGTGACCATTCGCACGGAAGGCGACAGAACCATCCAGGAATACCGCCAAAACGGTTTCCTGTACGCAATCAAGGTCACGGTCAAGGGCGCGCCGCCGTATTTCCTGGTGCGCGCGGACGGAACCGACGCGAATTTCATCCGCTCTGACCAGCCGGATATGCTGATACCGTCATGGAAGATCTTCGAATGGAAATGATTTCTTAACTTAAACCGGCGCCGCCGAATGCGGCGCCCGTACTGGCAGTTTTAACCATGTCTGTGTTCACCCCCCTGGCTCGGCCCGAGCTGGAAACCTTTCTCGCCCCTTACGGGCTCGGCCGCCTGCTTGATTTCCAGGGGATTGCCGCTGGCAGCGAAAACACCAATTTTTTTGTCAGCCTGGAAAAAGGCGAGTTCGTCCTCACCCTGGTTGAACGCGGCCCGGTCGCGGAAATGCCATTCTTCATCGAATTGCTCGACGTGCTCCACGACGCCGACCTGCCCGTGCCTTATGCGCTGCGCACCACTGACGGCGTGGCGTTGCGCGAATTGAAGGGCAAACCGGCGCTGCTGCAACCGCGCCTGGCCGGCAAGCACATTAAGGACGCCAACGCGCAACATTGCGCCCAGGTCGGCGACCTGCTTGGCCATCTGCACCTGGCCACACAGGGCGAGAAGGTACTGGAGCGCAAGACCGATCGCGGGCTGGAGTGGATGCTCAGTGAAGGTGCGCAGCTGATTTCGCACCTCAACAACGCGCAACAACGCCTGCTGCAAGATGCGTTGACCGAGATCCAGGCGCACAAGGCCCAGATCCTCGCGCTGCCCCGCGCCAACGTGCACGCTGACCTGTTTCGCGACAATGCGATGTTCGAAGGCACGCACCTCACAGGCCTGATCGACTTCTACAACGCCTGCTCCGGCCCGATGCTGTACGACGTGGCAATTGCGTTGAACGACTGGTGCTCGGACGAGGATGGCGTGATCGACGGCCAGCGCGCTCGTGCGTTACTGGGTGCGTACGCAGGGCTGCGACCGTTTACCGCGAAGGAAGCCGAGCTGTGGCCAACCCTGCTGCGCGTGGCGTGCGTGCGGTTCTGGCTGTCACGTTTGATCGCGGCTGAGTCGTTTGCCGGGCAGGACGTGCTTATCCATGACCCGGCGGAGTTTGAGCATAGGTTGGCGCAACGTCAGCAGGTTACGGTTCACCTGCCGTTTGCCCTCTAATCCACAGACCTACTCGGTCAATGTGGGAGCTGGCTTGCCTGCGATAGCGATGTCGCCTGACACACCGCTATCGCAGGCAAGCCAGCTCCCACAGGGATTACAGTGATTCCAGGCAACCGGCCAAGTCATTCCCCAACTTCTCCAGCACTTGCTCATAACCCTGCGCCGTCGCCGGGGTGTAACCGCCCAGCGCATCCAGCTCCGCCAGTTTCACCGGCAGACCGGCCACAAGGGTCTCGGCCAAGCGTGGACGCAACGGCGGCTCGCTGAACACACAGGTCTTGCCCACTTCCTGCAGTCGGGTGCGCATCGCTGCCACGTGCTGGGCGCCGGGCTGCACTTCGGCGGCAACACTGAACACGCCGGTGTGTTTCAGCCCGTAAGCGTCTTCGAAATAATCAAAGGCTTCGTGGAACACGAAGTAAGGCTTGTCGCCCACCACCGCCAGACGCGCCTTTAAACGTGCATCCAACGCATCCAGCCGCTCATCGAACGCCTTGACGTTGCTCTGATAACGCGCAGCGTTGGTGGGGTCTGCCGCACTCAGGTCAGCCGCCATACGCGCCGCGATCACCCGCGCGTTCACGGTCGAGAGCCACAAATGCGCATCCAGGCTGCCCGGGCGGTGATCGTGGTCATGTTCGTCGGCCTCATCGGCGTGCGAGTGGCTGTCTTCAGCGAAACGGCGCAGTTTCATTCCCGGCAGGTCCTGCACGGCGACCGTCGGCAGGCTGCGGCCCTTCAGTACACGCGGCAAAAAGGTTTCCATGTCCGGGCCGATCCAATACAGCAGGTCTACCGACTGCACGCGCCGTACGTCGGATGGCCGCAAGGCATAGTTATGCGGCGACGCGCCCGGTGGCAACAGCACCTCCGGAACCGCCACGCCGTCCTGCACAGCGGCGGCGATGAGCTGCAATGGCTTGATGCTGGTCAGCACTTTGACCTCGGCCTGAGCGGCGCCCGCGATGAACAAACTGGTGACAAATATGACAAAAACGGGAAAAAGTCGGGACACGATGACCACTCAATGGCGTAGGAACGGGTAACATAATAACGTCTCTATCAAATATCTGTCGCCGCTCATGCCTAAAACACCGCTTGCCAGCCGTCCCCACGACCACTCTCACTGCGTGCACACCGCGCTGTCGGAGGCCGATGCGCTGTGCCTGCGCCAAGGCCTGCGCCTGACCGCCTTGCGTCGGCGCGTGCTGGAATTGGTGTGGCAGAGCCACAAGCCGCTGGGTGCCTACGACATTCTCGGCGTACTCAGCGAGCAAGACGGCCGCCGCGCCGCGCCGCCGACCGTGTACCGCGCGCTGGACTTCCTGCTGGAAAACGGCTTTGTACATCGCATCGCCTCGCTCAACGCCTTCGTCGGCTGCAACCACCCGGAACACGCGCACCAGGGCCAGTTCCTGATATGCCGCGAATGCCACGCCGCCATCGAGCTTGAACAAAAAAGCATCAGCGACGCCATCATCAAAAGCTCGACCGAAGTCGGCTTCAAGGTCGAAGGGCAAACGGTCGAAGTGGTCGGCCTGTGCTCGGGTTGCCAGGGGGCTTGATGAAAGATGCGTTAATCCGCCTGGAACAGGTTGGGGTCACGTTCGCCGGGCAAAACGTGCTGGACAACATTGCGCTGAGCGTGGAGCCGGGGCAGATTGTCACGCTGATCGGCCCGAACGGCGCTGGCAAAACGACGCTGGTGCGTGCCGTACTCGGCTTGCTCAAACCGGACACGGGCAGCGTGTGGCGCAAACCCAGGCTGCGTGTCGGTTACATGCCGCAAAAACTGCACGTGGACCCGACGCTGCCGCTGTCAGTTTTGCGCTTTTTGCGCCTGGTGCCCGGCGTAGACCGCGCCCGCGCCCAGTCGGCGCTCAAGGAAGTCGGCGCCGAACAGGTGATCGACAGCCCGGTGCAAAGCATCTCCGGCGGCGAAATGCAGCGCGTGCTGCTGGCCCGCGCCCTGTTGCGCGAGCCGGAACTGCTGGTGCTCGATGAACCCGTGCAAGGCGTCGACGTCGCCGGCCAGGCCGAGCTGTACAGCCTGATCACGCGCCTGCGCGACCGCCATGGCTGCGGCGTGCTGATGGTCTCCCACGACCTGCACCTGGTGATGAGCACCACCGACCAGGTGGTGTGCCTGAACCGTCACGTGTGCTGCTCCGGCCACCCGGAACAGGTCAGTGGCGACCCGGCGTTCGTCGAGCTGTTCGGCAAGAACGCCCAAAGCCTGGCGATTTACCACCACCATCACGACCACGCCCATGACCTGCATGGCGCCGTCGTTGACGATCCGGCAGCACCCCATTCCCACGTCCACGGAGACACCTGCAAGCATGGCTGATTTTCTGCTCTACGCCCTGCTGGCAGGCTTGGCTTTGGCGTTGGTGGCGGGCCCGTTGGGCTCGTTTGTGGTGTGGCGACGCATGGCTTACTTCGGCGACACGTTGTCGCACGCCGCGCTATTGGGCGTGGCCATGGGCTTTTTGCTCGACGTGAGCCCGACCATCGCCGTGACCGTGGGCTGCCTGTTACTGGCGGTGCTACTGGTGACCCTGCAACAGCGCCAGCCGCTGGCCTCCGACACCTTGCTGGGCATTCTCGCGCCCAGCACTTTATCGTTGGGCCTGGTGGTGCTGAGTTTCATGCACGAAGTGCGCATCGACCTGATGGCCTATCTGTTCGGCGACCTGCTGGCGATCAGCCCGACGGACCTTGCGTGGATCCTCGGTGGCAGCGCCGCCGTGCTGGTGCTGCTCGTGGCCCTGTGGCGCCCGCTGCTGGCGATCACCGTGCACGAAGAGCTGGCCACCGTGGAAGGTTTGCCCGTACCGGCACTGCGCATGACCCTGATGCTGTTGATCGCCGTGGTGATTGCTGTCGCGATGAAGATTGTCGGCGTATTGTTGATCACGTCGCTGCTGATCATTCCCGCCGCCGCCGCCCAGCGCCACGCCCGTTCACCGGAGCAAATGGCCATCGGCGCCAGCCTGTTGGGGATGCTTGCAGTGTGCGGGGGCCTGGCGTTGTCCTGGTTCAAGGACACGCCAGCGGGGCCATCGATTGTGGTTACGGCGGCCGCCCTGTTTCTGCTGAGTTTTGTTCTGCCCCGTCGAGGGGTGTAGACTTGCTCGCTTTTTGCGCAAATAGAGAGTCGCAGGAATGAAGCTGTTCACCTCCCGTTATCTGCTCCTTGCCGCATTTTCCCTGCTGCTGGGCGCCTGTCAAAGCACACCGCCCGCCACTCCTGTGGTGCAGGACGCTCGTGCTGCGGCCATCGCGCAGCTGGAGCAAAACCTGGCCAGCAGTGAGCTGGCCACCGCCGAAGACGAATTGGCCACCCTGCAAGCGCAGACGCCAAACGACCCGGCGCTGGAGACTTACCAGCGCCAATTGGCCGAAGCCTACCTGCAGCGCAGCCAGATCGTGCTGCAAAAAGGTGACGTCAACGCCGCCGCCACCGCCTTGAGCCGCGCCCGCGCACTCATGCCCAAAGCGCCTGCGCTGACCGGCGGCGTAAACAGCGCCATCAGCCACGCCCGTAAAGCCGAGCTGGACCAAGCCGAAGCGGCCTTGAAGGCTGCCGAAGCCAGGCCTGCGGCCAGGGTCATCGACCCGGCGGCTGAAAGCACTACCGTCGCGCTGAACCTCACCGATATTGAAAAACTTCGCCATCAACTGGATGCGATCGCCACCGATGTGGTCAATTACAAATGCGATGTGAGTATCCAGGCGCCGCGCACCGAGGATTACCCGTGGTTGGCCACGTTGCTGACCAAACGGGTGAAAAGAATTGATTCGGGATATGACCTGAAGATTCACCGGCAGATTTTGAAACACATCCCGGCGCAAGTCGTGCTGATACCGCGCAAGGCGGACTGAAGCAAAAGCAAAAGCATCGCAGGCAAGCCAGCTCCCACATTTTGAATTGTGAATACAATCAAATGTGGGAGCTGGCTTGCCTGCGATAGCGATCTAACAAACAACCACTGACTTAAGCCGGAATCGCCTTGGCCTTAGCCTCGCGATCCCAAACCCGATGCTGGCCAATCGCAGCAAAGAATGCCTTGAACGCCTTGGCATCCGCCCCCACGATCAACCCCGCATCCGCCTCAAGCTTCAGCAGGTCCAGCAATGGCTTCACATCCGGGGCAACCGCAATCGCCTTCAGGTGCTTGTAAGCCTCCAGCACGTAATGCAGCGCCACCCCATCACCGCTCAAGGCCTGCACCGACTTGGCACCGCCCGGGATAAACACCGCGTCGAACGCAATGGACGGCATACCTTCCATCGACGCATCCACGGGCAGGGTCTTGCCATCGGCAGTCGTCACTGGCGCCGACGTTGGGCCCAGCAGCTTGGCGTGGGCACCTTCGGCCTGAAGCGCCTTCTTCAACGCATCAATTGCCGCGCCATCCACGCCATTGGCCGCCAGGATCGCAACCTTGCGAGTCTTGATATCACCCGGCAGCAAATTGGCCTGGCTCAGCGCAGGCGAACGCTCAGGTTGAGTCTTGAGTTCTGGCACTGTGCCCTTGGTTGGCGCTGGCAGCCCGAGGTTCTGCGCGACGCGCTTGGCCAGCTCCAGGTCGATGTTGGCCAAAATCTCGTTGACCTGACGCGCGCGAATATACTCACGCTCAACCTTGCCCAGCTCAAAGCTGTACGCGGCAATGATGTGCTCTTGCTCGTGCTTGCTCATGCTGCGGAAGAACAAACGCGCCTGGGAGAAGTGGTCGCCGAACGACTCACTGCGCTCACGCACCTTTTGAGCGTCGATACGCTCGTGATACGACTCAAAACCACCGTCCTGCGCCGCAGGCGGGGTTTCTTTCGGCCAGCCACCATCGATCGAGTTCGGCTCGTAAGCTGCGCGGCCCTTATCGATGCTGGTGCGGTGCATGGCATCGCGCTGGTTGTTATGGAACGGCACAACCGGCTGGTTGATCGGCAACTGGTGAAAGTTCGGGCCGCCCAGTCGGCTGATCTGCGTATCGGTGTAGGAAAACAGCCGACCTTGCAGCAGCGGGTCATTGGAGAAGTCGATACCCGGCACGATATGGCCAGGGCAGAACGCCACCTGCTCCACTTCGGCAAAGAAGTTATCCGGGTTGCGGTTAAGCACCATCTTGCCCAGCGGCGTGATCGGTACCAGTTCTTCGGGGATCAGCTTGGTGGGGTCGAGGATGTCGAAGTCGAATGCGTGCTCCTTGTCCTCAGGAATGACCTGCACACCCAACTCCCACTCCGGGTAGTCGCCCATCTCGATGGCTTCCCACAGATCACGACGGTGGTAGTCGGTATCTTTACCGGCAAGCTTTTGCGCTTCGTCCCACACCAGCGAGCAGGTGCCAGCGGTAGGGCGCCAGTGGAATTTGACGAAGTTGGACTGACCTTCGGCATTGATCAGGCGGAAGGTGTGCACACCGAAGCCCTGCATGCTGCGCAAGCTTTTTGGAATCGCGCGGTCAGACATGGCCCAAATGACCATATGCGCCGATTCCGGCTGCAGCGAGACAAAATCCCAGAACGTGTCGTGAGCCGAACCGCCCGTAGGAATTTCGTTGTGCGGCTCAGGTTTTACTGCGTGCACGAAGTCAGGAAACTTGATCGCGTCCTGAATGAAAAATACCGGCATGTTATTGCCGACCAGGTCGAAGTTGCCTTCTTCGGTGAAGAACTTCACGGCAAAGCCGCGCACGTCACGCACCGTATCGCCGGAGCCACGTGGGCCCTGCACGGTAGAAAAACGCGTAAACACCGGGGTTTTGTGGCCCGGGTCGCGCAGGAAGCCGGCTTTGGTCAGCGCGGAATGGTTTTCATAGGTCTGGAAATAGCCATGGGCACCGGTGCCCCGTGCATGCACGATGCGTTCTGGAATGCGCTCATGGTCAAAGTGCGTGATTTTTTCACGCATGATGAAATCTTCGAGTAGCGACGGGCCACGGGCGCCGACCTTCAAGGTGTTCTGATTGTCAGAAATTTTCACACCCTGGTTGGTGCGCAGCGCCTGGCCGGTCGCGTCTGAACGAAACTCCTCCAGGGCCTGCAGCTTGGCGTTGGTATTGCCACGGTCCAGGGTGTCGGTGCCCGCAAGTTCACTTTTCGGCGGGGTAGCTGGCTTCTTGGTACTCATCAGACAAAACTCCTTTTTCAAATTGGCCAGAGCGGAGCCCGGCTCGTTTGAGCAAACACCCAGGCACGGCACCCGGGAAATTGAGTTGCATATGTAGTGACTGATGAGGTTTTGGGCCGTTCCTTTTTTATGACCTTTGATCGCGTTATTGCCAAATCGCAGGTGGAATGCGAAATAAATGCTAAATAACGCTATACGGACAGGCTAAAATGCGCGCCCGGCTAACCGCTGATCCCTTTTCCATGCGCCCCACAAGGTTCGCTACGTGATCGAGTTTCATAACGTCCATAAAACCTACCGCGTCGCCGGTAAGGATATCCCCGCCCTGCACCCTACAAGCCTGCGCGTTGAAAACGGCCAGGTGTTTGGCCTGATCGGCCACTCGGGTGCGGGTAAAAGTACCCTGCTGCGCCTGATCAACCGCCTCGAAGAACCGAGCGGCGGCCAGATCACTGTCGACGGCGAGGAAGTCACCGCGCTCGACGCCAACGGCCTGCGCCGTTTCCGCCAGCAAGTCGGGATGATCTTCCAGCACTTCAACCTGCTGGCGTCCAAAACCGTTGCCGACAACGTGGCGCTGCCGCTGACCCTCGCAGGCGAATTGTCGCGCAAGGAAATCGACCAACGCGTGGCTGAATTGCTCGCCCGCGTCGGCCTGTCGGACCACGCCAAAAAGTACCCGGCGCAGTTGTCCGGCGGCCAGAAACAGCGCGTCGGCATCGCCCGCGCCCTGGCAACCAAGCCCAAGATTCTGCTGTGTGACGAAGCCACCAGCGCCCTCGACCCGCAGACCACAGCCTCGGTGCTCAAATTGCTGGCCGAGATCAACCGCGAGTTGAAGCTGACCATCGTGCTGATCACCCATGAAATGGACGTGATCCGCCGCGTCTGCGACCAGGTGGCGGTGATGGACGCTGGCGTGATCGTCGAGCAAGGCTCGGTGGCTGATGTGTTCCTGCACCCCAAGCACCCGACCACTAAACGCTTTGTGCAAGAAGCCGAGCAGGTCGATGAAGGTGAACAGCATGATGTGTTCGCCCATGTGCCGGGCCGTATCGTGCGCCTGACGTTCCAGGGCGAAGCGACCTACGCGCCACTGCTGGGTACCGTCGCCCGTGAAACGGGGGTGGACTACAGCATCCTCGCCGGTCGCATCGACCACATCAAAGACACCCCTTATGGGCAACTGACCCTCGCCGTGACCGGTGGGGACATGGATGCCGCTTTCGCCCGCTTTACCGCGGCAGACGTCCACATGGAGGTACTGCGCTAATGGACGTTTTTTTGAGTTTCTTCGCCAATATCGACTGGTCGGAAATCTGGCTCGCCACCGGCGACACCATGACCATGCTGTTCGGCTCGTTGCTGTTCACTGTGCTACTCGGCCTGCCGCTGGGCGTGTTGTTGTTCCTGTGCAGCCCCCGCCAACTGTTCGAACAAAAAGGCCTGTACGCCTTGCTGTCGCTGATCGTGAACATCCTGCGCTCGCTGCCGTTCATCATTTTGTTGATCGTGATGATCCCGTTCACCGTACTGATCACCGGCACTTCGCTGGGTGTGGCGGGCGCGATTCCGCCGCTGGTCGTGGGCGCTACGCCATTCTTCGCGCGCCTGGTGGAAACCGCCTTGCGCGAAGTGGACCGCGGCATCATCGAAGCCACCCAGTCGATGGGCGCCACGACGCGCCAGATCATCACCAACGCCTTGCTGCCCGAAGCCCGCCCCGGCATCTTCGCAGCAATTACGGTGACGGCGATTACACTGGTTTCCTACACCGCCATGGCCGGTGTCGTCGGCGCCGGTGGCTTGGGAGACCTGGCGATCCGTTTCGGTTACCAGCGCTTCCAGACCGATGTGATGGTGGTCACCGTCGTGATGCTGTTGATCCTGGTGCAAATTCTGCAAACCGTCGGCGACAAGCTGGTGGTGCACTTTTCTCGAAAATAACGGCCATGGCCGGCCCCCGCCGGCCCTGCCCGAACAAGGAGCTTGTTGGATGAAAAAACTACTGGTTGCTTTCGCCGCCGTTGCCGCGTTCTCCGCCCACGCCGAGACCATCACCGTCGCTGCGTCGCCTGTGCCCCACGCAGAAATCCTCGAATTCGTGAAACCTGCGCTGGCCAAAGAAGGCGTAGACCTGCAAGTCAAAGTCTTCACCGACTACGTGCAGCCAAACGTACAAGTTGCTGAAAAGCGCCTGGACGCTAACTTCTTCCAGCACCAGCCGTACCTGGATGAGTTCAACAAGGCCAAGGGCACTCACCTGGTGAGCGTCGGCGCCGTGCACCTGGAACCCCTGGGCGCCTACTCCAGCAAGTACAAAAAACTGGATGATCTGCCTGACGGCGCCAACGTGGTGATCCCCAACGACGCCACCAACGGCGGCCGCGCGCTGTTGCTGCTGGCCAAAAATGGCCTGATCACCCTGAAGGACCCGACCGACATCCTGTCGACCATCAAGGACATCACCGGCAACCCGAAAAACCTGAAGTTCCGCGAACTGGAAGCCGCCACGCTGCCACGCGTGCTGACCCAGGTTGACCTGGCGCTGATCAACACCAACTACGCGCTGGAAGCCAAACTGGACCCGTCCAAAGACGCCCTGGTGATCGAAGGCAGCGACTCGCCTTACGTGAACATCCTCGTCACCCGCGAAGACAACAAGGATTCGGACGCTGTGAAAAAGCTGGTTGCAGCCCTGCACACGCCTGAAGTGAAGACATTCATCGAAGAAAAGTACAAAGGCGCGATCAAGCCAGCGTTCTGATGTAACTCGACCTCCCAAACACCGGAGATCAAAAATGTGGGAGGGGGCTTGCTCCCGATAGCAGAGTGTCAGTCGATGCCTAAGTTGACTGATCTACCGCTATCGGGAGCACGCCCCCTCCCACATTTGTTTTGTGGTGCTGGTGGAATCAGGCCAGCACACGTGCCAGTTTTTCAGCACGCAAAGCCGGCACTACCTCGTGGGTGAGCCACTGCCGCAAGCAGCGGTTTTCCGGGTAGTAGTGATAGATAAGCAGCGCATAAACGCCAGACTCGCTGACCATCAAGGTCAGTGCGGCATGGCCGTGGGTGATCAGGGGCAGGATGTGCTGTTGGTCAGGATCGAGCTTGCGCAGTAACGCGGGGTTGAGGTGCAAGCCCATCAGGCGGCCGATGTCACTGGCGCTGAACCAGGGTTGGGCGTCGATCAGCACGGCGTGCAGTTGGTGATGGTGGCGGGTGAAGACTTCGGGGGTGATGGGTGGGTCTGGGGTAAGTGTGTTCAATGGGACAACTCCGGGTATGAAATGGAGCTGCCAACAGCCTTCCTACGGGCTTGGGTGGCAGCCATACGCGGGGTAGGAACCGAGTACCCAGGGATCTCAGCCACGTCGAAACGTGCCCGCGCATAGCCGCCGCGACTGATAGTACGGGCACAAAAAAAACGCCGCAATCAGACGGTGGCGTTATGACGCCGAGGGTACATATAAGGGTTCCTACGCCCTGTCACTGAATTTGCAGTGACAGGGCAAAGACTAGCCACCCCAAGGCCGCACAACAAGTTCACGCACGGCGCCACAACGTGCAGGAAATGTCCGACGACACCCTCCTCAAACCTTGCCCCAAATTACTGTGGGAGCTGGCTTGCCTGCGATGGCGGTGGGTCAGTCAGCCTGTTAGCCACTGATGCACCGCCATCGCAGGCAAGCCAGCTCCCACATTTGTTTTGTGTTGGTCTTTATTTACGCTGTAGCAGCACCGGCAACTGCACCACCAGCTTCTGGTTGTTTAGCGGTGCCCGAATGAACCCGCGCTGCGTGCCGTCCGGGCCGATCAACGCCAGGTTGCCGCTGTGGTCCACGGTGTAGTTCGGCTTGCTGGTGTCGGCCGGAATGAACGGGATGCTCACCGCATTCGAGACCTTCTGCACATCGGCCACATTCGCGCCGGTCAGGCCTTCGAATTGCGGGTCGAAGTAGCCCAGGTATTGCTTGAGCTGCGCCGGCGTGTCGCGGTTCGGGTCGACGCTGACCAGGATCACTTGCAGTTTATCCACCACGTCTTTCGGCAGTTCGCTCTTGATCTGGCGCAATTGGGCGAGGGTGGTGGGGCAGATGTCCGGGCAGAAGGTGTAGCCGAAGAACAGCAGGCTCCACTTGCCTTTCAACTCGTTGACCAGCACCGGCTGGCCGTTCTGGTTTGTCATGGTCACCGGCGGCAGCTGGCGGCTTTGCGGCAGCAGGATAATGCCGGCGTCGATCAGCGCGGTGGGGTCGCCCTGGCCTTTGCCCGAGAGCACTTTGTTGACGGTCAGGCCCATGATCAACGCGACGATGGCCACCAGGATAAACACGGTTTTTTGAGTTCGGGTCATAGGTTCAACAGTAAGTAGTGGTCTACGAGCAGCGCGATAAACAGCAAAAACAGGTACCAGATAGAGTACTTGAAGGTGTTGATCGCCGCGTGCGGCTGGGTGCCACGGTACAGCACGCAGGCCCATTGCAGAAAGCGTGCGCCCAACACCAGCGCGCACGCCAGGTAGAGCAGGCCGCTCATGTGGATGACGTAAGGCATCAGGCTCACCGCCAGCAGGGCGAAGGTGTAGAGCAGGATATGCACCTTGGTGTAGTGCTCGCCGTGGGTAACCGGCAGCATCGGGATGTCGGCCTTGGCGTATTCCTCTTTGCGGTGAATGGCCAGCGCCCAGAAGTGCGGCGGGGTCCAGGCGAAGATGATCAGCACCAGCAGCAGCGGCTCGGCGCTGACATGGCCGGTGACGGCGACCCAGCCCAGCAACGGCGGCGCGGCACCGGCGAGGCCGCCGATAACGATGTTTTGCGGCGTCGCGCGCTTGAGAAAGCCGGTGTAGATCACGGCGTAACCGAGCAGCGAGGCCAGCGTCAGCCAGGCCGCCAACGGGTTGGTAAACGCCAGTAACAGGGCCAAACCTGAAACAGCCAGAAACAAAGCAAAGGCCAGTGCAGCCAGCGGCGACACGCGCCCCTGCGCCATCGGCCGCTTGTGCGTGCGCGCCATTACCGCATCGATGCGCCGGTCCACCACATGGTTGACCGCCGCCGCGCCGCCGGCACACAGCGCAATCCCCAAATTGCCGAAAATCAACACCGGCCACGGCACCCCGGCGCGGGTGGCGAGGAACATGCCCACCAGCGAGGTGATGAGCATCAGCACCACCACTTTCGGCTTGGTCAGCTCCACATAGTCACGCCAGATTGCCTGGCGGTGATGCGCGCCGATCAAGGTCGCCATGGCATCTCTCCTTTAAGGGTGATGAGGCCCGATACGTGCTTGCGCGGGATAAAGCGCCAGCCGAAGCGCGACTGATTGCGCACCCGAACCAGGCTGGTGCGCGCGTGGTAGTTGACCAGCACCAGGCTCAGCAGCAACGCGGCGCCGCCTGCGTTATGCGCCACGGCGACGGGCAGTGGCAGATGGAAATACACATTGCTCAGGCCCAGGCAGAGCTGCGCGGCGAGGGCGATCAGCAGCAGGCCTGCCAGGCGCGTCATGCCGACCAGCTTGAGCTGCCAAGCCAGGCCCAACAGCACCAACGTGACAATCACCGCGCCAACGCGGTGGGTGAGGTGAATCGCCGTGCGCGCATCGCTGTCGAGTTGCCCGCCGAGGTAATTCGGGCCGATGTGCTGAGTGAGGTGAAAGCCGTTGGCAAAATCCGCCGCCGGCCACCATTCCCCATGACAGGTTGGCAAATCGATACAGGCCACTGCCGCATAGTTGGAACTGACCCAGCCGCCCAACGCAATCTGGCCGATCACCAACACCAAACCCGCCGTCGCCCAATATTGCAGGCGCTTGGGCACGATCAGCGCGGGCAGCACACCAGACAACCTCAGGGTCAGCAGAAACAACAAACTCAAGGTCGCAAAGCCCCCCAGCAGATGGCCCGTGACCACCTGCGGCCACAGCTTCAGCGTTACCGTCCACATGCCGAACGCCGCCTGGGCAAACACTACTGCCAACACGAACAGCGGCAGCTTCACCGGCTGACCAGGGTCGCGCCGATGGCTCCAGGAGCGCGCCGCCAGCAGCAAAATCAGCAACCCCAAGGCGCCGGCGAAATAGCGATGCGTCATCTCGGCCCAGCCTTTGCCGGCCTCCACGGGCGTGTCTGGAAAATGCAGCTCGGCATGGGCCAACTGGGCTTCGCTTTGCGGCACGCTGATAAAGCCATAGCAGCCGGGCCAGTCCGGGCAGCCGAGGCCGGCGTGGGTGAGGCGCGTGTAGGCGCCGAGCAACACGACGATCAGCGCCAGCAAGGTGGCAAACAACGCGAGGCGAAATCCAGGTTTGGCCATGACGATGCCCTTATCCGATGTTCGACAGTTTCAGCAGCATGCGCAGGTCGTTGAGCAAGTCCTTGCCCTTGACCCTGGCGTCGTAGCGCAGCACCAGGTTGCCGTGGGGGTCGACGATCCACAGCTGAGCAGCGCCCGGCGCGGCGGCGCCTTTGGTAAAGGTCGACAGGTCCAGCGGGTAGCGTTGCAGTTGCGGGTATTCAGCCTTGAGCCTGGCCTCGTAAGCCGTGCTCACAGGCGTGGCGCTGGCCAAGGCGTGGCTGGCGCGGGAAGCGTCGCGGCCCAGGCTGATTTGCAGCTGACGGGCCAGATACACCAACTGCTGGCACTCGGCGGCGCAGGCGGCGGGCGCGGTCACCAGCAACTGCCAGCGCTGTTCATCGGCCTGCACGCCAATGTCGGCGCGGGTCTGGCCATTGCCGATCATCACGCCGTGGTAGCTGCGGCTGTCGGGAACCCAGAACTGCAGCTTGTACATAAAGGTGGCCAGCGCCATCGGGCCGATCACCATCATCAGGATCAGAATCAGCTGCCAGCGGCCCTTACGCCGATCAGGCGCGTCAGACATGTTGAGTGGATTTGTGGCCACGCCCATGGTGCGTCTCCTTGTTGTTATGCCATCCGAGGTAGAGGTACAGCGCAAGCAGCGCCAGCGACATGGCGAACCACTGCACGGCATACCCCATGTGCTTTTCCGGGCCCATGGCGACCACCGCCCAAGTGGTGTCGTACGTGCCGGGGCCGGCTTCGGCGCGCAGCTCGTAGGCGAACCCGCTGCGGCCTAATTCTGCCCACAGCGCGGCGGGGTGCAGGGCGGTGAGCAGACGCGGCCATGGCGCGCTGGCAGGGTCGGCGTGCAACTGGAAAGTTTCGCCGGGCGCAACGTAGACCCACGCGTCGAGGTTCACCGGTTGATCCGGGGTAGTGAAGGCGGGTGGCGTGCGCCGGTCGGGCCACGGCAACCAGCCGCGATTGAGCAACAGCCACTGGCCGCTGGCCTGGTCGTGGAAGGGTTGCAACAGCTCTACCCCGGCTTTGCCGTCACGCAGGCGGTTGTCGAGTAATACGCTGTGTTCGGCGTCGAGTTGGCCGCGCAGGCGAACCCGGCGAAATGCCGGGTCGGTCATGTCGTTGAGCTGCGCACTGCTGATGGGGGCCGCCACGCGACGTTCGGCATAACTGTCCACCAGCCGTTGTTTTTCCTGGCCGCGCGACAGTTGCCAAAAGCCCAGGCCGACCATCAACGGCAGCAGAATCATCACCACCACTGTCGGTGCGATGCCTGGACGAAAGCGTTTCATGGCGCTGGCTATACTTGTTTTCATTGCCCGCCCATCCCTCTCCATTTCTAAAGCCGGGAACCTGAACCATGCTCAAAGCAGCCATTGCCCTGATGCTGATCGCGACTGTCGTGAGCCTGTTCAGTGGCTTGTTCTTCCTGGTCAAGGACGAGGGCAACTCCAACCGCCTCGTCACTGCCTTGACCGTGCGCGTGGTGCTGGCCGTGATCACCGTGGCCTTGATTGCCTGGGGCTTTTTCAGCGGCCAGTTGGTATCTCATGCGCCCTGGTAGAAAGCCTCACAGCACATAAACGAAGAAAAACAGCCCGATCCACACCACGTCCACAAAGTGCCAATACCAACTGGCCGCTTCGAAACCGAACTGGTGCTCGTTGTTGAAGTGCCCTTTGAGGACGCGCATCAGCATCACAAACAAAATGATCGTGCCGATGGTTACGTGGGCGCCGTGGAAACCGGTGAGCATGAAAAACGTCGCGCCATACACGCCGGAGCCGAGGGTCAGGCCCAGCTCCTTGTAAGCGTGGATGTACTCTTCGGCCTGAAAGCCCAGGAATGCCCAGCCCAGCAGCACGGTAATCGCCAGCCAGATCTTCAACGCGCCGCGATGTCCCTTGCGCAGGGCATGGTGGGCAATGGTGATGGTCACGCTGGAGCTGACCAGCAGAATCGTGTTGATCAGCGGCAGCCCCCAGGGGCTGATCGTGCCTTCGGGCGCGGGGTACAGTTTTGGATCGGGGTTATTCAGCAGCGGCCAGGCAAACTCGAAGTTCGGCCACAACATGTGTGCGATGCCTTTGGAGCCTTCGCCCGCCAACCACGGCGCCGACATGTGCCGCACGTAAAACAGCGCACCGAAAAACGCGATAAAGAACATCACTTCCGAAAAAATGAACCAGCTCATGCCCCAGCGGAAGGAGCGGTCCATTTGCGAACTGTACAAACCGGCGCGACTTTCCTTGATTACCGCGCCGAACCAGCCGAAAAGCATGTAGGCCAGCAGCAGCCCGCCGACGAAAAAGATCCACGGCCCGTGGGATTCCGGGCGTGCGGCCTTCAGGTCGTTGAACCACACGGCCAGCCCATACACGGTGACCAGCATGCCAATCGTGGCAATTATCGGCCATTTGCTTTGCGCTGGTACGTAGTACGTATCATGAGACGACATGTATTCGCTCTCCTGATTGAGGGGGCAAACAGTAGCTAGCCCCCGGTGCGAACAGCCACCGGCGGTTGGCGCGCAGTGATATCAAACAGCGTGTACGCCAGGGTTAAATGCTTCACGGCCTCTGGCATGTCGCGGTCGACAATAAAACGCACCGGCATTTCGATGCGCTGACCTGGCTGCAGCACTTGCTGGGTGAAGCAAAAGCATTCGGTCTTGTGGAAATACATCGCCGCTTCGGCCGGGGAAATGCTCGGTACGGCCTGAGCCGTCATGGCTTTGTCGGTCGGGTTGTAGGCCACGAACAGCATCTCGGTGACCGCGCCGGGGTTGACCAGCACTTCGTCGGCCTTGGCGTGAAACTCCCACACCATGTCGATGGCATTGGTCGACAGGAACTGCACACGCACCTGGCGCGAAGGGTCGACGATCTGTGAGCCCTCATATTGCCCGGCGGTCTTGCCGTTGATGCCGAAGGCTTTGCACATCACGTCGTAGATCGGCACCAGGGCGAAGCCGAAGGCGAACATGGCTACTACCAGGATCAGCAGGCGAGTGACGAGGCGTTTGAGGGGCACGGAATCAGCCATAACGCCCACCTCGCTTGTGATTTTCTGTGGGAGCTGGCTTGCCTGCGATAGCGGTGTGCCAGGCACCGAATCCACCCACTGTCAGGCCCTCATCGCAGGCAAGCCAGCTCCCACAGGAGACCGAGTTGGCCTGCATCAGAGTGTTCACTTGACCTCCGGCGGCGTAGTAAACGTGTGATACGGCGCCGGCGAAGGCACGCTCCATTCCAGACCTTCTGCGCCATCCCACGGCTTGGCTGGCGCAGGCGGGCCGCCTCGGATGCACTTGATCACGATGAACAGGAAGAAGATCTGCGTGGCGCCAAACATGAACGCGCCAATCGATGAGACCATGTTGAAGTCGGCGAACTGCAGGTTGTAGTCCGGCACCCGGCGCGGCATGCCGGCCAGCCCCACGAAGTGCATCGGGAAAAACGCCATGTTCATGCCCACGAAAGACAGCCAGAAGTGCAGCTTGCCGAGGGTTTCGTCGTACATGTGGCCGGTCCATTTCGGCAGCCAGTAGTAGGCCGAGGCGAAGATGCCGAAGATCGCGCCGGGCACCAGTACGTAATGGAAATGCGCCACCACAAAGTAGGTGTCGTGGTACTGGAAGTCCGCCGGGGCAATCGCCAGCATCAGCCCGGAAAAACCGCCGATGGTGAACAGAATCACGAAGGCCACGGCAAACAGCATCGGCGTCTCGAAGGTCAGCGAGCCTTGCCACATGGTGCTGACCCAGTTGAACACCTTCACCCCTGTCGGCACGGCGATCAGCAGCGTGGCGTACATGAAGAACAACTCGCCCACCAGCGGAATGCCGACCACGAACATGTGGTGCGCCCACACGATGAACGACAGAAACGCGATGCTCGCCGTGGCGTAGACCATGGAGGTGTAGCCGAACAGCGGTTTGCGCGAGAAGGTCGGAATAATCGCGCTGACGGCGCCGAAGGCCGGCAGGATCATGATGTACACCTCGGGATGGCCGAAGAACCAGAACACATGCTGGAACAACACCGGGTCACCGCCGCCGGCTGCACTGAAAAAGCTGGTGCCGAAGTGGATGTCCATCAGCATCATGGTCACGCAACCCGCCAGCACCGGCATCACCGCGATCAACAGGAAGGCGGTGATCAGCCAGGTCCACACGAACAGCGGCATTTTCATTAAGGTCATGCCCGGCGCGCGCAGGTTGAGGATGGTGGCGACCACGTTGATCGCGCCCATGATCGAACTGATGCCCATCAAGTGAATCGCGAAGATAAAGAACGTCACGCTTTCCGGCGCATAAGTGGTGGAGAGCGGGGCGTAGAACGTCCAGCCAAAGTTCGGCCCGCCGCCGGGGCTGAACAGGGTGGAAACCAATAGCAGGAACGCTGCCGGCAGCAGCCAGAAGCTGAAGTTGTTCATGCGCGGCAGGGCCATGTCCGGCGCGCCGATCATCAGCGGGATCATCCAGTTGGCCAGCCCGACAAACGCCGGCATCACCGCACCAAACACCATGATCAGGCCGTGCATGGTGGTCATCTGGTTGAAGAACGCCGGCTCGACGATTTGCAGGCCGGGCTGGAACAGCTCGGCGCGAATCACCATGGCGAACGAGCCGCCAAGCAGGAACATGGTGAAAGCGAACCACAGGTACATCGTGCCGATGTCTTTGTGGTTGGTGGTCAGCACCCAGCGCATCAGGCCCTTGGCGGGGCCGTGGGCATGGTCGGCGTGACCATGGTCATCGATCACAGTGCTCATGGCCGTTCTCCTGCACGCGAGTGGGCGGGGCGATTCAGGGCATACGCAATGCAGGTCATCATTTGCTTTCCGCCTGTTTCAGAGCCAGCACGTCTTTGGGCGTGACCATGTCGCCTTTGTTGTTGCCCCAGGCGTTGCGTTCGTAGGTCACCACGGCGGCGATATCCACTTCCGAGAGCTGTTTGCCGAACGCCGCCATGGCGGTGCCGGGCTTGCCGTGGAAGACGATGCTCAGGTGGCCTTCTTTGGGTCCGGTCGCGATTTTCGAACCCTTGAGCGCCGGGAACATCGGCGGCAGGCCCTGGCCCTCAGCCTGGTGACAGGCCACGCAGGCGGTGTGGTAAACCTTGTCGCCACGGGCCACCAGTTCTTCCAGCGTCCACTCTTTGGAGGTCAGTTCCTTGAGCTTGGCGGCGTCTGCCTTGCGCTCGCCAAGCCAAGTGTCGTAATCGGCCCTGGATTTGACCTCGACCACAATCGGCATGAACCCGTGGTCCTTGCCGCACAGCTCGGCGCACTGGCCACGGTAGATGCCCGGCTTCTCGACGCGGGTCCAGGCCTCGTTGACGAACCCGGGAATGGCGTCACGCTTGACCGCAAAGGCCGGCACCCACCAGGAATGGATCACGTCGGCGGCGGTCACCAGGAAGCGCACCTTGGCGCCCACCGGCAGCACCAGCGGTTGGTCGACTTCCAGCAGGTAATGCTCGCCTTTAACGGCCTGGTTATGGATCTGCTCGGCGGGCGTGGCCAGGTTGCTGAAGAACTCCACGTCCTGGCCCAGGTATTTGTAATGCCACTTCCACTGGTAGCCGGTGACCTGGATATCGATATCCGACTCACTGCTGTCGTAGATGTTGATCAGGGTTTTGGTGGCCGGAATCGCCATGGCCACCAGGATCAGTAGGGGCACCACGGTCCAGAGGATTTCCACGGTGGTGCTCTCGTGGAACTTGGCGGCCACCTGGCCCGTGGACCGGCGGTGCAGGATCATCGACCAGAACATCGCGCCAAACACGACAATGCCGATCACAACACAAATCCAGAAAATGGTCATGTGCAGGTCAAACACGGCGTGACTGACTTCAGTCGCCCCTGGCGCCATATTCGTTGTCCAGGCGGCGTGCGCCTGGCCGAATACCGACCACAACAGGAGGCCCATCCAAACGTGTGGATGTCGCGTCATTGCGAGTTCCCCTTTATGTTTCTTGTTATCCCGCCGGTTTGCACCTGCGGCGAAGGGAGCGGCTTCCATACTGCTTACAACCGCCAAGCCTTGCCTGCGTCATGCAGTTGGGCGTCATCAGCTAATTGTGTACAAACCCGAGTATAGACAGCGCCTGCAACCCCGCAATGTGTAGGGGCAAATGAGCCAAAACAGACCAGAGGGCCTAATAAAACCGGGTGCAGAAACGTTTATTCGACGAACGATGGCAATTCGATATAACGCCGGTGCATAACCATGAAATAATTATGACAAATGCGTCTTAGGGGCTCGTATAAACGAGCTACCTTATCCCCTCTCTTTTCCTACGCCTGTTTCACTGGAGCCCTCATGAACACCGCCGCATTGCGCGAGCAGATTTCCCGTGCCCATCAACACGAAGCCACCACGGGCCAGCTTGCCCAGCAACTGGAAAACCAATTGCCGCACCTGCATTCGGCCATCTCTTTGGCTGACGGTGATCGCACCCAAGTAATGACCCGCTTTGTCACGGCCTACATCGATCAAGTGCCGGACCTGCTGGACGCCGCCAATGACGTCGCCCGCGAAGCCGGGATCGAAAGCCAGATCAAGCCAGTTTTGAAAATCGCTGAACACTTCTTCCTGCAACCGCCCGCCATTCTGGCCGGCCATGAAGGGCTCAACGGGCTGCTGGACGAGGCCTACCTTGCCCATCGTCTGGTCGAAGAAGTGAATGACCTGTACATCAAGCATTTCGGCCAGCCATTGATTCCGGCGGACACGACCGTGGCCAACCTGATTGCCCACCAATTGATCGGCGAGCAGTTTGCCAATCAGCTGGATGAAGCAGTGCATTTGGCGGTGGATGAGATGCTGAACGAAGAGAGCTTTGCGCTGGAGTCGGTTGAGGCGTACCGCGAGACGCTGAAAAGCGCGGGCACGCAAGCCGCGTGGAAGCGCTGGCCGTGCCTGTCGCGGCAGTTGGGGGTTGAGTTGGCGCTGGACCAGCCTGCTTAAACTTTCAGCCTGATAAAAAACACCTGTGGGAGCCGGGCTTGCCCGCGATGGCGGTGGGTCAGTCAGTATTGAATTGACTGAACCACCGCCATCGCGGGCAAGCCCGGCTCCCACACTGTTTTTTGGTGTTCTGGGTCAGGTAGCCGCCGACCCCAGACCCGTCGTCGTGCGCTCGCGGCCTTCCAGCCGGCGCTTCAACCCGCGCGCTTCGATCACCAGCTTCGAGCCTTTCGCCGCATTCGCCCGGCCCCATTCCTCCAGCAACTCCAGGCAGGAATGGTCGATGTAGCTCAGGTTATTCAATGGCACATGCACGGTAGTTCCCGCAGGCACCGTCGACAGCACCTGAGTCAGTGCCGGCACTTTCAAAAAGGTCCCGGCGCCGACCAATCGCAGCTCCATCTCGCCCTCCTGAGGCAGGTCGACCAGGCTGACTTTCAATCGCGAAGCCTTCAGGGCCAGGGTGACCAGCGTCAGACCGAAGCCGATCAGCACACCCGTCAGCAAGTCGGTAAAGACGATCGCCAGCGCCGTCGCCGAGTAGGTAAACATCGGCATCCGCCCATAGCGCCCCAACTTTTTAAACGCCTTGATATCCACCAGCTTGATCCCGGTGTACACCAGCACGCCCGCCAGGCTCGCCACTGGAATGCTTTGCAGCACGCTCGACAGCAACAGCACAAATGCCAGCAACCAGACACCATGGAAAATCGCCGACAAGCGCGTGGTGGCGCCGGCCTGCACGTTGGCCGAACTGCGCACGATCACGCCGGTCATCGGCAGGGCACCGACCAGGCCGCAGAGCATGTTGCCTACGCCTTGAGCGGACAATTCCTTATCGAAGTCGGAACGTTGGCCGTTGTGCATACGGTCTACCGCCGCGGCGGACAGCAGGGTTTCGGCACTGGCGATAAACGCCACGGCAAACGCGGCGATCAGCAATTGGGGATCTGCCAGGTTCAGCAAATCGCTGGGGCGCAGCCAGTCGATAGCGTCGGCCAGGTTTTCCGGGACTTCCACACGCTTGACCTGCAACGCCAGCACCAGGCTGGTCACCGTCGCCAAACCCACGCCGAGCAAGGCACCCGGAACGAAGCGCAGCGTTTGCGGGCGGAATTTATCCCACAGGTACATCACCAGCATTGTCGACACACCGAGCAAACCCGCCTGCCAGCCGAGGCCGCCACCCAGGCTCGGAATGGCCTCGACCAGCGCCGCCGGGAAGCCCGCCAGGTTATCCAGCCCCGAGGGTTTCGGTGCGCCGTCGAGCATCACATGCACCTGCGACAGCACAATCAACACGCCAATCCCCGCCAACATGCCGTACACCACGGCGGGCGCGGTGACGCGGAACCAGCAGCCCAGGCGCAAACGGCCGGCCACCAATTGCAGGAAACCCGCCAGCAACAGGATCGGCCCGAGCATCACCATGCCGTGCTGGCGCACCAGCTCGAACACCAGCACCGCCAAACCTGCAGCGGGGCCGCTGACTTGCAGCGGCGAGCCCGCCAGCCAACCCACCACCAGACCGCCGATGATGCCGGTGATCAGCCCCTTGGCCGGTGGCATGCCGGACGCAATCGCAATGCCCATGCACAAGGGCAGAGCGACCAGAAACACAACCACGGAGGCGAGCAGCTCCCGTGGCAGTACAGCTTTTAATTGAGCAGCACGCATGATGACTCTCCCGAGGCATTCGCCGGGCGCGGCAAAGCCTGGCTGCATCCATGACAGCCACCGCTTTACCCGGCAGGGAAGTTTTTTAGAAGCGCGCTTTAGGCGTCGCCGATGGGATCGGCCCGTCGCCGTTCAGCGATCGGAATGCAGCCTGGTCCGCATCGTAGGCCCGAATTTCACTGGTCTCGATGTTGTAGATCCAACCGTGGATAAACAATTGACCATTGGCCATGCGCGACGCCACGGAAGGGTGGGTGCGCAAATGTTGTAACTGGGCGATGACGTTTTCTTCGGTCAGCACCTTCATGCTTTCGCCTTCATTGGCGCAGTCGCAGTTGTCTTCAACCATCGACTTGGCCACTTCAGCGTGGCGCAGCCAGGCGCGTACTGTCGGCATCTTTTCCAGGCTGTCGGGGTTGAGTACCGCGCGCATGGCGCCGCAGTCGGAGTGCCCGCACACAATGATGTGCTGTACGCCCAGGGCGAGGACTGCGTACTCGATGGCGGTGGAAACACCCCCGTTCATCTGCCCGTAAGGCGGCACCACGTTGCCGACGTTGCGCGTCACGAACAAATCACCCGGCGAGCTTTGGGTGATCAGCTCGGGCACGATGCGTGAGTCGGCGCAGGTGATAAACATCGCCCGTGGGCTTTGAGCCGTGGCGAGTTTCTTGAACAATTCTTCCTGCTGCGGAAAAACGTCGTGATGGAAATGCAAAAAGCCGTCAACGATATGCTTTAGCGCTGCATCGGCGCTTTCCGCCTCGGGAGAGGCTGAAGCCGACGCAGCCAACGGCTGTTTATCCTTATCACTCATGATTCATCCTCTTGATTAGATGCAGGGAAGGTTCCAGGTCAGTTCGACGCCAGGCCAGTGAAATAGTTGTAAACCCTCACCGTTACACCGCGGCGACTCACCTGTCACTCGCCGATCAAGTTAACCGGCGAAACTTAATTCAAACTGAATGAAACGCTCTAGAACGCGGGTTTCAGTGATGTCAAAGCGCGACTATTCCTACACGAGCAGCGCACTCGTCCTCTTCAGTTTACAACAATGCCATCTGCCTGCCCGGCGGGCAAAATGCCGTGCAATCGAGGTCATATCCCTCACGCCGGTCCAGCCCCAGGCGCTTGATCGCTTTGCGAAAGCGCTGCGCCAGCAAATCGGCAAACGGCCCTTCACCGCGCATGCGTACACCAAACCGGCTGTCGTATACCTCACCGCCACGCACCTGGCGCACCAGGCTCATCACATGGGCGGCACGTTGCGGATAATGCGCCGCCAGCCACTCCTCGAACAGCGGGGCCACCTCCAACGGCAGGCGCAGCATCATGTACGCCGCACTTTGCGCACCCGCCGCATGCGCTTCGGTCAGCAAACTTTCCAGCTCGCTGTCGTTGATCATCGGGATCATCGGCGAGCACAGCACGCCCACCGGAATGCCCGCCTCACGCATCACCCGAATCGCCCGCAACCGCGCCTTGGGCGCTGCCGCACGCGGTTCCAGGATGCGTTTAAGTTCGTCATCCAGGCTGGTGAGGCTGATCATCACCGCCACCAGCCGCTGCCGGGCCAGCGCGGTCAACAGGTCAAGGTCGCGCAGAATCAGCGAGCCCTTGGTAATGATGGTCACCGGGTGCCGGTAACGCAGCAGCACTTCGAGGGTTTGCCGGGTGATCCGGTACTCGCGCTCGATAGGCTGATAGGGGTCGGTATTGGAGCCCAAATTGATCGGCGCGCACACATAGCCCGGCTTCGACAGTTGCTGTTCCAGCACATCGGCGGCATTGGTCTTGGCGATCAACCTGGTTTCGAAATCCAGCCCCGGTGACATATCCCAATAAGCATGGCTGGGCCGCGCGTAGCAGTAGATGCAGCCATGCTCACAGCCCCGATACGGGTTGATCGAGCGATCAAACGGCAAGTCCGGCGAGTTATTACGGGTGATGATGGTCTTGGCCGTTTCGATACGCACTTCGGTGCCTTGGGTCGGCGGCACTTCCTGAAACCAGCCGTCGTCCTCGGCCATGCTGACGGTCGGCGCAAAGCGGTTGTGCAGGTTGGTGGCCGTGCCCCGGCCGCGGGGCGGCAACGCAGTAGACATGAAAACGCCTCGATACTGTTTTTATATACAGTATCGAGGCGCAAGGTGTCTGACCAGTGCCGTCTGGCGGTCAGCAGAGGATCAGTGCTTTTGCGTCACCTGGCCAAGGTCATCGCCCGAGGTGGTGCGCATGTCACTCTTGCGCAGGTCCGCCACGTCGCTGGCAGTCACTGGCGCGCCCTTATTGCCCCAGCTGCCACGCACGAAACTGACCACATCCGCGACTTCCTGGTCTGACAGACGCCATGCATACGCCGGCATGGTGAAGGTCGACGGCGCCGTGTGAGTGGCCGGCAACGTGCTGCCGTTCAACACGATGTTGATCAGCGACGCAGGATCCGCCGTCTGCAACACCGGGTTGCCCGCCAGCGCCGGGAACACCCGCGTGTAGCCATGGCCGTCGGTACGGTGGCACGCCGCGCAGTTGTCGATGTACACCGACGCGCCCGGCTTGCTGTCATCGCCCTTCCACAGTGCGTCAGCCACCTGCTTGTCGTACTGGTGCGGTTGGTCCTTGGGATCCACCGCCGGCAAGCTCTTGAGGTAACGCGCGATGGCGGTCAGGTCGTCCTGCGACATGTATTGCATGCTGTGGACGATCACATCGCTCATGCCGCCAAACACTGCGCTGCGATCACTGCGGCCGGTCTTGAGGAATTGCACCAGTTGCTCTTCGCTCCAGCTGCCAAGGCCGTCCTTGTGGTCGCCGCGCAGGTTTTTCGCGATCCAGCCTTCCAGCGGTGCGCTGCCCGACAGAAACGCGTCGCCGTCGGTGGCACTCAGGGCTTTTTCCTGCATGGTCAGGGCACGCGGCGTATGACACGCGCCGCAGTGGCCGAGGCCTTCCACCAGGTAAGCGCCACGGTTGATTACCGGGTCGGCAGCGGCTTGAGCCTGATGCGCCTCGACAGCCGGCGCAAACATCCAACGCCACGCCGCCAACGGCCAGCGCATGCTCAAGGGCCAGGGAATATCACTGTCTTTATTCTCTTGGGCGACCGGTTCAACACCCTTCATGAAGTACGCATACAACGCCTGCATGTCGTTGTCACTGACACGCGCGTAGGACGGGTAGGGCATCGCCGGGTAAAGCGTACTACCGTTTTTGGCGACGCCATGGCGTACGGCTTTGTCGAAGTCTTCAAAGCTGTAGTCGCCCAGGCCGGTTTTGTCCGGGGTGATATTGGTGGAGTAGATCACGCCGATCGGGGTTTCCATCGGCAGGCCGCCGGCAAAGGGTTTGCCACCCTTGGCAGTGTGGCAGGCCACGCAGTCCCCGGCGCGGGCCAGGTATTCGCCCTGCTTGATCAGGTCGGTTTCAGCGGCGCTGACAGAGCAACTGCTGAACAGCGCAAAACTTGCGATAACAAGTGCTTTCATGGTCATCGCTCCTTATGCCTGAACCAGTGGGCCGGGGTTTTTCAGGTACTGCTCGCGAATCGCCCGTGCCGACCAATAGGTCAACGCCGCCACCAGGCCGGTAGGGTTGTAGCCCAAGCCTTGTGGGAAAGCCGACGCGCCGGGGACGAACACGTTGTGCACATCCCAGCTTTGCAGGTAACGGTTCAACGCACTGGTTTTCGGGTCGGTGCCCATGATCGCGCCACCGTTGAGGTGGGTGGTCTGGTACGACGCGGTGTTGAAATGCTCACCCACCTGTTTGCCGAGCAGGGCAATCGCCTTGGGGTTCATCGCCTCGGCGACCTTGCTCATTTTGTCGACCATGAAGCGGTTCATCTTGATGTCGTTTTCCTGCCAGTCGAACGTCATCCGCAGCAATGGCAGGCCGTAGGCATCGCGGTACACCGGGTCCAGATCCAGGTAGTTAGCCCGGTAGGATTGATGGGCGCCGTGGGAGTCCATCGAAACCTGGTGGGTGTAGTAATCGGCGGTGGCGCGCTTCCAGGCACTGCCCCAGGCCGGGGTGCCCGGCGGGTTGGACGTACCGGCAATCGGCCGGCTGCCCGCCTGGTTGACCCACATCGGCGAACCGCCCACAAAGCCGTGGGGGCCGTGGTCGAAGTTGTCGGCGTTGAAGTCATCCATGGCCACGCCATTGCCGCCCGCACCAATAAAGTTGTTGGTGTGGGTGTCCTTGTCGAAGAACGCTTTGATGGTCGCCATGTTCTGGTAGGCGAAGTTGCGGCCGATCACGCCCTCGTTGGTAATCGGGTCGTAAGGTTTGCCGATACCCGACAGCAACATCAGCCGCACATTGTTGAACTGGAACGAGCCGATGATCACCAGGTCTGCCGGCTGCTCGCACTCGCGGCCCTGGCCGTCGATGTAGGTCACGCCGGTGGCCTTGCTCTTGGTGCTGTCGAGGTTGACCTTGAGCACGTGGGAGTTGGGCCGCAGCTCAAAATTCGGCACCTGACGCAGCGCCGGCAGAATGTTCACGTTCGGCGACGCCTTGGAATACATGTAGCAAACGTAGCCACTGCAAAAGCCGCAGAAATTGCACGGGCCCATCTGCGCGCCGTAGGGGTTGGTGTACGGCCCCGACGTATTGGCCGACGGCAGGTTGTAGGGTTTGTAACCTACATCCGCAGCCGCTTTCTGAAACAGCTGTGCGGAGACGGTGTTTTTCTGCGCTTGCAGCGGGAACGGGTTGGAGCGATCCGGCGCGTAAGGGTTGCCGCCACGGCCCTCGCCGACCAACTGGCCTTTAACGGTCCAGGCCTGGCCTGAGGTGCCGAAGACTTTTTCCGCGTAGTCAAAAAACGGTTCCAGCTCTTCATAGCTGACGCCGAAGTCCTGGATGGTCATGTCTTTGGGAATGAAGTTCTTGCCGTAGCGCTCTTCGTAATGGCTGCGCATGCGCAGCTCAATCGGGTCGACCCGAAAATGCACGCCCGACCAGTGCAGGCCCGCGCCGCCCACGCCATTGCCCGGCAGAAAAGCGCCCAACTGGCGGTTAGGCAGGGCGACGTCATTCACGCTGTGGCGAATGGTCACCGTCTCCTTGGAAATGTCCTGGAAGAGTTTTTTACGCACGCTGTAGGTCAATTCGTCGATGACCTGGGGATAGTTGCCGTCGGGGTAGGTGTCCTGCATCGGGCCGCGCTCCAGCGCTACCACGTTAAGGCCCGCTTCCGTCAGCTCCTTGGCCATGATCGCGCCGGTCCAGCCGAAGCCTACGATCACTGCATCGACTTTCTTCATGATGGTCGCCACGTTTATGCCCTCTCGCCGCGAATGGAAACAGCCGGAAAGGGGTATTGCTCGTTGCGTTCAACCCAGTCCATGAAATCGGCGCGGGCGCCGGGGAAGCCGATCATGGTCCAGCCGACCATGCCTTTGTTGCCGCCGTGAATCGGGTCGCAGAAGAACCCTTCCTTGGTGTTTTGCAGCAGCAAATTGAAAAACATCTTCGGTGGCACCGCCGCGAAATGCGCGCTCAGTTCACTGCCGCCCGCTTCCAGGCGTCGCAACATATCGTCTCGGGTAGCGCTGTCTTGAGCGGCAAAAGCTTTCCCGTTGAACGCCTTCGACCATGCATCCGTCGCAGCAATACCCAGGCGGTAGATCTCTTTTGGCACCAACTTGCTCTGCCAGCCCATCTCCGGCGCCGCATCAGCGTTGAACGGGCCTTGCATGAACCACAGCGCGCCGCTGGCGTACGGCGTGTTCATCTGGCGGTCGATGTATTCCGGCGCACCGGCTTCCAGCGCGCCCGGGCCTTGGGCATCGGCGGGAATCAATTGCGCCACCGCGGCGTTGATGAATGCCCATTCTTCAGCAGTGAAGTAGCTCGGCTCATAGGCCTTGTCGCTCACCGGCGGCGTGGCGGGCGCGGCGTGGGCCGGCTCCGGGGCGGCCATCAATATCGAGCCGCCAAGGCCGGTGCTGGCAACCGTGACCACCGGGATCAAGGTCAAGGATTTGCGCAAAAAATCACGCCGGGGGTTGTCTTGATCTTGATCAGACATGGGTGCACCTCATCATGTGGTCACGGGTTTATCCGCCGCTTCTGAGAGCAGCGTGAAGGCTTGCCAGGAAATGGGATCCAAAGGGATAGAACACTGTGGCAACCAATAGTTACAAATGATAGCAGGCTAAGCATTTGAAGAATCGATTCAGTCGTAAAAACGCAGGTCACCTGCGTCGATTCACGATTCTTTGACGGCCGTCTCACACCTCATTCACCCCGTAATGACCATTCTGGCGGCTATTACTTTTTCCATCTGGTCACATCGCGCATGTTCACACCTCGATTGATGCCTGCCTTGAGCCTGACGCTGCTGGCACTCTTCGCCAGCGTCAGCGCCCAGGCCGACGACGCCACGCCCCTGCGCTCGCCGGAGTGGGCGCAGCCCGTGGGAGACCAATTCAACCTGCATCAGATGACGCCGACCCTGTACCGCAGCGCGTTGCCGGACAGCAGGGCACTGCCCGTCTTGCAACAATTGAAGATCGGCACGGTAATCAACTTTTTGCCGGAATCCGATGCGCCATGGCTGGATGCATCTGATATCAAACAGGTACAGCTGACGTATCGCACCAACCATGTCGATGATTCCGACGTGCTCGCAGCGCTCAGGGCGATTCAGCAAGCAGAGGCGAATGGCCCGGTGCTGATGCATTGCAAACACGGCTCCGACCGCACCGGCCTGATGGCCGCGATGTACCGCGTGGTGGTTCAGGGCTGGAGCAAGGAAGATGCGCTGAACGAGATGACCCTGGGCGGCTTCGGCAGCAGCAACGGCTTCAAGGACGGCGTTCGCTACATGATGAAGGCGGATGTCGGCAAGTTACGCACCGCCCTGCTCAATGGAGAATGCAGCACCAGCGCCTTTGCCCTGTGTTCGATGAAAAGCTGGGTGAACACGGCAGGCACGGGTAGCGAACTCAACGTTAGCGGCCCCTAGGAGCGCCTGAAAACAGCTGCACCGACTCAAGCAGCGACCGCGAATAACCGGGCGCAAGCACGCACTCGCGGAATGCCCGCCCGGTCGCGGCATTGAAAACCCCCTCGCGTTCAAACCGTTTAAAGGCTTCCCGCGCCAGCACCTCAGACCACTGGTAGGCGTAAAAGCCGCCTTCATACCCCAACACCATATGGCTGAAGCCATTGACGTAGCGCACCGCGTCCAGCGCCGGCAAGTGCCCGACTTCACGGTTGGCGCTGGCGAATACCTGCTCAATGCTGCGTCCGTCGTCAGGGGTGCGATGCACTTCGATATCAAATAACGCCAGCGTCAGTGACTCTGCGCGTTCCCACGACATTTGGGTGTTGGCATACACCCTGTGTTGCCGGGCCAGGGCCTCAGGCAACTGCGCGCCCGTTTCGATATGGCTGGACAACCACACAAGACACTCAGGGGAATCGCACCAGCGCTCGAAGAATTGGCCGCAGAACTCCGCACTGTCCATGCCCAAGTCGTCAATGCCCATTTTGGTGCGATAGCCCAGGCCCATCAGCATTTGCTGCAAGCAATGGCCAAACTCATGAAACAAAATCTTGAGCTGTCGATGCCCGAGCAAACAGGGCTCATTGGGGGCGACTTCAAATTGGCTGCAGAGCACGACCACCGGCTGTATTCGGCGGCCTTCAGCGGTGGTCCAGCGGTTCCTCAACGAAAACGCATTGGCAAAATCACCGCTTTTTTGCAGATACGGCACGAAATAAATGTGCCCCAGCACCTCGCCATCGGCCTGTACCTGCAAGAGTCGAACCCCGGGCGCCCAGGCATCGAAGCCTTCCACCTCGCTGATTTCGACGTCGAAGAGGCGCTTTACCAGGGCAAACAGCCGAGACAGGGTGGACTCCAGCGGGAAGTAGGCGCGCAACGCTTCTTCAGAGACGCCACTGGCCTGTTGCCGGATTATCTGCGCCAAATAGGCGTAATCCCACGGTTGCACCTGCGCCAAACCATGCTCACGGGCCAGCGTGATGAGTTGGCGCTTGTCGTGTTCAAAGGCCGTTCGTTCCGACCTGATTTGCTCACGAATAAACCCCAGCACCTGCTCCTCGGTGTCCAGCGACTGAAGCTCAAGGGCCAATTGAACAAAGCTTGTGTAGCCCAGCAGCGTGGCTTTTTGGCTGCGACTGACCCTGAGCATCTGCAGCAGCGGGCCATTGTCGAACTGCCCGGCATGCGGGCCGATATCGGACGCACGCGTGTTGTAGGCGGTAAACACCTGCTCGCGCAACGTCCGGTCCTGCGCGTAGGCCATGAGCTCTCGGTAAGTCTCTTCGTTCAGCGTAATCAGCCAGCCTTGCAGGTTGGCGTCACGGGCCTTTTGCGCCAGGCGCGCCTTGAATGTCGGCGCAAGCCCCAGCAGCTCTGATTCGTCGGTGATGTGTTTGCGCCACGCGTGATTGGCCTGTTCCAGCTGGGTCAGAAACAACTGCTGGAGCCCGGCCATTTCCTGGTTAAGCGTGACCAGCCTCTGCTGCTCAGCAGGCGCCAGTTCGATACCGGCCAGCGTGAATTTCTTCAACGTACGCCTTAGCAGACGTTGACGGGAGGCGTCGAACAGCGCAGCCGGCGAGCTGGCGGCCAATGCTTTATAGCAATCGAATAGGGCGCGGTTAGCAGTTAAATCGCGCACGAACTCGACGGCCCGAGAAGTGGCTTGCGCGCTGGCTTGCGTCCAGTTTTGATCGGTATTTACGCTGTCGAGGATGTAGATCACCGTTAACACCTCGTCGATTCGCGAGGTGACGGCTTCGATTGCCAGCACCAAATCATCCCAGTTCGGGCCGTGTTGCTGGCTGCCGGTGATGCGGGCAACCTCGGCGCGACTGCGCAGCACGATGGCCTCGACGGCAGGCACGAGGTGTTCGGCACGAATAGCCGAGAAAGCTGGCAGGTGGTCGTCCTGCAACAGTGGGTTGGGGTCGGGCATGGTCGCTTCCTTGAAGACAACAGGGGGAAGTTGTCATCCTGGAAGACGTCGCGGGGAAGGAAGCTGTAGATGCTTAATGCCCCGCGCCCGGAAACCGTGTTCCGAAGCGCGGGGCATCAAACCGTCAGTCTTTTTTCAGCTTCGGATTAGGAAAAAACTGCACCGCCTGCACTTTCGGGTCCGGCGCTTTCAACGCCGATGTATTCACCCGCGTGCCCAATTCCTTGGGCACCGACAAGCCTTGGTCATTGAGCGTGTCGGTGTAGCCGCAGGCCACGCACTCGCGGTGCGGCACGTTGTCTTCGGTCCACATTTTCAACTTGTCCGGCTCGCTGCACGCCGGGCAAACCGCCCCGGCGATAAATTGCTTCTTGGTCACCACAGGCCCTTCACTCATGCTGCCGCGTCCTCACTCAGGCCGCTGTGGCGCAAGAGTGCGTCAATCGACGGTGCACGCCCGCGGAAGTCGACGAACAGCACCATCGGCGCCTGGGAACCGCCACGCGCCAGAATCGCCTCGCGGAACGCGCGGCCGGTCTGGGCATTCAGCACGCCGTCTTCTTCAAACTTGGAGAAGGCATCGGCCGACAACACTTCAGCCCATTTGTAGCTGTAGTAACCGGCTGCGTAACCGCCGGCAAAGATGTGCGCGAAGCTGTTGGGGAAGCGGTTGTAGGCCGGTGGACGCATCACCGAGACTTCATCGCGCACGCCTTCAAGCACCTGCGCCACGCTGCGGCCATCGCCATGGGTGGCGTGCAGTTCGAAGTCGAACAGCGAGAATTCCAGCTGGCGCACCATCATCAGGCCGGACTGGAAGTTCTTGGCTGCGAGCATTTTTTCCAGCAGGTCCTGAGGCAATGGCTCGCCGGTTTCGTAGTGACCGGAGATCAGCGCCAGGCCTTCCGGCTCCCAGCACCAGTTCTCCATGAACTGGCTCGGCAATTCCACCGCATCCCAGGCCACGCCGTTGATGCCGGACACGCCCGCGTGTTCAACGCGGGTGAGCAGGTGATGCAGGCCGTGGCCGAATTCGTGGAACAGGGTGGTCACTTCATCGTGGGTCAACAGGGCAGGCTTGCCGCTGTCGGCCGGGGTGAAGTTGCACACCAGGTTGGCGACCGGGCTTTGCAGCACGCCGTCCACCGTGCGGCGACGGTCGCGCGCGCCGTCCATCCAGGCACCGCCACGCTTGTTGGCGCGGGCGTACAGGTCGAAGAAGAAGCGGCCGACGTGCTGGCCGTTTTCCTTGATTTCGAACAGGCGAACATCCGGGTGCCAGGTGTCGAAGCCTTTTTGCTCGGCGATTTCGATGCCGTACAGGCGCTGCACAATGGCGAACAGGCCGCCCAGCACTTTGTCGATCGGGAAGTACGCGCGCAGGGCTTCCTGAGACACGCTGTAGCGCTGCTCGCGCAGTTTTTCGCCGTAGAAACCGCTGTCCCAGCTTTGCAGGTCGGCGCAGCCTTGTTCGGCGGCGTAGGCCTTGAGCTGTTGCAAGTCCTGGGCGGCAAACGGTTTGCTGCGCTTGGCCAGGTCACGCAGGAAGCTCAGCACCTGGTCGCTGGACTCGGCCATTTTGGTGGCCAGGCTCAACTCGGAGAACGACGCATAGCCCAACAATGTGGCGAGTTCCTGACGCAGGTCGAGGATCTGTTCCATCACCGGGCCGTTATCGTTCTGGCCAGCATTCGGGCCTTGGTCCGACGCACGGGTGCAGTAGGCGGCGTAGATTTCTTCACGCAGGGCACGGTCCTGGGCGTAGGTCATCACCGCGTAGTAGCTTGGGAATTCCAGGGTGATCAGCCAGCCGTCGAGGCCTTTGGCCTGAGCGGCGGCAGCCATTTGCGCCTTGGCCGAGTCGGTCAGGCCGGCGAGGGTGGCTTCGTCGGTAACGTGTTTGGTCCAGGCCTGGGTGGCATCGAGCAATTGGTTGGAGAATTTGCTGCCCAGCTCGGAGAGTTTGCTTTGCACTTCGGCATAACGTTTTTGCTGCTCTGGCGGCAAATCGATACCCGACAGGCGGAAGTCGCGCAGCGAGTGTTCCAGAATAGTTTTTTGCGCCACATCGAAACCGGCGGCTTCCGGGCTGTTGGCCAGGGCTTCAAAGGCCTGGAACAGTTCACGGTTCTGGCCCATCTCGGTGGAGTAGGCGCTCAACGCAGGCAAGCAACTTTCGTAGGCTTCGCGCAATTCGGCGCTGTTGCACACGGCGTTGAGGTGGCTGACCGGGCTCCAGGCGGCGCCCAGGCGGTCATTCAACTCGTCCATGGCCAGGACCAGACCGGCCCACGTAGGGTTTTTACCCTGGCTTTGCAGGATGCCTTCGATGGCAACGCGGTTGTCGGCGAGGATCTGTTCGATGGCCGGTTGCACGTGCTCGGCACGGATCGCCGAGAACGGCGGCAGGTCGTAGGACTGCAGAAGCGGGTTGTTCGCGCTCACGGTGGGCACCTTGGCTGAAGAAACATGTAAGAACAAAGATGGGGCCATCTTAATTACAATCAACTCCCACCGCAGCTATCAGCACAAGAGAGAGACGCTATCGTGACCCTTCGCACCTATCAGAACCACACGCCAACCCTGGGCGCCGGGGCTTTTGTCGACAGTTCGGCGGTGGTGATCGGCGATGTCGAAATAGGCACCGACAGCTCCGTATGGCCGCTGACCGTGATTCGTGGCGACATGCACCGCATCCGCATCGGCGCACGCACCAGCGTGCAAGACGGCTGCGTGCTGCACATTACCCACGCCGGGCCGTTCAACCCGGACGGCTTCCCGCTGCTGATCGGCGATGACGTGACCATCGCGCACAAAGTCATGCTGCACGGTTGCAAGGTGGGCAACCGCATCCTGATCGGCATGGGCAGCATCGTGATGGACGGTGCCGTGGTCGAAGACGACGTGATCATCGGCGCCGGCAGCCTGGTGCCGCCGGGCAAGACACTTGAGAGCGGCTTTTTGTACGTGGGCAGCCCGGTTAAACAAGTCCGCGCCCTGACTGACAAGGAGCGCGCGTTTTTCACCTACAGCGCCGCCAACTACGTGAAGCTCAAAGACCTGCACCTGGCCGAAGGATTCGATCAATGACCCTGAAATACTCAACCGTGCTGTTCGACCTGGACGGCACCCTGACGGATCCGCGTGAGGGCATCACCCGTTCGATCCAGTACGCCCTTGGCAAACTCGGCATTGATGAGCCGGACCTCACACAGCTCGAACACTTTATCGGCCCGCCGCTGTTGCAAGCGTTTATGCAGTTCTACGGCTTCGACGAGGCCAAAGCCTGGGAAGCGGTGAATTTTTATCGGGAGCGTTTCAAGGTCACCGGGCTGTATGAAAATCGCGTATTCGACGGCGTGATGCCGCTGCTCGAAGCGCTGAATGGCCAGGGCCGTGAGTTGTATGTGGCCACCTCCAAGCCTTGGGTATTCGCTCGCGAGATTGCTCGGCATTTCGATTTCGCCAGGCACTTCAAGGTGATTTACGGCAGTGAGTTGGACGGTACGCGCACAAACAAGGTTGAGCTGATCGCGCACTTGATGAGCGAGGAGGGCCTGGACCCGGCGACGACCTTGATGATTGGTGATCGCAAGCATGACCTGATCGGGGCGCGCAGCAACGGGCTGGATTCGGCGGCGGTGGGGTATGGGTTTGGCAGTTTTGAGGAGTTGAGTGCTGAGGCGCCGACCTGGCATTTTGAGACGCTGGATGAGATGCATCAGATGTTTTTGCAGCGGGTTTGAGACCGCTATCGCAGGCAAGCCAGCTCCCACATTGGACCGCGTTCTACAGTTGAAACAGGGTCAACTGTGGGAGCTGGCTTGCCTGCGATGAGGCCCTAAAGACCTCCACTTTCCAACCGCTTCAACGCCGCCTTGCGCTGCTCCACCGGCAACCCACCCATCTTCTCCACCGCCGCAAAAAACCTCACCCAATCTCCGTTCACCTGCCGAAACAACGCCGCAAACGCCGGCACCCACTGGTCATACAGCCCAAACGGCAACAACCGCGCGTTGTTCATCGGCTGATTAATCCACACGTCATAGCGCTTGTCCCCGCCCCATTGGCTGTCGCGAATCCGGCGATACTCGCTGCGCAAGCGCTCAAATTCGGCTGCCTTGGCCTGTCGCATCGCCTGCGCCGCCAACGGCTGCGCGTACAACGCTTCCAAGCGTTTTCGAGTATCGAGAACCAACCGGATGAACTGGTCGCGCTGCTGCAACGCTGCACCGCTGATCGGCGGCAGACCACGGGCCGCACGCCATTGGCGCGTGCCTTCCTGCTCGACGAAATTGGCATACGATTCGTTGAACTCCGTGTCGTCCTTCACATAAAAACGCTGGTGCGCCAGCTCATGGAAAATCAGCGTGGCCAGGCGCTCATCGCCCCAGCTCATCATTGAACTCATGATCGGGTCGTTGAACCAACCCAGCGTGGAATAGGCCTCCACGCCGCCAATCGACACATCCATACCGCGTTGCTTCAACAGCGCCGCCTCGCCACGCGCCGCGCCCTGGTTGTAGTAGCCGCGATAAGCGACGCAACCGGCAATCGGGAAGCAATGGGTGACAGGCGAGAGGGAAAATTCCTGCGTGGCGAAGACATTCCAGACTACATATGGCCGGCCAATGTCGACGTACAGCCGGTAACTCTGGTTATCCGGAAGGTGCAGGTGTTCGCTGGCAAAGGCGCGCGCCTTCTGCGATTGCACCAAGTGGTCACGCAACAACTGTGGCCGGGAAGGGTCGGCGATGACTTCGGAAACCGGTTCGCGAGCCCGCAGCAACTGCCACTGGCCGCTCGCCAACTGGCTGTAATAACTGACGCTGGAGCAGCCGCTGAGCAGCAGCACCCACACGACTGGAAGAAAACGCCTGAGCATGCCGCGACCACCTCTGAATAATGTGCTCGCCAGACTATCCTGCCCTCACGGAATTTTTCCATGGTTTAGCGTGTTTATACTCATAGGGAGTCTGCTGCCATCGGCGCCGGGCTCATCCTTTCCTTCTGCCTGAGTGCCTGCCATGCGCCAGCTTTTGCTACCTGTTGCTGCCCTGTTCCTCAGCGCCTGTGCATCGACGCCCATTCCCCCCGCCGACCCGCAGCAAGCCTGGGTCGACTTCACCACGCCCACACCCGGCGCCAAGCTGGTGATGGCGCAGCGCCTGGACGGAAAAAACCTTAACGACGGGCGTTTCTTCCAGGTGCCACCCGGCAGCCATGAGCTGATGGTGCGTTTCGATTTCGAGGTGAACACCGGAACGGGGATTGGCGGGCTGGACCAGACGCGTGACCGCACCTGTTTCATGAGCCTGCAGTACAACAACTTCCAGGCGGGCCAGCATTATGTGCTGGAGGGGCGCTCGCTGGCCTTCACGCCCAACATCCGGCTGTATAACTCGGCGCGGCAGTTACTGGCCGAAGAACACAGCGTGAATTGCATCTGATCAGTCGTTGTTTTTTTGATAAATGATGCGCTTGGTGCCGTTTTCGCAGGTACCTACGAGCATCGCACTGTCATGATTCTTGGCTTCTTCGGCAGTGATGATTTCCAGGGTGTAGGACGGGATCGCCTTGGCCTGGATATTCACTTCGATTTCCTTCCTGAGCTCTTCACAATCTTTCGGAGCGGCCACGGCCGAGGTGGCCAATACACCGCAGATGATCGCCAAGGCAAAACGTTTCATGTGTGTAGCTCCCTGAATGCATGCGCACGAGTGTGCGGCTAAGGCTGCATAGGGTATAGGACCACATCGGGGAAACACGAGTTCTGATTTAACGCATAACTAAATGCGGGAGCAGACAAGGGTAGGAGCCAGCTCCAACACAAGCCAGCTCCCACATTGGATCTTGCTGTATCAGCTGACCAGCGTGGCATCCAGGCTGATTTCAGCATTCAGTACCTTGGACACTGGGCACCCTTCCTTGGCCTTTTTGCTCAGTTCGTCGAACTGCGCCTGGCTTGCCCCCGGAATCTTGGCCTTGAGGACCAGGTGCACGGCGGTAATCGCAAAACCCCCTTCAACCTGGTCCAGGGTCACTTCAGCCGTGGTGTCGATGCTGTCAGCCTTGAGGCCCGCATCGCCCAGGATCATCGAAAACGCCATGGAGAAGCAGCCAGCGTGGGCCGCGCCGATCAGTTCTTCAGGGTTAGTGCCTTTGCCGCCTTCGAAACGCGCTTTGAAGCCGTAGGGCGCTTCGCGCAGCACGCCGGTTTCCGTGGAAATGGAACCCAGGCCTGTCTTCAGATCACCTTCCCAATGCGCGGATGCTTTTTTAACGATACTCATAGCGGTCTCCTCGAACGGTGGTTTTGCTTCAGTAAGGTTCTGAGGATAGAAGCGTTGGCAAAGTTCATCTTGTCGGAGAAACCCAGCAAATTAGTAGGAAATTTCCTGGTCTGCTATTGAATCTCGGGTATATGCCCACATCTCATAAAGCATGCACATGAAGCGGCAGGTTTTGATTCATTTAATAAGCCTGCGCACCTAATGGAGAAGCAGGCTTATGAAATCGCTGTCCGACGTAAAATTTTCAACCCTCGACCTCGTGCCCGTGCGCGCCAACGGAACCATCGCGCAGTCGCTGCGCAACTCCCTGGACCTGGCCCAGCACGTGGAAAAGTTCGGCTACAACCGCTTCTGGGTGGCTGAGCACCACAACATGGACGGCATAGCCAGTTCAGCTACCTCGGTGTTGCTGGGCTACCTGGCGGGAGGCACGTCGACCATTCGCGTCGGTTCCGGCGGCATCATGCTGCCCAACCACGCACCACTGGTGATCGCCGAGCAGTTCGGCACCCTGGAAAGCCTCTACCCCGGCCGTATCGACCTGGGCCTGGGCCGTGCGCCGGGTTCTGACCAAATGACCGCCCGCGCCCTGCGCCGTGAGCGCTCCGGCAGTGCTGACGAGTTTCCGGAAGATGTGGCCGAGCTGGTGGCCTACCTTGGCCCACGCACGCCCGACCAACGGATCATCGCCGTACCGGGCACCGGCACCAACGTGCCGGTCTGGTTGCTCGGTTCCAGCCTGTTCAGCGCACAGCTGGCCGGTGAACGCGGTTTGCCTTACGCCTTTGCCTCACATTTCGCTCCGCGTTTGATGCATGAGGCGATTCGCGTGTACCGCAATCACTTCAAGCCTTCGGCCGTGCTGGATAAACCTTACGTGATGCTCGGCATTCCGCTGGTTGCCGCCGACACCGACGAACAAGCCGATTACCTGGCCACCTCGGTGTACCAGCGCATTCTTGCGTTGATGCGCGGGCAAAGCCTGGTCCAGCGCCCGCCAGTGAAAACCATGGACGGCCTGTGGCTGCCCCATGAAAAAGAGGCCGTCGGCAGTTTCCTGGGCCTGGCCATGGTCGGCGGCCCGGCGAAAATCCGCGCCAAGCTGGAAGTGTTGATCGAGCAAACCGGTGCTGATGAGCTGATTTTCACCAGCGATCTGTACGAACACGCCGACCGCATTCATTCCTACGAACTGCTGGCGCAGGTGATGAAGGGCTAAACCCCAGGCGAAAAAAAACCGACGCACTCGCGTCGGTTTTTTATGTCTGCAACACGGGATTAACCGCGTTTGTAGACGATTTCCTTGGTGCCGCCTTCGCAGCTGCCAATCACTTTGGCATCGGCTGCAGCGCCTTTCTCCACAACATCCAGCGAATAATGCTGAACGCCTTTGGCATCAAGCTTTGCCGCGAGTTCGCCTTTCAGCTCTTCGCAAGGCTTGCCCGCCGCCAGGGCTGTACCCGCAATGCTCAACAAACCGACTGCTAACAGGAACTTCTTCATCCGTTACTTCCTTACGCTGATCGAATAGAACGTGCCAATGCTATCGCATCGGCACCCCACCGTTGTAGCGCAGGTTATGGCAATCGGCCAGTCCGCAAGTTCAACTCACAGGATCAACTGGTGGCAATTCGGAACCCTACCTTGAGCGTGACCTGATAGTGCGCGACTTTGCCGTCCTCGATATGACCGCGGGTTTCAGTCACTTCGAACCACTCCAGGTGTTTGAGGCTTTTACTGGCCTCCGCCAGTGCATTCTGAATGGCATCTTCGATGCTGGTGGTGGACGAACCTACCAGTTCGACTTTCTTATAGGTGTGATTGGACATAGCGTTTCTCCTGAGGTCTCTAGTGAGCGTAGCAGTCAATGTTCCTAATGCTTCTGGCGACAATTGCTACTCGAAAGTTCAGATTTACTGCACTTTTTGAATCGGCCGCAGTCGGTATCTACACACGCCACTCAATCACTTCAGGAGAGCCCACATGGCCAACACTTCTTTACGCAAAGCGTCACTGGAAAGCATGGAAGCCGAGATTTCGAGCCTGCTCAAATCCCTTGAAAGCCTCAAGGACGATGCGTCTGACGAGTCGCGCAAAACGTTGAAGGCCCTGAAAAGCAATGCCGAGAATGCACTCAAGCATTCCCGTCATCTGATCAGCGATGCCTACGAAGAAAGCAAAGTCAAAATCCGCGAAACCGGTGTTGCAACCCGTGACTACGCACAAGAGCACCCATGGACCACTGCCGGCGTCGCCGTTGGCGCGCTGGGTCTGCTGGCGGCTTATTTGATGTGCAAACGTGGTGACTAAACAGGTTGGCGCAACAGCTCAGTCTTGAGCCACTGCGCCAGCTGCCGAGCGCGCCCGTCTGCGGCGCGCTTGGGTAGCCACAACGCCAGGTGCGCCGGGGTTTCACAAAAACCCCACGGCGCCACCAGGCGACCCGCTCGCAGGTCCTCTGCCACCAGCGGTTCGGGCGCAATCGCCACGCCCAGTCCAGCGACCGCCGCTTCCAGCAAATAATACAAATGCTCAAACCCCTGGCCATGTTTCAACGCGCCGGGCTCGATGCCGTAGTGCTGTGCCCAACTGGGCCAGGCTTGCGGGCGTGAGGTGGTGTGCAACAGCGCTTCGCCACACAGGGCCGAGGCGGGGGCTTGGCGCAGGCGCTCGTAACCGGCAAAACGCGGGCTCATGACCGGGCCGATGCGTTCGCTGGCCAGCTCGTACACCTGCATATCCGCCGGCCACGGCGGTTCAGCGAAAACCAGCAGGGCGTCGAGGCCGGGCCGCCTGGGGTCAAGGTCGCCGTCACCCGCCGACAGGTGCAAGCGCAGATCCGGCAGGTCGGCATTCAAACGGCCCAGACGCGGAATCAACCAGCGCGCGAGCAAACTGCCCGAGCAGCCGAGCACGAAGGGTGCGTCGGCACTGCTTTGGGTAAGTTCGGCGCACACATCCCTCAAACGCTCAAAGGCATCGCTGCTTGCATCGCGCAGCCGTACGCCCGCATCTGTGAGTTTAAGGCCACGCCCATCCTTAACGAACAGGCTGACACCCAAGTGCTCTTCCAGCACCTTCAACTGACGGCTGACCGCGCCATGAGTGACGTGCAACTGCTCGGCAGCCTGACTCACGCTGTTGAGGCGGGCAGTGGCTTCAAACGCGCGCAGGGCGTTAAGGGGAGGAAGGTCTCGGCTCATCTGTGAGTTTTCCTGACAGGTTGCGGCGATCTTATCGGTTTTCAGCCAAGAGCGTGAGGGGTAGAGTGGCCCTCATTGTTTATCACAACCCTTCTTTCCTGGAGCCACCCATGACTCAGTCCCAGACCGATCTACGCAACGGCCCAGACGCCAGCGGCCTGTTCGGCGCATTCGGCGGCCGCTACGTCGCTGAAACCCTGATGCCGTTGATCCTCGACCTGGCCCGCGAATACGAAGCGGCCAAGATCGATCCGGCTTTCAACGAAGAATTGGCTTACTTCCAGCGCGACTACGTCGGACGCCCAAGCCCGCTGTATTTCGCTGAACGCCTGACCGAGTTCTGCGGCGGCGCCAAGATCTACCTCAAGCGCGAAGAGCTCAACCACACCGGCGCGCACAAGATCAACAACTGCATCGGCCAGATCCTGCTGGCGCGGCGCATGGGCAAAAAACGCATCATCGCCGAGACCGGCGCCGGCATGCACGGTGTGGCCACGGCCACCGTCGCCGCGCGCTTTGGCCTGCAATGCGTGATCTACATGGGCACCACCGACATCGAGCGCCAACAGGCCAACGTGTTTCGCATGAAGCTGTTGGGCGCTGAAGTGATCCCGGTGGTTGCGGGCACCGGCACCCTCAAAGACGCGATGAACGAAGCCTTGCGTGACTGGGTGACCAACGTTGAAGACACCTTCTACCTGATTGGCACCGTGGCCGGCCCGCACCCGTACCCTGCGATGGTGCGCGACTTCCAGGCCGTGATCGGCAAGGAAACCCGTGACCAGATGCAAGCCCAGGAAGGCCGCCTGCCGGACAGCCTGGTGGCCTGCATCGGCGGTGGCTCCAACGCCATGGGCCTGTTCCACCCGTTCCTGGATGACACAGGTGTGGAAATCATCGGCGTTGAAGCGGCCGGCCACGGCATCGAAACCGGCAAACACGCGGCCAGCCTCAACGGCGGCGTACCCGGCGTACTGCATGGCAACCGCACCTTCCTGTTGCAGGACGACGACGGCCAGATCATCGACGCCCACTCGATTTCCGCCGGCCTCGACTACCCCGGCATTGGCCCTGAACACGCCTGGTTGCACGACATCGGCCGTGTGCAGTACACCTCGGTGACTGACAACGAAGCCCTCGAAGCCTTCCATAAATGCTGCCGCCTGGAAGGGATCATTCCTGCCCTGGAAACCGCCCACGCCTTGGCCGAAGTATTCAAACGCGCGCCCAACTTGCCGAAAGATCACCTGATGGTGGTCAACCTCTCGGGCCGTGGCGACAAAGACATGCAAACCGTGATGTTCCACATGGAACAGTCTCAACAAGAGCAGTCCTCGCAGGAGAAACACTAATGAGCCGCCTGCAAGCGCGTTTTGCGCAACTCAAACAACAAAACCGCGCCGCCTTGGTGACCTTCGTCACTGCTGGCGACCCGGGCTATGACACCTCGCTGGCGATCCTCAAAGGCTTGCCTGCCGCCGGTGCCGACGTGATCGAGCTGGGCATGCCCTTCACCGACCCGATGGCCGACGGCCCGGCGATTCAACTGGCCAACATCCGTGCGCTGACCGCCAAGCAGAACCTGACGAAAACCCTGCAGATGGTCCGCGAGTTCCGCAAAGACAACAGCGACACCCCGCTGGTGTTGATGGGCTACTTCAACCCGATCCACAAATACGGCGTGCCACAGTTCATCACTGACGCCAAGGAAGCTGGTGTGGACGGCCTGATCGTGGTCGACATGCCGCCCGAGCATAACGGCGAACTGTGCGACCCGGCCCAAGCCGCCGGCATCGACTTTATCCGTCTGACCACGCCGACCACCGATGACGTGCGCCTGCCCACCGTGCTCAACGGCAGCTCCGGCTTTGTGTACTACGTGTCGGTGGCCGGTGTGACCGGCGCCGGCGCCGCCACCCTGGAACACGTCGAAGAGGCCGTGACCCGCCTGCGTCGCCATACCGACCTGCCCATCAGCATCGGCTTTGGTATCCGCACGCCGGAACAAGCCGCCGCGATCGCGCGCCTGGCAGACGGTGTGGTGGTAGGTTCGGCGTTGATCGATCACATCGCCAATGCGAAAAATGATCAGCAAGCCATCGATGGGGTGTTGACCCTGTGCGCGGCGCTGTCGGAAGGTGTGCGCAACGCCCGTACGTAAGCGCCATGTAGCAGTAGGTAAAGTTCCTGATACAGAGGAATCAATCCGCTGCAACAGTACCTAAAGTGACAAGACCAAGGGATTTCGAACCTCGTTCGAGGTCCCTTTTTTGTTCGTGCAGGACTGAGGAAACACCCCATGAAAATGCCTAAACGCTTGATCGCTGGTCTCGGCGTGCTGATGCTCGGCGCGAGTGCCCTGGCGCAGGCCGCGCCGTACGATCAAGGCGGCCCAGACCGTGGCGGCCCGCAGGGCCCACAAGGTCAGCACGACCAGCGTGGTGACGACCATCGCGGCCCGCAGGACAACCGTCGCGGCCCGCCGCAGGACTTCGGCCCGGTACGGCAGATCATCCATGACAACCACGGCCAGTTCTCCCGTGGCGCACCACCACCGCCAAACGTACGCCTGGTGCGCGGCCAGCCGCTGCCACGTGGCTATTACGGCGAACGCCTGGACAACCGAGCCCTGTCGCGCCTGCCGGTGTACCAGGGTTATGAATGGCGCCGTTCCGGCCCGGACGTGGTGTTGATCGCCGTGGGCACAGGCATCGTCTACGAAATCCTCGACGGCGTGCTTAACTAAACCGCGCAGTTTGAAACGGCAGGCCCAGTCGCCGTGGTGAATGGGCCTGCTTTGGTGAACATTGGTAAGTGGGCCTGTTGTGGCGAACGGGCTTGTTGTGGCGAGCGGGCTAGCCCCGCGTTGGGCTGCGCAGCGGCCCCAAAACCAGACACCAAGGAGCACCTGAATCACCGCGTTCTTCTCTCTGGGGCCGCTGCGCAGCCCAACGCGGGGCAAGCCCGCTCGCCCCAACAAGCCGGCTCGCCACAACAAGCCCGCCTGCCATGAGTTACTTGTCACCCGCTACAGCTCAATCCGTTCGACTTTGCCTACCAATAACACGTAGGAAAGCGCCCCCAGCAACGCCAGCACTGCGATGTATGTGATCGCCGGTGCAAACGAATCCCCACTCGCCAAAAAGCCAATCACAATTGGCGTGGTGATCGCCGACAAGTTACCGATGAAGTTGAACACTCCACCCGTCAGCCCCAGCAACCGCGCGGGCGCCAATGTGGACACCAGCGACCAGGTAATCGACGCCAGGCCATTGCCGAAAAACGCCAGCGCCAGAAACGCGATGACCCACGCCGTCGAATCCACATAGTTGGCGCCAATGATCGCCGTGGAAATCAGCAGCCCGCCAATGATCGGCAACTTGCGCGCGAAACCCACCGATGAACCCCGGCGAATCAGCCAGTCGGAAAATATCCCCGAACACAGCACACCCACGAAGGCCGCGAGGAAGGGTAACGACGCCAACAGGCCAGACTTGATGAAGTCCATGCCGCGGTATTTCACCAGGTACGTCGGAAACCACGTCAGGAAAAACCACAACGTAGAGTTCAGGCAGAACTGCCCCAGGTAGATGCCCCAGAGCTTGCGCTGGCTCAGCACGATGCCCAGGTCCACCCAACTGAACGGCGCCTTGGCGGTTTTTTCCTGGATATCCACCAGGCCGCCACCCTCGCGAATCAGCTCGATTTCAGCCGCATTCGCGCCTTTGAAATCCTTGGGCTCGCGGTACACCGCGTACCAGATCAGCGCCCACAGAATGCCCACGCCGCCGGTGGCGACAAAGACCATGTGCCAGCCGAATGCGTGCTGCAGCCACGCCAGTACCGGCGTGAGAAAGGCCAGCCCGACAAATTGCCCGGAGGTGTAGACGCCAATCGCGGTGGCGCGCTCACGCTCGGGAAACCAGGTCGTGACCACGCGGCTGTTGATCGGATAAGCAGGCGCTTCCAGCGCACCGACCGCCATGCGCAGCACGAACAACGCGATAAAGCTGGCAGCAAACCCCAGCATCACAGTGGCGATGGACCACAGCAGCAGGGCCACGGTGTAGAGAATGCGCGGCGGCACACGGTCGACCAGCCAGCCGCCGGGAATCTGCATGGCCGCGTAAGTCCAGCCGAATGCGGAGAAGATCAGCCCGACATGCACCGGGTCGATACCCAGCTCACTGGTCAGCGCGGGGGCCGCAATCGACAGGTTGCTGCGGTCGAGGTAGTTGATCACCACGGTGATGAACAGCAGCACCATGATGAAGAAACGCTTTCTGCTGGGCGTGACTAAAGAAGCCTGCCCGGTGAAGGATTCAGGGTGCATGGGGGGTTGCCTCTTTTTATGTTTATTGAGGACTGATCTTTACTGGCTGAAACACAATCAATGTGGGAGCTGGCTTGCCTGCGATAGCGGTGGTCCAGCTTGCATCTCTGGAACTGACACACCGCTATCGCAGGCAAGCCAGCTCCCACATTTTTGATCCCGTTCCGTCAGTCAGAAATCACCACTCGGCGAAGCTGCCGTCGGCATGGCGCCAGATCGGGTTGCGCCAGCGGTGGCCGATGGCGGCGCGTTCGATCACGTATTCCTCGTTGATCTCAATGCCCAGGCCTGGCCCGTTAGGGATCTTCACGAAGCCTTTGTCATAGTCGAACACGCCCGGGTCTTTCACGTAGTCGAGCAGGTCGTTGCTTTCGTTGTAGTGAATGCCCAGGCTTTGCTCCTGGATGAACGCGTTGTAGCAGACCGCATCCAGTTGCAGGCACGCCGCCAGGGCAATCGGCCCGAGCGGGCAGTGCAGCGCCAAAGCCACGTCGTAGGCTTCGGCCATGTTGGCGATCTTGCGGGTTTCGGTGATGCCGCCGGCGTGGGAAGCGTCCGGCTGGATGATGTCGACATAGCCTTCGCTGAGCACGCGCTTGAAGTCCCAGCGCGAGAACAGGCGCTCGCCCAAGGCAATCGGCGTGCTGGTCAGCGGGGCCAGCTCTTTGAGCGCTTCGTAGTTCTCGCTGAGCACCGGCTCTTCGATAAACATCAGTTTGTACGGGTCGAGTTCCTTCATCAGCACCTTGGCCATGGGCTTGTGTACCCGGCCATGGAAGTCGACGCCGATGCCAACGTTGGGGCCGACCGCGTCACGCACGGCGGCGACGTTGGCCAGGGCCAGGTCGACTTTTTCGAAGCTGTCGACGAACTGCAATTCTTCGGTGCCGTTCATTTTCACGGCAGTAAAGCCACGCGCCACGGCATCTTTGGCGGCGCGAGCGGTGTCGGCAGGGCGGTCGCCGCCTATCCACGAATACACGCGGATCTTGTCGCGCACCTGGCCACCGAGCAGATCACTCACGGACACGCCAAGGGCCTTGCCCTTGATGTCCCACAGCGCCTGGTCGATACCGGCGAGGGCGCTCATGTGCACGGCGCCGCCACGGTAGAAGCCGCCGCGATAGAGCACAGTCCAGATGTCTTCGATATTGCGGGGGTCTTTGCCGATCAGGTAGTCGGACAACTCCTCGACCGCAGCGGCCACGGTGTGAGCGCGGCCTTCGACCACGGGCTCGCCCCAGCCAGTCACGCCCTGGTCGGTTTCGACCTTCAGAAAGCACCAGCGCGGCGGGACGATGAAGGTGGTCAGTTTGGTGATTTTCATCTTCTTATCTCTCTTGTCGATGCTGCGCTCGGGGCGCAAAGCTTGCATTCAGTTCAAGGCGTTCCAGGCGGCGACATACGCCTTCGCGGTACTCGCCACGTGCTCCACAGACATGCCCGGTTTGAACAACCCGGAACCCAGCCCGAAACCCCTGGCGCCGGCGTCGAAGTACACCTGCATGTTCTCTGGCGTTACGCCGCCCACCGGCAGCAGCAACGTGCCCGCCGGCAATACCGCGAGCCACGCCTTGATCACCGCCGGGCCCATTTGCTCGGCCGGGAACAGCTTCAACACGTCAGCACCTTCAGCCAGGGCGGCGAAAGCTTCAGTCGGCGTGGCCACACCCGGCGACAGGAACAGGCCCGCCGCCTTGGCAGCGCGCAGCACCTTGGGATCGCTGTGGGGCATGACGATCACCTGGCCGCCCGCCGCTTTGACCTGCTCAACCTGTTCGGGCGTCAACACCGTGCCCGCGCCGATCAGGCAATCGGCGGGCAGACTGTCGCGCAGGGTGCGGATGCTGGTGTAAGGGTCCGGTGAATTCAGTGGGACTTCGATCACGCGAAAGCCCGCCGTGTAGAGCACTTGGCCGATCGCCTGGGCTTCGTCCGGGCGCACGCCGCGCAGAATCGCGATCAAACCGTTGTGGGAGAGTGCATCTTTAAGCATGTCAGGCCTCCGTTGCAGGTTGAATGAGCCCAGCCGCCACGGCCAGTTGCCACAGGCCGCGCTCGGTGGCTTCCTGCGCCAGGCTGACGTGGGCAAAACCGCAGAGGGCGAGGGCACGTTGATAAAGGGCACAGAGCGGCGCGGTGCCGACCAGGGTGATCGGGATGTGTTTCGCGCTGTCCGGCAGACCTGCGAGTTCATGGCCGATCAACAGGCCGGACAAGTAATCGGGCTGTTGCTCGGGCGTGAGTTCGGCGGTCAGCCCGAGGGTACGGGCGCTGAACAAGGTGGACAGCACGCCGCGCTGGCCGTCTGCTGAGCGCGCGACATGCACGCCACGCTCAAAGGCCTCGGCCTGGAAGTGTTCGGATGGCTGTTGGGTGCGACCCAGGATGCTGTGTTTGCTGAGCACCGCAAACAATTCGCCGGTCATGAAGGTGTCGAAGTGGGTGATGCGGCCTTGAACAACTTCGACCCATTTGGAATGACTGCCGGGCAGGCCGATCAGCGCGTCGGCACCGATATTTTGCAGCACGCCGAGCACCTGGGTTTCTTCGCCGCGCATCACGTTGGGCAAACCGACCTGTTCGATCACACCGGGCACAATGTGCACCGTCACCCCGCGCAGGCTGCGCACCCCATGCAGTGCCTGGCCCAGGCTGGCGACATCCACCGGAGTTTTGCGATAAGCCGCCTCGCTCCAGCCCTGAGCGCTGCCGACCATGCCGCAGGCAATCACCGGCAAATCGGGCTGCGCATCAAGCCAGTCGCCACAGGCCGCGTCGAACGCCAACTCGAAGCCATCGCTGCAGCGTACGCCGGCAATGTCCCGGGGTTCGCTGGGCAGGTGCATGATCCCGAACGCCAGCGCGCGCTGTTCAAGCACCACGCCCGCCGGGCCGAGTTTGTAAGCACGAAGGGAGCTGGTGCCCCAGTCGAGCGCGATCAATTGCGCCTGCATCGCTTCACCTGAAATGAGTGGGTGCTGAAAAAAGCAGATGGGCGAATATAAACCTATGACCTGTTACATCTCAATATATAAATATCAGTCCCATATATCGGGACAAATCAACACCGAGTTGCTGTGCCGAGCGGGCTTGTCGTGGCGAGCGGGCTTGCCCCGCGTTGGGGTGCGAAGCGCCCCCAAAAAAGACCAACCCGGTATCCCAGACACCCCCCCCACTCACCACAATCACTCCCCTAAAGCGTCTCTGAACCCCGAAACCCAGACAAATCCAGTTCCCGCATCGCGCCCATCCAGATCGCGTAGTCAGTGTGATCCTTCAAGTCATCGCCAGTATCCGGATGCAGAAACACCACCAACCCCTCGCGATGCAGCGCCAGCCAGGGCAGCACCACACCGATGTACTCCGGCTCAAACGCCAACTGGCAGCTCCAGTCCGGATGCGGGCCGACCGGCCGTTGGTGTACGCGGCCCATGCGCAGGGGGAACAGCTTGGCAGCGTCTTCACACAACGTGCGCGCCTGGTCGAGGGTGCTGGCGTCGAAATAGATGTGGGCGTGATAGCCCTTGATACGTTGCATGGCGGAATCCGGATCCATTAAGCGCCAAATCCTAGACCGCAATCGACGGCAGGGCCAGCCCGGTCAGCGACTGCGCGCTGCTGGCTTGCTCGGCCACCAGCCAGTCGACAAAGCGTTCGACCAACTGCCCCCGGCGTTTGCGCTGGGGTTGCACCACGTAATAGCCAAACCGCGAGATCACCGTCTCGCGGATCGGTCGGCACAGCCAGTTCTGCTCCAGCAAGTTGTCCACCAGGTGACGCCAGCCGATGGCCACGCCCTGGCCAGCAATCGCCGCTTGAATCAGCAGGGTGTAGTTGTCAAAACGCAGCTGGCCGGGAGTGGGCGCAACGTTGATACCCAGTTCACGAAACACGCCGCTCCAGTCGAACCACTGGCTGTTGTTTTCCTGGCGCAGGTGCAGCAGGGGAACATCGTGCAAATTTTGCACAGTCAACGCCGTGGCCTGCTCCTTGAGCCACAGCGGGCTGCACACCGGGAACACTTCTTCGTTGAACAGCCACAGGCTGTCGCCCTGCTTGAAACGGCCGTCGCCAAACAGCACCGCGACGTCGATATCGCTGCGCAAAGTGGCGTGGTTGCGTTCGCTGGTCACCAGGCTCACGTCCACCTGCGGGTTGGCCGCATGAAAGCGGTGCAGGCGCGGCATCAGCCAGTAGGCGGCGAAGGCAAAGTCGGTGGCCACCTGCAGCACTTCATGCTGGTCTTGCTGGGTGATGGCGCTGAGGCCATGGTTGATGGTCTGCAAGCCGCCCTGTACGTGTTCAAACAGCAAGGCGCCCGCGTCGGTCAGCTCGATGCCTCGGTAAATGCGATCAAACAGACGAATCGTCAGTTGCTCTTCGAGGCGCTTGATCTGCTGGCTGATGGCGGGCTGAGTGGTGCCCAACTCCATGGCAGCAGCGGTGAAGCTGCGGTGACGCGCCGCCGCTTCAAACGCGCGCAGCAAGTCGAGGGATACATCACCGAGGGCTTCATACATAAGCTGTGCTTATCCTAGACATTGCTTTTCATGGGCTTTACCCCATTTTCCATGGGCTGCATGCTCATTCGCATAAACACCGCCTATGGAATGCCGAGAACCCATGAAGCGCAAGAACATTCTTTTCATCATGGCCGATCAAATGGCCGCGCCGTTGCTTCCGTTCTACGGTTCTTCGCCTATCAAACTGCCTAACCTGAGCCGCCTCGCCGAGCAGGGCGTGGTGTTTGACGCCGCGTACTGCAACAGCCCGCTGTGCGCGCCGTCGCGGTTCACCCTGGTCAGCGGCCAATTGCCGAGCAAGATTGGCGCCTACGACAACGCCGCCGACTTCCCCGCCGACGTACCGACTTATGCCCACTACCTGCGCCGCCTCGGCTACCGCACGGCGCTGTCCGGCAAAATGCACTTCTGCGGCCCCGACCAACTGCACGGCTACGAAGAGCGCCTGACCAGCGACATCTACCCCGCCGACTATGGCTGGGCGGTGAACTGGGACGAGCCGGACGTGCGGCCCTCCTGGTATCACAACATGGCGTCGGTGCTGCAAGCCGGGCCGTGCGTGCGCACCAACCAGCTGGATTTTGACGAAGAGGTAGTGTTCAAGGCGCAGCAGTACTTGTTCGACCATATCCGTGAAGACAGCGACAAGCCGTTCTGCCTGACCGTGTCGATGACTCATCCACACGACCCGTACACCATTCCCAAGCCGTTCTGGGACCTGTACGACGACGGCGACATCCCTTTGCCTACAACTCCGGCCCAAGGTGATCTCGACCCGCATTCCCAGCGCCTGCTCAAGGTGTATGACCTGTGGGACAAACCGCTGCCGCTGAACAAGATCCGCGATGCGCGCCGCGCCTATTTCGGCGCATGCAGCTACATCGACAGCAATGTCGGCAAGCTGCTGCAAACCCTGGAAGACACCGGCCTGGCCGACGACACGATCATCATCTTCTCCGGCGACCACGGCGACATGCTCGGCGAGCGTGGCCTCTGGTACAAAATGCACTGGTTTGAAATGGCCGCCCGCGTGCCGCTGCTGGTCAGCGCGCCGGGGCAGTTTGCGGCGGGGCGTGTGAGCAAGGCGGTGTCCACCGCTGACCTGTTGCCGACCCTGGTGGAACTGGCCGGCGGCGAACTGGACCCACGCTTGCCACTGGACGGGCGCTCGCTGGTCCCGCACTTGCAAGGGCAGGGCGGGCACGACGAAGTGTTTGGCGAATATATGGCCGAAGGCACCATCAGCCCATTGATGATGATTCGCCGTGGCGCCTGGAAATTCATCTACAGCGAGGACGACCCTTGTCTACTGTTTGATGTGCACAACGACCCGCACGAGCGGGAAAACCTCGCTGAGTCACCGGAACACCGGCCACTGTTCGAGGCGTTTTTGAGTGAGGCGCGGGCCAAATGGGATATCCCGGCGATCCACCAGCAGGTGCTCGCCAGCCAACGCCGCCGTCGTCTGGTGTTTGAGGCATTGACCACGGGAGAGCTGAAGAGCTGGGATCACCAGCCACTGGTGGACGCCAGTCAGCAATACATGCGCAACCATATCGACCTCGACGACCTGGAGCGCAAGGCACGTTATCCACAACCCTGCCAAAACTAAAAAATACAGAGGGAAGGCCATGCAAAAGTTGACTGCGGTGCTGGGAATGTTGGCGCTTGTTAGCGCCAATGTGTACGCGGACGCCAGTTGTGACACGGTGAAAATGGCCGATCCAGGCTGGAGCGATATCGCTGCCACCAACGCCATCACCGGGTTTCTGTTGAACGGCATGGGCTACAAGGCCAAGGTCGACACCCTCGCGGTGCCGATTACGTTTGGCGGGCTCAAGGACGGCCAGGTGGATGTGTTTCTGGGTAACTGGATGCCGGCGCAGCAGGGCTTCTACGACAAGTTCGTGGCCAATGGCGATGTGGTGCAACTGGCGAAGAACCTCGACGGCACCGAGTTCACCCTCGCCGTGCCGGACTACGTGTGGGACGCCGGGGTGCATGACTTCGCCGACCTGAACAAGTTTGCCGACAAGTTCGACAAGAAGATCTACGGCATCGGCTCCGGCGCGCCGGCGAATATCTCGTTGCAGGAGATCATCAAGAAGAATGACTTCGAGCTTGGCCAGTGGAAGCTGGTGGAGTCCAGCGAACAGGCGATGCTCGCCGAAGTGTCGCGGGCCGTTAAGAAGCAGAAATTCGTGACCTTCCTCGGCTGGACGCCGCACCCGATGAACGTGCAGTTGAAAATGCACTACCTCAAAGGCGGCGAGAAGTATTTTGGTGACACCGGCAGCGTGTATACCCTGACCCGCAAAGGGTATGCGCAGTCGTGCCCGAATGTCGGGAAACTGCTGACCAACTTGAGTTTTACCCAGGAGATGGAGAACAGCATCATGGCTGAGGTTGCCAACAACAAGGTCAGCAATGCCGACGCGGCGAAGGCGTGGATAAAAGCCAATCCCGCAGTGCTGGACAAGTGGCTGGATGGCGTGAAAACCGTGGATGGCAAAGATGCGTTGGCCGCGGTAAAAGCCAAACTTTAAAGCCTCAGCTCCAAGTTCTGTGGAAACTGGTTTGTGTGGGAGCTGGCTTGCCTGCGATAGGGCCACCTCGGTCTTACTGGCAGAACGCGTCGTCTGCATCGCAGGCAAGCCAGCTCCCACACAAGCCAGCTCTCACAGGGGCCGGTGTGTGCTGATACCCTGATGCAAACCTTTAAACCGAGTCTGCGATGCCCTGGCCCAACCGCCACACACTCTTCCCCTTTCTCGCCTGGCTCCCGCGCCAAACCCGCACCAGTGTCGGCCGAGATGCGATTGTGGGCCTCAGTGGCGCCGTCCTCGCCTTGCCGCAGTCGATTGCCTACGCGCTGATTGCCGGTCTCCCACCCGAATACGGCTTGTATGCCGCCATCATCCCGGTGCTGATCGCCTGCCTCTGGGGTTCATCCTGGCATTTGATCTGCGGCCCCACGGCGGCGATTTCCATCGTGCTGTACGCCAGCATCAGCCCGCTGGCTGTGCCAGGGTCTCAGGACTACATCATGCTGATCCTGCTGCTGACATTCCTCGCCGGGGTGTTCCAGTGGTTGCTGGGCATGCTGCGCTTCGGCGCGCTGGTGAATTTTGTCTCCCATTCGGTGGTGCTGGGTTTCACCCTGGGCGCTGCCGTGGTGATTGCCTTGGGGCAACTGCCGAACCTGCTGGGGCTGGATATGCCGAGCCAAGCCACGGCGATCAAAAGCTTGTTGGCACTGGTGGAACACGCAGGGGAGTGGGACCACGCCTCGCTCGCCCTTGGCGTGGGCACGCTGTTGGTGGGCGCATTGCTCAAATACTGGGTGCCGCGCTGGCCGACGCTGCTGATCGCCCTGGCGTTGGGCAGCCTGGCGGCGTGGCTGTGGCCGGCGATGTTCGGGCATGTAGCGCTGGTGAGTTCGTTCGTGGGCAAGCTGCCGCCGTTCAGCCCGTTGCCGATGGACTTGGACATGATTCTGCGGCTGCTGCCCAGCGCCGTGGCGGTGGGCATGTTGGGCCTAGTGACCAGCCTGTCGATTGCGCGCTCGCTGTCGGCCCGCTCGCAGCAGTTGCTGGACGCGAATCAGGAAGTTCGTGCGCAGGGCTTATCCAATATCGTCGGCGGATTTTTCTCCGGGTACCTGTCGGCGGGTTCATTTACGCGCTCTGGCCTGAGTTACGAGGCAGGCGCTTGCTCGCCACTGGCGGGGGTGTTTTCCGCGGTGTGGGTGGCGCTGTTTGCGCTGTTTGGCGCGGCGCTGATCGCGCACATTCCGATCCCGAGCATGGCCGCGAGCATCCTGCTGATTTGCTGGGGGCTGGTGGATCATCGCGGCATTCGCGCACTGTTGCGCGTGAGTCGCGCTGAGTTTGTGGTGATGAGCCTGACCTGCGTCGCCACCTTGCTGCTGGAGCTGCAAACCGCAATTTATGCCGGGGTGTTGGCGTCGCTGTTTTTCTACCTCAAGCGCACCTCGCAGCCACGGGTTCAGCAATGGCGCGACGGCGATGAGGATGTGTTGCGGGTCGGCGGCTCGATCTTTTTTGGCGCCAGCCATTACCTGCAAGTGCGCCTGCAAAGCCTGCAGGGCGAGAGAGTGGTAATCGAGGCGCAGCAGATCAACTTTATCGACTATTCGGGGGTGGAGATGCTGCACCAGGAAGCGCGGCGGTTGCGCGGGTTGGGGCGAAGCCTGACGTTGCGTCAGGCGCGGCCGCACGTTGTTGAAGAGCTGAAAAAGCTGGAAGGCGCCGAAAAATGCCCTGTCCATTTTGAAGACTGACTGCGGTTGAACACTGTGGGAGCGGGCTGGCCTGCGATAGCGGCCTGGCAAATAAACCGCCATCGCAGGCAAGCCAGCTCCCACATTGGATCTTCACTGGGCTCAAATCAGTTGTCGGCCAACTGGCGGCGCAGTTCGGCCAACACCGGCGCTGAGTCCGGGCGCACACCGCGCCACAGGAAGAACGCTTCCGCCGCCTGCTCAACCAGCATGCCCAGGCCATCCATCGCCACCGCTGCACCCTGCTCGGATGCCCAGCGGCAAAACGCTGTCGGCGCCTTGGCGTACATCATGTCGTAGCAAAACGTCTTGCCTGGTTCGATCAGACTGCCCGCAATCGGCGGTACATCGCCTGACAGGCTGGCGGACGTGGCGTTGATGATCACGTCCACCGGCTCACGCAACCAGTCGAAACCGCTGGCAGACACCGGGCCCAGGTCGTCGAACAGCTCGGCGAGCAATTCGGCCTTTTCCACGGTGCGGTTGGCGATGATCAGCGAGGCTGGCTTCTGCGCCAACAAGGGCTCCAACGCCCCACGCACGGCGCCACCGGCGCCCAACAACAGGATGCGTTTGCCTTGCAGGCTCAACCCGGCGTTTACCGTCAGGTCGCGCACCAAGCCCGCGCCGTCGGTGTTATCGCCGAGCAGGCTGCCGTCCGCCCGCTTGCTCAGGGTGTTCACTGCGCCCGCGCGCTGGGCGCGCTCGGTGAGTGTGTCTGCCAACCGGTAGGCGTCTTCCTTGAACGGCACGGTGACGTTGGCGCCACGGCCTTGCTGAAAAAACTCACGGGCACAGCCGGTGAAATCCTCCAGCGGTGCAAGCAGGGTGCTGTAGTCCAATTGCTCGCCGGTCTGCTCGGCGAACATACGGTGAATCAGCGGCGACTTGCTGTGGCCGATGGGGTTGCCGAACACCACATAACGGTCCATCAGTCAGCCGCCTGTGGTGGGGCGACGCCAAGCCAGTCACGGTCTTGCAGGAAATAGTCGGTGAGGCGCGCTTCTTCACTGTCGGCCTCGGCCTTCCAGTCGTAGCTCCAGCGCACCTGTGGCGGCAGCGACATCAGGATGGACTCGGTACGCCCGCCCGATTGCAGGCCGAACAGGGTGCCACGGTCATACACGAGGTTGAACTCGACGTAGCGGCCACGGCGGAATTCCTGGAACTGGCGCTGCTGCTCGGTGTAAGCCATGGCTTTGCGGCGCTGCAGGATCGGCAGGTAGGCGTCGATGTAGGCATCGCCGATGGCGCGGATGAAGGCGAAGCTGGTGTCGAAGCCCCACTCGTTCAAATCATCGAAAAACAGGCCGCCAATACCGCGCGGTTCGTTGCGGTGCTTGATGTGAAAGTAGGTGTCGCACCAGGCTTTGTAGCGTGAATACACGTCCGGGCCGAACGGCGCACAGGCTCTCTCGGCCACGCGGTGCCAGTGAATGCAGTCTTCCTCGTTGCCGTAATAAGGCGTGAGATCGAAGCCGCCGCCAAACCACCACACCGCCTCTTCGCCTTCTTTTTCAGCGATGAAAAATCGCACATTGGCGTGGGACGTCGGCACATGCGGGTTGTGCGGGTGAATCACCAGCGACACGCCGAGGGCTTCAAAACCACGACCGGCCAACTCAGGGCGATGCGCACTGGCGGACGGTGGGAGGTTGCTGCCAAACACGTGGGAAAAGTTAACGCCGCCTTTTTCGATCACCGAACCGTTTTCAATCACACGGGTGCGACCGCCGCCGCCGGCAGGCCGGCTCCAGGCGTCTTCGATAAAGCGAGTGTCCGTCTCGAAGGTTTCCAGGGCGCTGCAAATGCGGTCTTGCAGGTCGAGCAGGTAGGCCTTTACAGCCTCGGTGCGGGTAGTCATGGCATCACCTTGAATCGGGCAAAGCTACGCGAGGCCATCAGGCGTCGGCGGCAAATGGGCGCACAGGATAACACTGCACCCCCTGCCGCCGCAGTTGACGAAGATCAAGCTTAGGAGTCCGATAGAGGGCTACGCGATTCGACCTCAGGAGAAGTGCAGATGGCCAAACGTATCCAGTTCAGTGCCCATGGCGGCCCCGAAGTACTTGAGTATGTGGACTACACGCCAGCGGAGCCTGGCCCGCAGCAGGTTCGAGTACGCAACGAGGCCATCGGCCTGAACTTCATCGACACCTATTTCCGCAGCGGCCTGTATGCGCCACCGGCCTTGCCATCAGGGCTGGGTGCCGAGGGCGCCGGTGTGGTCGACGCCGTCGGCAGCGAAGTCACTCAATTTAAGGTCGGCGACCGCGTGGCCTACGGCAGCGGCCCGCTCGGCGCCTACAGCGAGCTGCATGTGCTGCCCGCCGCCAACCTGGTGCACCTGCCAGACGACATCAGCTTCGAACAAGCCGCCGGCGCCATGCTCAAGGGCCTGACTGTGCAATACCTGCTGCGCCAGACCTATGAATTGAAAGGTGGCGAAACCATTCTGTTTCATGCGGCCGCCGGTGGCGTGGGCTCTCTGGCCTGCCAGTGGGCCAAGGCGTTGGGCGTAAAGCTGATCGGTACCGTGAGTTCGCCGGAAAAAGCCGCCCTGGCCAAATCCCTCGGCGCGTGGGAAACCATCGACTACAGCAAGGAAAACGTCGCACAGCGCGTGCTGGAATTGACCGACGGCAAAAAAGTCCCGGTGGTCTACGACGGCGTAGGCAAGGACACTTGGCTGACCTCGCTGGACAGCGTGGCGCCACGTGGTCTGGTGGTGAGTTTTGGTAATGCGTCGGGCGCAGTTGATGGGGTGAACCTGGGGATTCTGTCGGCCAAGGGCTCGCTGTATGTCACCCGGCCGACATTGGCGACTTATGCCAGCAACCCGAAAGACTTGCAGACCATGGCGGATGACCTGTTTTCGATGATCAAGAGCGGCAAGGTGCGCATTGATATCAACCAGCGGTATTCGCTGGCGGATGCAGCGAAGGCGCAAACGGAATTGTCGGGGCGACGGACGACGGGCTCAACCATTCTGTTGCCGTAAGACGGTAGATCTTTAGAGATACCAAAGGCCTCATCGCGGGCAAGCCCGGCTCCCACAGGGAAATGCATTCCAAATGTGGGAGCCGGGCTTGCCCGCGATGGCCGCGCCTAGGTGTCACGAAGGCCGCACGACCTCACCTGTCGCCAAATCGCGAATCAGGCTCGGGTTCTTGCGGCCACCGAGGGCGCCACCCAACACCAGGTCCACTTGGCCACGGAAGTACTGCTCCACGCGAAGCCGCGTGCGCGCTGACGGGCGACCTTGCGGGTTGGCCGAGGTGGAAATCAACGGCCCGACCAGCGAGCACAGATCCCGCACCAGCGGATGATCGCTGACGCGCAGCGCCACCGTGTCGTGCACACCCGTCACCCATTCCGGCAGCAAGCCCTGATGTGGCACCAGCCAGGTGTTGGGGCCTGGCCAGGTGCTGGCCATGCGTTCGATCCAGGTGTCCGGTAAATCTTCGAACAGGAAATCGAACTGACGGATGTTGTCCGCCACCAGGATCAGGCCCTTATCCACCGAGCGATTCTTGATCGCCAGCAGCCGGTCCACCGCGTCTTCATTCCACGGGTCGCAGCCCAGGCCCCAGACCGCCTCGGTCGGATAGGCAATCACCGCGCCTGCGCGAATTTCTCGTGCGGCTTCCAGCACACGCCACCTGTTGACCATTGCTTGTTCTCCGGACTAAAGCTCTGCGCAGTTTACCGATCTTCGTTACAAAACCTAGAGGCGTGCGAACCAACGTCCGCTTTCGCAGATGACCTGGCCCTCGAGTTCCAACTCGGTCAAGGTCGCCAGCACCTGGGACAACGGCCGGCCACTGGATATCGCCAGCGCCTCACTGGAGTGGGGCGCCGCGTGCAGCAACGCCACCAGCGGGTGGGTGACCGGCATCGGCGCCGGGCGCGACAACACCTGCCACCCGCGCAAACCTTCGAGGATGTGTTCGATGGTTTCCACCAGCGTCGCGCCCTCGCGGATCAACTGGTGACAGCCCTTGGCGCCGGGATGATGAATCGAGCCGGGCATTGCATACACCTCGCGGCCTTGCTCTGCCGCAAGCTTGGCGGTGATCAGTGAGCCGCTGGCCACGCCGGCCTCGACCACCAGTACGCCCAGGGACAGGCCGCTGATGATTCGGTTGCGTCGAGGAAAGTTGCTAGGCTGGGGGGCGGCGTCCAGCGGGAACTCGGAAACCACGGCGCTGCCCTGGGCAATCATCGCGGCTGCAAGCTTGCGGTGGCGCTGTGGATAAAAGTTTTCGAGCCCGGTGCCAAGCACGCCAATTGTGTGCCCGCCCACGTCAAGTGCCGCCTGATGCGCCGCGCCATCAATGCCCAATGCGAGGCCACTGGTGATGACAAAACCGGCGCTTGCCAGGCTACGGGAAAAGGCCGCGGCGGTGTCCATGCCAGGGCGCGAAGCGCGGCGACTGCCGACCATGGCCAACTGCGGTTTTTCCAGAATTTTGGGGTCGCCGGCGACGAATAATAACGGCGGGGCGTCATCGATCTGGGCAAGCAAGGCCGGGTAGTCAGGCGAGTCCCACATCAGCAAATGCTGGTCCGGACGCTGCAACCACGCTAAAGCCTGGCTGGCGCCATCGCGGATTTGCGGGCTGCGTCGGGCATCGGCACTGATGGCGGGCAACCCGAGTGAGCGCCAGGCACTTGCAGGGGCGCTGATAGCCTTTGAGGCGCAACCGAACGCCTCTATCAATACACGAAAGCGCTTGGGACCCAGTTCCGGCAGCCTGTGCAAGCGTAGTCGAGCTTCCAGTTCTGACGGCGAAATTTCACTGCTGTTTATCGGATACATTTGATCGTCCTTGACCGCAACAAGCTGTGGATAACTCTGTTGGTAACTTATTTAGCAGGCTACTTATTGCGTTTTTTTGGCAGTCTCAAAACGGTCCATCACTGCCAATGAGCGCGAGGCGCTGAGCACCACGGCGTAACTGAGCTTTTCATAGGTGCGGAACACCATCAGGGTGCCGGCGCGTTCGTCGGGGAGTTTGGTGGGGGCGTTGGTAAGCGGGTCTCGAACGGAGGCGCCGGTTTTGATCACGTTGAGCAACTGGCCTTCAACCAGGCCATCGCGGCGGCCTTTATTCAGGGTCACGGCGTCGAGCACGCCGATGTGGGCCACACCCTTGGGGATGTCGATGATGTGCCCCTCGACAAGACGCGTCGGGGCTTGCGGGCTGGCAAGCTCGACCGCCGTTTCGGCGCGCAGCAGACGATCGCCGGGGCGCACCTCCTGGGTTACCCGCAGCACCGCCAGGGTGGTGAGGTCACCGGCCATGACAAAGCGCGCAGTACCAATGTCATCGGCGTTGATGCCCAGCAATTCCTGGGTTTGAGGGTCGGTGTAGGCCTTGCCTCGGCGAAATATGCCGTAACTGGGCTGGGACGGGTCGAGATTGCCCCGCGCATGCACGCGGTCGCCATGGGCCGCCAGCACTCGCCCCATCTCGGCCGCAACAATGTAGGGCGCACGGTCCAGATCCTGTGGATTATCAAGAATGCGGTTGTGCAGTAAAAAACGTTGGATAGCCTGCTGTGTGGGTTGATTCAGACGCTCCCCGGCCTGGGGCAGCAGGGCCATGGCGAACGTGGGCCATAACAGCAAGACGAGTAGCGATTTCCTCATGGGGTGAATCTCCTTTATTATGTGCGTTCGCGTGAAATGCCAGAGCCTTCGCGGCTTTCGCTTGTTTCACACCGGCTGTGTGGGTCCATCCCAACGCCGATTTGCCTCTACCTCACATGTGCAGCAATTACGCTTATGGCTATTTTGAACATCCTCGAATTCCCCGACTCGCGCCTGCGCACGATCGCCAAACCGGTGGCCGTAGTGGACGACAAGGTTCGTCAGTTGGTCGATGACATGTTTGAAACAATGTATGAAGCCCCGGGCATCGGCCTCGCCGCGACCCAGGTCAACGTGCATCAGCGCGTCGTGGTCATGGACCTGTCGGAAGATCGCAGCGAACCCCGGGTGTTTATCAACCCCGAGTTCGAACCGCTGACCGAAGAGATGGGCGAATACCAGGAAGGCTGCCTGTCGGTGCCGGAGTTCTACGAGAACGTCGAACGCCCGGTACGCGTTAAGATCAAGGCGCTTGACCGTGACGGCAAGCCATACGAACTGGTCGCCGAAGGCCTGCTGGCGGTGTGCATCCAGCACGAATGCGACCACCTCAACGGCAAGCTGTTTGTTGATTACCTGTCCACGCTTAAACGCGACCGGATCAAGAAGAAGCTGGAAAAAAAGCATCGCCAGCAAGCTTGATGCCCTCCTTCCAAAGGCTTGCTGCGGCAAGCCTTTTTCTTTTGTGACTGTTTTTAACCGAGACCTCCCATGACCGAGCCACTGCGCATTGTTTTTGCCGGCACCCCCGAATTTGCCGCCGAACACCTTAAGGCGCTGCTCTTAAGCCCTTATGACATCGTTGCGGTGTACACCCAGCCGGATCGCCCGGCCGGTCGCGGGCAAAAACTGATGCCGAGCGCGGTCAAGCAGTTGGCGCTGGAGCACAACCTTCCCGTGCTGCAACCGCCGACCCTGCGCAATGCCGACGCTCAGGCCGAACTGGCCGCGCTCAAGCCGGACTTGCTGGTTGTGGTCGCGTACGGCTTGATCCTGCCGCAAGTGGTGCTGGATATTCCGCGCCTCGGGTGCATCAACAGCCACGCCTCGCTGCTGCCGCGCTGGCGCGGTGCGGCGCCGATCCAGCGCGCCGTGGAAGCGGGCGACAGCGAAAGTGGCGTGACCGTAATGCGCATGGAGGCGGGTCTGGACACCGGCCCGATGTTGCTGAAAGTCACCACGCCGATCACTGCCCAAGACACCGGCGGCAGCCTGCACGACCGCCTCGCCGAACTCGGCCCGCCTGCTGTGATCCAGGCCATTGCCGGCCTCGCTGCGGGCACTCTGGAAGGCGAAGTGCAAGATGACAGCCTCGCCACCTACGCTCACAAGCTGAATAAAGATGAAGCACGTATCGACTGGAACCGCCCGGCCGTAGAGCTTGAGCGCCTGGTGCGCGCGTTCAACCCGTGGCCGATCTGCCATAGCACGCTCAACGGCGAAGCCTTGAAAGTATTGGCCGCGACCCTGGCTGACGGCAAAGGCGCGCCCGGTGAAATTATCGGCGCCAGCAAAGACGGCCTGTTGGTCGCCTGCGGTGAGCAGGCACTGTGTCTGACGCGCCTGCAATTGCCCGGGGGCAAAGCGCTTAATTTCAGCGATTTTTTCAACAGCCGTCGTGAGAAATTTGCCTTGGGTACGGTTCTCGGGGCGGTCGCTCAATGAACCCGCGCTTGGCCGCCGCCAAGGCTCTCGCTGCTGTACTTAACGGCAAGGCTTCGCTGAACAGCTCGCTGCCGACGCAACTGGATAAGGTTGAAGACCGCGACCGTGGTTTCACTCAAGACCTGGCCTTCGGCACCGCCCGCTGGCAGCCGCGTCTGTCGGCGCTGGCGGCCAAGCTGCTGCAAAAGCCGTTCAAGGCGGCGGATGCCGATGTTGAAGCGTTGCTGCTGGTCGGGCTCTATCAGTTGCTCTACACCCGCGTGCCGGCTCACGCCGCCATCGGCGAGACGGTCGGCTGCGCTGAAAAGCTGAAAAAGCCCTGGGCCAAGGCCTTGCTCAACGCCGTGCTGCGCCGCGCGCAACGTGAAAGTGAAGCGCTGCTGGCCGAGCTGGAACATGACCCGGTGGTGCGCACCGCCCACCCACGCTGGCTGCAAAAATCCTTGAAAGCCTTCTGGCCTGAGCAATGGGAAGCGATTTGCGCGGCGAACAATGCGCACCCGCCGATGATCCTGCGGGTGAACCGTCGCCATCACAGCCGTGACGCCTACCTGCAATTGCTGGCCGATGCGGGCATCAACGCCACGCCCTGCGTGTACAGCATCGACGGTATCGTGCTGGAAGCCGCGAGCGATGTGCGCAGCTTGCCGGGCTTTGCCGAAGGCTGGATCAGCGTGCAGGACGAAGCCGCGCAACTGGCCGCCGACCTGCTCGACCTGGCTCCCGGCCAGCGCGTGCTCGACGCCTGCTGTGCGCCGGGCGGTAAGACGTGTCACCTCCTTGAGGTGGAAAAAGACCTGGCGGGTGTAGTCGCGGTCGACCTGGAAGCCAAGCGCCTGGTGCGCGTTCGGGAAAACCTCGCACGCTTGGGCCTGAGCGCCGAGCTGATCGCTGCCGATGGTCGCGACACTGCCACCTGGTGGGACGGCAAACCGTTCCAGCGCATTCTGCTGGATGCGCCGTGTTCGGCCACCGGCGTGATCCGCCGTCACCCGGACATCAAGCTGACTCGCCAACCCGACGACATCGCCGCGCTCGCCGTGCTGCAGGGTGAGCTGCTCGACGCCCTGTGGCCAACCCTGGCAGTGGGCGGCATCCTGCTCTACGCGACCTGCTCCACGTTGCCGACCGAGAACACCGAGGTCATTCAAGCGTTCCTCGCCCGCACCAGCGGCGCGCGCGAACTGGACCTGGCCACAGCGGCCGGCATCAAGCAGCCCCACGGTCGCCAATTGCTTGCACAGCAAGGCGGCCACGATGGCTTCTACTACGCCAAACTGATCAAAATCGCCGCCGCGCGCGGCTGAACGGTTTTAAGGGAGTGAGCGGATGAAAATTATCATCCTTGGGGCAGGGCAGGTCGGCGGCACGCTGGCCGAACATTTGGCCAGCGAAGCCAACGACATCACCGTGGTCGACACCGATAGCGAGCGCCTGCGCAACCTGGGCGACCGCCTGGACATCCGCACGGTGCAGGGCCGCGCGTCGTTTCCGACGGTGCTGCGCCAGGCTGGCGCCGACGATGCCGACATGCTGGTGGCGGTGACCAACAGCGACGAGACCAACATGGTCGCGTGCCAGGTCGCCCATACCCTGTTCCACACGCCGACCAAAATCGCCCGAGTCCGTGAGGCGGCTTACCTGACCCGTGCAGGACTTTTCAACAACGATGCGATTCCGGTGGACGTGCTGATCAGCCCGGAGCAGGTCGTTACTCACTACATCAAGCGCCTGATCGAAATTCCCGGTGCCTTGCAGGTAATCGACTTTGCCGGAGGCAAGGCGCAACTGGTGGCGGTGAAGGCTTACTACGGCGGCCCATTGGTGGGCCAGCAACTGCGCCAGCTGCGCGAGCACATGCCGAATGTGGAAACCCGCGTGGCCGCTATTTTCCGTCGCGACCGACCGATTTTGCCCCAGGGCGACACGGTGATCGAGGCCGACGACGAAGTGTTTTTCATCGCCGCCAAAGCGAATATTCGCGCCGTCATGAGCGAAATGCGCCGGCTGGATGAAACGTACAAACGCATCGTGATTGCCGGCGGTGGGCAGATCGGCGAGCGCTTGGCCGAGGCTATCGAAAGCCGCTACCAGGTGAAGATCATCGAGATGAATCCGGCGCGTTGCCGACATCTTTCCGACACGCTCGACAGCACCGTCGTACTCCAGGGCAGCGCCTCGGACCGCGACCTGTTGATGGAAGAAAACATCGCCGACGCCGACATCTTCCTGGCGCTGACCAACGATGACGAAGCCAACATCATGTCCTCGTTGCTGGCCAAGCGGCTGGGGGCGAAGAAGGTGATGACCATCATCAACAACCCGGCGTATGTGGACCTGATTCAGGGTGGCGATATCGACATCGCCATCAGCCCGCAACTGGCGACCATCGGCACCTTGCTCGCCCACGTGCGACGCGGCGATATCGTCAGCGTGCACTCCCTGCGCAGGGGCGCGGCGGAGGCCATCGAGGCGATTGCCCACGGTGACTCGAAGTCGAGCAAGGTGATCGGCAAGGCCATCCGCGATATCGGCTTACCGCCGGGCACCACCATCGGCGCGATCATTCGTGACGAAGAGGTGATCATCGCCCACGACGACACGATGATCGCCACGGGTGACCATGTGATTCTGTTTCTTGTGGATAAAAAACACATTCGCGATGTGGAGAAATTGTTCCACGTGGGGCTGAGTTTTTTCTGATGAACATTCGGTGAGCCTGCTGCCGTCATCGCGGGCAAGCCCGCACCCACCCTTGGTACGCCAGTTAATGGGGGGGCCGGGGTTCCCCCGATGAAGCGAATAAAAATAAC
>NZ_JAFCTN010000011.1:105603-124081 GCF_049896045.1 Pseudomonas sp. PWP3-1b2
CGGCCGTCATCGCGGGCACGCCCGCCCCCACTTTTGGAAGGCTATTCCCTGTGGGAGCGGGCTTGCCCGCGATGACGATATTAAAATTCCCGAATAGTTAAAGGACACACAGCCATGCTCGAATCCCTGGAAAAAATGCTCGCCAAGGGTGTGGATAATTCACTGCTTCGGTTTGGCTTGGGCAAGGGTTATCTGGACTTGAAGGACAACGCCAGGGCAGCGGAGCATTTGCAGAAGTGCGTCGAGTTCGATCCGAAGTATTCGGCGGCGTGGAAGCTGCTGGGCAAGGCGCAGGCAGGGTTGGGTGATCCGACTGCAGCACGTCAAACCTGGGAGAAGGGTATTGAAGCGGCCCAGGCCCATGGCGACAAACAGGCTGAAAAAGAGATGGCGGTATTCCTGAAAAAACTGGATCGCCAGGCCTGAGGCGATCCCTGTGGGAGCTGGCTTGCCTGCGATGCAGGCAACTCGGTCTTTCAGTTACACCGAGCTGATGCCATCGCAGGCAAGCCAGCTCCCACAGTTGATCTCCATTTAGTGGGAGATCAGGGGTGTATCAATACCACCGCGCCTCACCCGGCGGGCGTTTCTTGAAGCGCTTCATGCTCCACATGTACTGGCTCGGGTAGGCGCCGACATAACGCTCAACCACCTTGCTCATCGCCGCGCAGGACGTGGCAGTGTCGGTGCTGTACATGTCTTCCGGCGCCGCTTCCAGAATCACTTTGTAGCCCGAACCGTCCGGCAGCCGCAGGGCATGCAGGAACACGCCCACGGCCTTGTGGCCCGCGAGCATGTTCGGCACAAACTTGCTGGTCAGCGCCTGGGTGGCGAAGAACGGCACAAAGATGCCGGCGGATTCGGCCGGCTCCGGGTCGGCGGGAATGCCGACCTGACCGCCTTTGCGCACTTCCTTGATCACACTCAGAATGCCTTCCTTGGTCGACGCCGCCACGCGGTTACCCAGTTGCACGCGTTGCTTGCGCAGCAAGTCATCGACGGCCTTGAGCTTGGGCGGGCGATAGAAAATGATCGGTTTGCACTGGCTGCAATAGAAGTGGTTCAACACTTCCCAGTTGCCCAAGTGGCTGGTGATACCCACCACGCCTTTGCCCGAGGCCAGGGCTGCGTGCAGCACTTCCAGGCCTTCGACTTCGCGCACCAGATCGATGGAACGCTGAGCAGGCCAGATCCAGGCGCAGGCGCTTTCGGTCAGGGACTTGCCGATGTCCATCAGGCTGCGGCCGACTAACGCTTCGCGCTCGGCGGGGGCCATGTTCGGGAAGCATTTTGAGAGGTTGATCCGCACCGTCTCGCGGGAGCGGTTGGGGGTTTTCCACATGATCCAGCCAATCGCCGTGCCCACGGCCTGAACGGCGCGCCAGGGCAGCAGGGCAAATAACCGGAGAGCGCCTACCAGCAAGGCGCCTTTAAACTTTTCCACAGGTCACTCCTGATCGTGTGTGGTGCGCGAAGCGGGCATTCTAACCGGCGTTGGCCAAGTCCGCGTAACGGTCGCAGTCTTGAGTGTGATCCATGACCATGCCAGAGGCCTGCATGAACGCGTAGCAAATGGTCGGGCCGACGAAGGTGAAGCCGGCTTTTTTCAAGGCTTTGCTCATGGCTTCGGCCTCGGGGGTAATCGCCGGAACCTGGCTGCGGTCTGTGAAGTGATTGACCTTGGGCATACCGCCCACAAACGACCAGAGCAACCCCACCGGGTCCTCCAGCGCCAGCCACGCGGCGGCATTGCGACGGGTGGCGTTGAGTTTGAGACGGTTGCGCACGATGCCTGGGTCGAGCATCAGCGCTTCGATTTCGGCGTCGCTCAGTTGCGCCAAACGCTGCGCATCAAAGCCGAACAAGACCTTCCGGTAATGCTCGCGTTTGCGTAAAACCGTGATCCAGGACAGGCCCGCCTGGAACCCTTCGAGCAAAAGCAACTCGAACAGACCCTGCGCATCGCGCAGCGGCGTTCCCCACTCTTGATCGTGATAAGCCATGTACAGCGGATCTTCAGAACACCAAAAGCAGCGTGGCATAAGGCTCCAGGGGATGGTGGCGCGGCCGAATCGGGTATACTCCCGCTCTTTAAATCGCAGCCCAAGTAACAGGTGAATTTCGTGAGCCAGCCTACGCCAGCCGTGCGTACCTTCCAAGACTTGATCCTCGCCCTCCAGCAGTACTGGGCCGAGCAAGGTTGTGTGGTACTTCAGCCCTACGATATGGAAGTAGGCGCCGGCACTTTCCACACCGCTACCTTCCTGCGGGCCATCGGCCCGGAAACCTGGAACGCCGCTTATGTGCAGCCCAGTCGTCGCCCGACTGACGGCCGCTACGGCGAAAACCCGAACCGTCTGCAGCACTACTACCAGTTCCAGGTGGTATTGAAGCCCAACCCGGACAATTTCCAGGAGCTGTACCTGGGTTCGCTCAAGCATGTTGGCCTGGACCCACTGGTGCACGACATCCGCTTCGTTGAAGACAACTGGGAATCGCCAACCCTGGGCGCCTGGGGCCTGGGCTGGGAAGTCTGGCTGAACGGTATGGAAGTGACGCAGTTCACTTACTTCCAGCAAGCGGGCGGCATTGAGTGCTACCCGGTGACCGGCGAAATCACCTACGGCCTTGAGCGCCTGGCCATGTACCTGCAAGGCGTGGACTCGGTCTATGACCTGGTATGGGCTGACGGCCCGTTCGGCAAAGTGACGTACGGCGACGTGTTCCACCAGAACGAAGTGGAGCAGTCCACTTACAACTTCGAACACGCCAACGTCGAAAAACTCTTCGAGCTGTTCGACTTCTACGAAAGCGAAGCCAAGCGGCTGATCGAACTCGACCAGCCGCTACCGTTGCCAAGCTATGAAATGGTGTTGAAGGCGTCCCATACCTTCAACCTGCTGGATGCCCGCCGTGCCATCTCGGTAACCGCGCGCCAGCAATACATCCTGCGTGTGCGCACCCTGGCGCGTTCCGTCGCCCAAGCCTACCTGTTGGCTCGCGCCAAGCTGGGCTTCCCGATGGCAACCCCGGATTTGCGTGATGAAGTGTTGGCTAAGCTGGAGGCTGCACAATGAGTGCTCAAGATTTCCTGGTTGAACTGGGCACCGAAGAGCTGCCACCCAAGGCGCTCAACACCCTGGCCGACGCGTTCCTGGCCGGTATCGAAAAAGGCCTGCAGGGCGCCGGCTTGAAGTTCGCCGCGAAGAAGGTCTACGCCGCGCCACGTCGCCTGGCGGTGCTGCTGACCGCGCTGGAAACCCAGCAACCGGACCGCAGCATCAACCTCGACGGCCCGCCGCGCCAGGCGGCTTTCGACGCCGAAGGCAACCCGACCCAAGCCGCCCTTGGTTTTGCCAAGAAGTGTGGCGTTGAGCTGAGCGAGATCGACCAGAGCGGCCCGAAACTGCGGTTCAGCCAGGTCATCACCGGCAAGCCGACCGCCAGCCTGTTGCCGACCATCGTTGAAGATTCCCTGAACGACCTGCCGATTCCCAAGCGCATGCGCTGGGGTGCACGCAAGGAAGAATTCGTCCGTCCAACCCAGTGGCTGGTGATGTTGCTCGGTGACCAGGTCATCGACTGCACCATCCTCGCCCAAAAGGCTGGCCGTGATTCCCGTGGTCACCGCTTCCACCATCCGCAGGCGGTGCGCATTACCTCGCCGGCCAACTACGCCGCTGACCTGCGCGCTGCTTACGTGCTGGCCGACGCCAACGAGCGTCGCGAGCTGATCAGCAAGCGCACCGAAGAACTGGCTCGCCTGCAGGAAGGCACCGCTATCGTGCCGCCGAGCCTGCTCGACGAAGTGACCGCACTGGTTGAATGGCCGGTGCCGCTGGTGTGCTCGTTCGAAGAACGTTTCCTCGATGTGCCGCAAGAAGCCTTGATCACCACCATGCAGGACAACCAGAAGTATTTCTGCCTGCTGGACGTGGATGGCAAGTTGCTGCCGCGCTTTATCACCGTGGCTAACATCGAGAGCAAGGACCCGCAGCAGATCATCGCCGGTAACGAGAAAGTCGTTCGCCCGCGCCTGACTGACGCCGAGTTCTTCTTCAAGCAAGACAAGAAGCAAAAGCTCGAAGACTTCAACCTGCGCCTGCAAAACGTGGTGTTCCAGGAAAAGCTCGGCAGCGTCTACGACAAGGCCGTGCGTGTATCCAAGCTGGCCGCCTATATCGCGCCGCGCATTGGCGGTGATGCCGCCTGGGCCGCGCGTGCTGGCCTGCTGTCCAAGTGCGACCTGGCCACCGAAATGGTCGGCGAGTTCCCGGAGATGCAAGGTGTTGCCGGTTACTACTACGCCCTCAATGACGGCGAGCCGGACGATGTAGCCTTGGCGCTGAACGAACAGTACATGCCACGCGGTGCCGGCGCTGAGCTGCCAAGCACCCTGACCGGTGCGGCCGTGGCCATCGCTGACAAGCTGGATACCCTCGTTGGTATCTTCGGTATCGGCATGTTGCCAACTGGCAGCAAAGACCCGTATGCCCTGCGCCGTGCAGCCTTGGGTGTGCTGCGCATCCTGATCGACAAAAAGCTCGACCTCGACCTGACCCAGGCCGTGGTGTTTGCCGTCGGCCAGTTTGGTGGCAAGGTCAAGCAAGCCGGTCTGGCCGAGCAAGTGCTGGAATTCGTATTCGACCGCCTGCGTGCGCGCTATGAAGACGAAGGCGTGGACGTGTCTGTCTACCTGTCGGTACGTGCCCTGCAACCGGGTTCGGCGCTGGACTTCGACCAACGCGTACAAGCCGTGCAAGCGTTCCGCAAACTGCCGGAAGCCGATGCCCTGGCCGCCGTGAACAAGCGTGTGTCGAACCTGCTGAGCAAGGCTGACAACCTCAGCACTGTCGAAGTCGACCCGGGCCTGTTTGCCGATGCCAAGGAGTTCTCGCTGAACTCGGCCATCGTCAAGGCAGAAAACGCGGTGAAGCCGTTGATCGCCGAGCGCAACTACGCGGAAGCGCTGGCGCGTCTGGCCAGCTTGCGTGAGCCAGTGGATGCGTTCTTTGAAGCCGTAATGATCAATGCCGAAGACGCGGGTGTGCGCAAAAACCGCTACGCCATGCTGGCGCGTCTGCGCGGCTTGTTCGTCAATATCGCCGACATTTCGACGCTGAGCTGACCATGGTGAAACTGCTGATTCTCGATCGGGACGGGGTGATCAACTACGACTCCGACGCTTACATCAAGTCGGTGGCGGAGTGGGTTCCATTGCCCGGCTCGATCGAGGCCATCGCGCAGTTGAGCAAAGCCGGCTGGACGGTGGCCATCGCCACCAACCAGTCCGGCATCGCCCGTGGCTATTACGACATCGCTACCCTAGACGCCATGCACGCGCGCTTGCGCACGTTGGTGGCCGAGCAGGGCGGCGAGGTGGGGCTGGTGGTGTACTGCCCCCACGGACCGGATGAGGGCTGCGAATGCCGCAAACCCAAGCCGGGCATGTTGAAAACCATTGCAGAACATTACAAGGTGCCCCTGGCTGGGCTATGGTTCGTCGGGGACAGCCTCGGTGACCTGGAGGCGGCCAAAGCCGTCGACTCTCAGCCAGTTTTGGTTAAAACCGGGAAAGGCGAAAAGACCCAGGCGAAAGACCTGCCGGTAGGCACTTTGATTTTTGACGATCTAGCGGCGGTTGCCGCAGAACTTATTAACAACTAGCTGCCCTCGACTTCCTGAACAAGGATGGCTCGGGAGTGCGCTTTTAGCAGGCGGGCCGTGTCCCGCAACGGTAAATGCTGCCATGTCGATCTTGCAGGCCATCAGAACCTTTTTCTTTTACCTGCTGCTGGGCACCAGTTCGTTTCTCTGGTGCACCCTGAGCTTTTTTATTGCGCCGTTCCTGCCGTTCAAGGCGCGCTATCGCTTCATCAACGTTTACTGGTGCCGCTGCGCGTTGTGGCTGACCAAGGTATTTTTGGGCATTCGCTTCGAGGTCAAGGGCGCTGAAAACGTCCCGCAAACACCCTGCGTGATCCTGTCGAACCACCAAAGCACGTGGGAGACGTTCTTTCTCTCCGCGTACTTCTCGCCCCTGAGCCAGGTGCTTAAGCGTGAGTTGCTGTACGTGCCGTTCTTTGGCTGGGCCATGGCCATGTTGCGGCCGATCGCCATCGACCGTGACAATCCCAAGGCTGCGCTCAAGCATGTCGCAAAGAAGGGTGATGAGCTGCTCAAGGACGGCGTTTGGGTGCTGATCTTCCCGGAAGGAACCCGGGTGCCGTTTGGCACAGTGGGCAAGTTCTCCCGCGGCGGTACTGCGCTGGCGGTCAACGCCAACCTGCCGGTGTTGCCGATCGCTCATAACGCTGGCAGGTTCTGGCCCAAGACCGGCTGGGCTAAACGTGAAGGCACCATCACCGTAGTGATTGGCGAGCCGATGTACGCAGAAGGCGAAGGGCCACGCGCTATTGCGGCGCTAAATGACCGTGCCGCGGCGTGGAATGAAGCGCAGCAACGCGCCATGGGTTCGTTGCCGCCGGTACCCGTTGTGGTGGATACGCCGGCACTCTGAGGATCTGTGGATAACCTGTGCACGGTTTGTTGGCGAATCGCTATTTTTGGTTCTTAACGATCTGATTTACATAGATATTTCCTGAACTCATAAAATTACGAAAAACGTGCATAAGTTTTTCTCGCATAAAAAAACCGGTCCTTGTGACCGGTTTTTTATGCACAGCAGAAATGTACGTTTTTTCACTCATCCAGCAAGGGCAGTTGCAGGCTGAAGGTAGAGCCTTTACCCAGTTCGCTCTCACATTGAATACGTCCGCCATGGCGCTCTACCACGGCCTTGACCATGGTCAGGCCCAAGCCCAGGCCTTCACTGCCATGAGCCGAATCGAAGCGTCGGTATTGATTGAATAGCTCGGGCAGATCCGCTGGTGCGATGCCCGGCCCCTGATCGCTGATACGGCATTCCAACAGACCGCTCGCACTGCCATGGCTCAAGGTGACGGCAGTACCGGACGGCGAGTATTTGATGGCGTTTTCCAACACGTTGAACAGCGCCCGAGTGAGCAGCGATTGATCGGCTGACACCATGCCCTCATCCGCTTCATCCAGGTCGTGAACCAATTGGATGTTCTTGAGTTGCGCGATCACCGCAACCTGATCGAAAGCATCCATCACCAGCATGGCGAACAGGGTGGGCTGGAAGTGGTAACCGTCGGCTTCGGCTTTTGCCAATTGCACGAACGACTCGGTGAGGCTCAGCGCCCGCCGCACTTGCCTTTCGATTTGACCAAAGATCGGCGATTCACCGTTGTGCACATCCAGCAGCGCGAGGATCGCCGAATGCGGCGCCCGCAAGTCGTGGGACAGAAAGCGCAGCATGGTCTCGCGATGCTGCTGGGCTTCGCGCTCTTTGCTCAGGTCGGTCAGGCTCAGCAACCAGCCAAGGGCGACGTCACCTTCTGCGGGCAGTAATGGAGCAAGCTCCATGCGCAAGCTGCGCTGGTGAACGTCACGGAACTCGACGAGTTCCATCGCCGACAGGGCAGGGCGCACACCATTGTGCAGCGGTGGATAACCCAGGTCGGCAAGTTGTTCGAGTAAATTGCCACTGACCAGGTGATTGCCGAACACGTCGCGGGCGACGCGGTTGGCCAGCAGAATGGTGCCCCTGGGATCAGTAATCAGGGTTGCCACCGGCAGGCATTCCAAGCCGTCGGCCATGAAACGACGAGTGTCACGGGTACGGCTGACCGCCTGCTCCAGGGCAAAGATTCGGCCCTGCAACACATCGCCTTGGCTGGCGGGCGCACGGCGGCGTTCGGGCAGCACTTTGGGTTCGTCGTCCAGCCGCGCGAGTTCCCAGCCAAAATAAGCCACGATCACGCTGAGGCGGCGCCAGTTCCAGATCAGATAGCTGAGCAGCAAGCCGATCAACCCCGCAGCGGGCGACCACCAATGGCCCAGGCGCAACAGCCCCCATGAGCCGAGCAACGCTGCAGCCATGCAACCCAAGGTCATCCACAGTGCGTAGCGCGGCCGGTACAGCAAAAGGCCCAGCAGCAACGCAACCAGGGAAGTCGCTATCAAAGCGGCGAGCCAGCCGGGCAGATCGACCACACTGCGTCCTTGCAGCAAGCCATTGAGAATGTTGGCCTGGATATCCACACCGGCGGTGGAGCCGACGGAGGAGGTGAGCGGCGTAAGAAAACGATCGCCCATGCCATAGGCGGTGGCACCCACCAGAATCAGGCGGCCACGCAGGCTCTCAGGCGGCACTTCGCCGTGCAACACGCTGACGTAGGAGACGCTGGGGAAATGGCTATGAGCGGTGAACGGAACACGAATCGCATGCTCTCGATGCCAGTGCGGTGTGGTCACTGGTTGTGGCAGACCCGGCATTGGCGACGCTTCGCCGCTCAGGGTATAAGCCAGCCACGCCAACTGTGGGAGCGCGTTGCCGGGCGGGCCCTCGCGCAGATACAGGCTACGCACGACACCGTCATTGTCGGCTTCAACATTGATATGCCCCACCCCTTTGGCGCATTTGAGCAATGGCAACGGATCATCCGGCTGGCTGGGCCTCATCGCGCCGTCAGCCACCACCGGCAGTAATACATTGCCGGCGTTGCACACAGCGTCGGCCAGCCGTGTGTCATCGGCGACTTCGCCGGGCTCGCTGAAGATCACATCAAACAGTATGCCCGCCGGCTGAGCGGCACTGATGCGATCAATCAGGTCGGCGTGCAGGCTACGCGACCATGGCCATTGGCCGAGCTGTTTAAGGCTCTGATCGTCGATCGTCACCAGCAAAATGCGCGGGTCTACCGGCAGCGGTGTGAGCGGACGAAGGCTGTCATACAGAGCGTTGTTAAGGGCCAGGCCAGAGCTCAAGGACAGATAGGCGGTAAACGGCAACAGCACCACGCCAATCCACAGCCACTCGCGAACCAGGCCGTGAAACAGCAGTTGAGCTCGGGTGGGTTGGCGTTTTTCCGCCTTGCGCCACAGCATCACCAGCCGACCGCTGCTGAGACGCCGTTAAGCTCATCGTGAGTGATGGGTGGTGTCATAAGCCCCGGCGTCCCCTCCTTGCGTTGTACGTTGAGTGCACTGTGCTGGAACCCATTGAAGCTCATTCCTGTCTGAGGAGAAGACTTTCCTAATGTCTCGCGAAGATGTTCACCCTACAGGTCTTGCAGGGCAATCGGCAGCGATCCTTTTCCTTATAGGCGGGAGTCGGTATCTTTCCCCAAAGCTCTTTCGTCGAGTTTAGGGCGCTTTTCGATCAGCGTACCGCGAGAACCACGAGTCTCTGAATTTGACCATAATTATTCAGATTCATAGACCGGCATCTGCGCACTAGGTGCCCGCTTTAAACATGGCCGTTGGCTGCCGTTTTATATAAGTAGAAAGGACTCACCCATGCGTGTCGCAATACTGGACGACGAGCCCGCTGAATTGCGCCGGGTTGAACAGACACTGCGACAGATTCCCGGTACCGCAGAGCAGCCTTGGTCACTGCATTTTTTTGAGCGTGGTGAAGACCTGCTGCGCCAACTGCGACGGGAAACCTTCGACCTGCTGATACTCGACTGGCAACTGCCGGATATCACCGGGATCGCATTGCTGCGCTGGACCCGCGAACATATGGAGTCCCCACCCGCTGTCATCATGCTCACCAGCCGCGATGCTGAGGGCGATATCGTCACGGCATTGAACAGCGGGGCAGACGATTACGTCAGCAAGCCCTTTCGCCCCAATGAACTCAAGGCTCGGGTCAGTGCCGTATTGCGCAGGCACGGCCTGCAAAAATCTACCACCCACGAGGTGCAAAGCTTCAACGACCTGACTTTCGATGATGCCGAGTTGACGGTAACCCGTGCCGGAAAGCCGATCAATTTGACCGAGCGTGAGTACCGACTCGCCAGTTGTCTGTTTGCCAACCTGGCGCGACCGCTGTCGCGCGAGTATCTCTATGAGCGGTTTTGGACCCATGAAGAAATGGTGTCGTCTCGTCCCCTGGATACCCATATCTACCGACTGCGCAACAAGCTCGGGCTGACCGCAGACCGTGGCTGGCAGCTGCTCACTATCTATGGGTACGGTTATAGGTTGGAGAGCGTTGCGGCCGCCACTGCGGGTTAAAACGTAGATGTTCCACGTGGAGCATTTTAGAAAATGCTTATTCATCATCGAACAAATAAAGGCCAACGCTAAGCGTTGGCCTTTTTTGTATCCGTTCATCAAACTCAAAATTTATATAAGCCACTTTGATGCGTGGAGAATTGCTAACCTCGAAAAGGCACGTTTTTAAGCGTCAATGAACAATTTGCCAGCGTTCTATTCCAAAACGAAGAGGATCAACTGCATGGCATTTACCACCCTGATACTCGATGCCCCAGGCCCACCGTTACTGTTTGAGGAAGTCGATCGTTTTCTTGAACTGGGCCTGGCAGTTACCCTCAACCTGCACTATTTCGCGGATAAAGACTGCATCCGGGAGCGCTACACCACACGCATTGAATATGCCGAGATCAACTGTCACGACGAGTCCGCCTTTATTGCCGCTGTGAATCAGGCCGGGGGTTACAGCGTGTTCAAAACGCGCTTGAACATCCCCCTCGGCAGCGCGCTGATCCGCGCAGCCACCTCCCGCGCGCTGGCCACACCACTGCGCGCCATCGCCCAGGCAGGCACGGGCGTCAACCATATTGATCGGCTCGAATGCGAGCAATGTGGCGTAGCAGTACTCAGCACGCCAGGCTCCAACGCGGCCGCCGTCGCCGAATACGTCATTGCACAAGCCTTGTTTTTGTCTCGCGACCTGGATTACTACAACGTCGAAACGCACAGCGGCCATTGGGCAAAAGGCACGTTGGCACCGACCCCCGAATACGCCGAACTCACGCTTGGGCTGGTGGGCACCGGCTGCATTGCACGGCAGGTGGCACACAAGGCTGCAGCGCTGGGCATCAACGTAATCGCCACCGGGTCCGAGCGTTTTACCGAATCGGTAGCGCGCAGCCTTGGGCTTGAACGACGAGCAAGCCTGGCGCAATTACTCGCAGAGGCGCACATAGTGTCCATTCACGTGCCGCTCACCACGTTGACGCGCAGCCTGTTCGGCACAGCTGAATTCCGGCAAATGCGCCAAGGGTCAATCCTCATCAATACCGCTCGCGGCGCGATCATCGACGAACACCAGTTCGCAGCCTTCATGAGCCAGTTTCCAAGGCATATCAAAGCAGTCGCCATCGACACCTTTGCCCACGAAAAAGATCAGTTCGACTCGCCACTGACCGCCATACCCAATGCACAACTGACGCCTCATATCGCCGGTAACACCACCACGGCAATCAGGGCGGCGTCACGCCAGATCGTCGACAAGATCCACGCATTCAGTGCCGCCATAACCGAACGGTAACTCACAAGACACAAAGCTATATTTTCCCGCCTCAGCGCACTGAGTTGCACCGACCTTAGCGATGCGAGGCACCGCCTGAACGTCGTTTGCCAGAGTGCAACCTCTCAGGTAGCGCCTGGACCTGTATCGCGCAGGCCCAAGGTTAAGCAGGCGGATGTTCCACGTGGAGCATTTGAAAAAATGCTGATTCATCACCCAATAAAAAAGGCCAACGCTAAGCGTTGGCCTTTTTGGTTCAGCAGGTTTACCTGATCAGAAGTCCAGGTTGGACACCGCCAAGGCATTGCTCTCGATGAAGTCACGACGAGGTTCGACCGCATCACCCATCAGGGTGTTGAAGATCTGGTCAGCGCCAATGGCGTCTTCGATGGTCACCCGCAGCATGCGACGCTGAGCGGGATCCATGGTGGTTTCCCACAGCTGATCCGGGTTCATTTCGCCCAGACCTTTGTATCGCTGAATGGTGTGACGCTTGGTGCTTTCAGCCATCAGCCAATCAAGGGCTTCCTTGAATTCCTTGACCTGCTTCTTGCGTTCACCACGCTGAATGTAAGCGCCGTCGTCCAGCAGGGTGCTCAATTGAGCGCCGAGGGTCACAACGGTTTTGTAGTCGTTGCTGCCGAAGAAGTCGCGGTTGAAGGTGACGTAGTTCGACAGGCCGTGGGAGATCAGTTCGACCTCTGGCAGCCACACGTTACGTTCACGGTCTTCGCGCAGGCTGGCTTTGTACACCAGGCCAGACTTCTCGACGGTGCGCAGGCGCACTTCGTACTGGGCCAGCCAGTCCTGCATATGGGCGTGATCACCCAATTGCTCCAGGCTTACGGCCGGCAAGTAGATGAAGTGCTCGGTCAGCTCTTGAGGGTACAGGCGCGACAAACGCTTGAGGGTCTTCATCACCATGCGGAAATCGTTGACCAGACGCTCAAGCGCCTCACCGGAAATGCCCGGGGCTTCGTCGTTCAAGTGCAGGCTGGCGTCTTCAAGGGCCGACTGCGTCATGTACTCTTCCATGGCGTCGTCGTCTTTGATGTACTGCTCTTGCTTGCCCTTTTTCACTTTGTACAACGGCGGCTGAGCGATGTAGATGTAGCCACGCTCGATCAGCTCCGGCAACTGACGGAAGAAGAAGGTTAGCAGCAACGTACGGATGTGCGAACCGTCGACGTCAGCATCGGTCATGATGATGATGTTGTGGTAGCGCAGCTTGTCGATGTTGTACTCGTCACGGCCGATACCGCAGCCCAACGCTGTGATCAAGGTGCCGACTTCCTGAGAGGAAATCATCTTGTCGAAGCGTGCTTTCTCGACGTTAAGGATTTTACCTTTCAACGGCAAGATAGCCTGGGTGCGACGGTTACGACCCTGCTTGGCGGAACCGCCAGCAGAGTCACCTTCCACCAGGTACAGTTCGGAGAGGGCAGGGTCCTTCTCCTGGCAGTCAGCCAGTTTGCCGGGCAGGCCTGCGATGTCCAGCGCGCCTTTACGGCGTGTCATCTCACGGGCTTTTCGCGCGGCTTCACGGGCACGTGCGGCGTCGATCATCTTGCCGACGACCAGTTTGGCTTCGTTCGGATTCTCGAGCAGGAAGTCGGAGAAGTATTTGCCCATCTCCTGTTCCACTGCGGTCTTCACTTCGGAAGACACCAGCTTGTCTTTAGTCTGGGAGCTGAATTTTGGATCAGGCACTTTTACCGAGATAATCGCGGTCAAGCCTTCACGTGCATCGTCACCGGTGGTCGCGACTTTGTGCTTCTTCGCCAAGCCTTCAGCTTCGATGTAGGTGTTCAGGTTACGCGTCAGTGCGGAACGGAAACCCACCAAGTGAGTACCGCCGTCGCGCTGTGGAATGTTGTTGGTGAAGCACAACAGGTTCTCGTTGAAACTGTCGTTCCACTGCAAGGCGATTTCGACGCCGATGCCGTCTTCACGCTGGATGTTGAAGTGGAACACCTGGTTGACCGCAGTCTTGTTGGTGTTCAGGTATTCAACGAACGCGCGAAGGCCACCTTCGTACTTGAACAGCTCTTCCTTGCCGCTGCGCTCGTCCTTGAGGACGATACCCACACCGGAGTTGAGGAAGGACAATTCACGAATACGCTTGGCCAGGATGTCCCAGCTGAAGTGGATATTCTTGAAGGTCTGATCAGACGGCTTGAAGTGGATCTGAGTACCGGTGGTTTCACTGTCACCAACGATTTTCATCGGCTCTTGTGGAACACCGTGAACGTAAGTCTGTTCCCAGATCTTGCCGCTACGGCGCACGGTCAGAATGAGTTCTTCGGACAGCGCGTTCACTACCGACACACCTACACCGTGCAAACCGCCGGAGACTTTATAGGAGTTGTCGTCGAACTTACCGCCAGCGTGGAGCACGGTCATGATGACCTCAGCCGCCGATACGCCTTCTTCCTTGTGTACATCGACCGGAATACCGCGACCGTTGTCGCGCACGGTGATGGACTCATCCGGGTGGATGATAATGCTGATGTCGTCGCAGTGACCGGCCAAAGCTTCGTCGATGGAGTTGTCGACCACCTCGAACACCATGTGGTGCAGACCGCTACCATCATCGGTGTCGCCGATGTACATACCGGGACGTTTGCGTACGGCATCCAAACCTTTCAGCACTTTAATGCTGGTCGAGTCGTACGTGTTTTCTTCGCTCATGCCTTCACTCCCGGTGGTCGTGGGTCTGGGTGATACGGCCTTGTTCCACGTGGAACAAAGCGACTGGCGTTTCCGTCTGCCAGCCTTCCCTCAATAATTCGTGGTCTACACAGGTGATAAACACCTGGCAGCGTAAGTCTTCCAACAAGCGGCATAACGCGCGGCGGTGACTCTCGTCGAGTTCCGACGGCAAGTCATCCACCAGATAAATACACTGACCGCGTCGGGCCTGGCTTACCAAATGGCCCTGGGCGATACGCAGTGCGCACACCACCAACTTCTGCTGGCCACGGGACAAGATATCCGCAGCATTGTGTGCGCCTAATCTAAGGCGCAAATCAGCGCGTTGGGGGCCGGCCTGGGTATGGCCAATTTGTTGATCCCGCTGCAAGGAGGTGGCGAGTACTGCACTGAGTTCGCGCTCCTTGTCCCAACCACGGTAGTAACTCAACGTCAGCCCTTCGAGATCCAACAACTCACTCAAAGTCTGCTCAAAGACTGGTTTCAAGGCTTTGATATAGGCGCGGCGGTATTCATCTATTTCGTCACTGGCCAGGCACAATTCCCGGTCCCAGGCTGCTTGTGAAGCGGCGTCAAGTGTACCATGCCGCAGCCATGAGTTCCGCTGCCGCAGGGCCTTCTGCAGGCGCTGCCAAGTGGCCATGAAGCGGGGTTCCACGTGGAACACTCCCCAATCGAGGAACTGCCTTCGAATCTTGGGGGCACCCTCCAACAAGCGGAAGCTGTCGGGGTTGATCAACTGCAGCGGCAGGATTTCCGCCAGTTGCGCAGCACTGCGAGCATTCTGCCCGTCGATGCGTATTTGAAACTCCCCGCCGCGTTCACGTGATATTCCCAAGCTGCTATGGCCCCCCTCCGCCAGTTCGACTTGGCCAAACACCGTGCACGCCAACTGTTCGTATTGGATAACCGGCAACAGGCGAGCACTGCGAAAGGAACGGGACAGCCCCAGCAAGTGAATGGCTTCCAGCACGCTGGTTTTGCCACTGCCATTAGCGCCGTAGAGGATATTGATGCGGGGGGAAGGGGAGAAGGTCACCGGGTGCAGATTGCGCACCGCGGTGACAGAGACGCGACTGAGGGACATCTAGCTTCTGCTGAGCACGATTACAGACGCATCGGCATAACAACGTAAGCCGAGTCGTCGTTATCGGATTCTTGCACCAGGGCGCTGCTGTTGGAGTCGGACAGAATCAGGCGAACCTGTTCGGTGGTCATCACACCCAGCACGTCGAGCAAGTAGCTCACGTTAAAGCCGATTTCCAGCGAACCGCCGTTGTAGTCGACACCCACTTCTTCTTCCGCTTCTTCCTGTTCCGGGTTGTTGGCCTGAATTTTCAGCTGACCGTTAGCCAGTTGCAGACGGATACCCCGGTACTTTTCGTTCGACAGAATGGCAGTACGGCTAAACGCTTCACGCAGGGCCTGACGATCACCCAGTACCAGCTTGTCACCGCCTTTAGGCAATACGCGCTCGTAATCCGGGAACTTGCCGTCTACCAGCTTGGAGGTGAAGGTGAACTCGCCGGTGGTCGCGCGGATGTGATGCTGCCCCAACACGATGCTGACAATGCCATCGGGCTCGGTGAGCAAACGTGCCAGTTCCAGAATGCCCTTGCGCGGCACGATGACTTGGTGACGGTCCGGCTGGCCGATATCGGCTTTCATCGAGCACATGGCCAGACGGTGACCGTCGGTAGCCACGGCGCGGATAATGCCTTCGGACACTTCCAGCAGCATGCCGTTGAGGTAGTAACGAACATCCTGCTGAGCCATGGCGAAGCTGGTGCGTTCGATCAAACGACGCAGGCGGCTTTGTTCCAGGCTGCACGTCAGCGAGCCCGGGCCTTCTTCAACAGTCGGAAAGTCATTAGCCGGCAAGGTAGACAGGGTGAATTTGCTGCGACCAGCCTTCACCAGCAACTTGTTCTGTTCATCGACCTTGATGTCGATCAGCGCATCATTGGGCAAGCTCTTGCAGATATCCATCAGCTTGCGCGCCGGCACCGTGATTTCGCCCGGTTCAGCCGGCTCTTCCAGCTGTACGCGACCGACCAGCTCGACTTCCAGGTCAGTACCCGTCAATGACAACTGCTGGCCTTGTACAACCAGCAATACGTTGGAGAGCACCGGCAAGGTCTGTCGGCGCTCGACGACGCCTGCGACCAGTTGCAGGGGTTTCAACAGGGCTTCGCGTTGAATGGTGAAATGCATGGTCTAGTCCCTTGCCTTAATAAGCTGCGCTGGTGTCTTCACGTTGTCAGTGTACGCAGCAGGTTCTTGTAGTCCTCGCGAATATCCGCGTCGGATTCCTTAAGTTCATTGATCTTGCGGCATGCGTGCAAGACCGTGGTGTGGTCACGACCACCAAACACATCACCGATTTCCGGCAGGCTGTGGTTGGTCAACTCTTTGGAGAGGGCCATGGCCACTTGGCGCGGACGGGCTACCGAACGCGAACGGCGCTTGGACAGTAAGTCGGAAATCTTGATCTTGTAGTATTCGGCCACGGTGCGCTGGATGTTATCCACACTCACCAGCTTGTCTTGCAGGGCCAACAAATCTTTCAGGGATTCGCGAATCAACTCAATGGTGATGTCGCGGCCCATAAAGTGCGAGTGAGCGATGACACGCTTGAGCGCGCCTTCAAGCTCACGCACGTTGGAACGAATGCGTTGGGCGATAAAGAATGCAGCGTCGTGTGGCAGATCGACTTTGGCCTGGTCGGCCTTTTTCATCAGGATAGCGACACGGGTTTCCAGTTCCGGCGGCTCAACCGCAACGGTCAAGCCCCAGCCAAAGCGCGATTTCAAGCGCTCTTCGAGGCCTTCGATTTCCTTCGGGTAACGGTCACTGGTCAAGATGACCTGTTGGCCACCTTCGAGCAAGGCGTTGAAGGTATGGAAGAACTCTTCCTGGGAACGCTCTTTGCGGGCGAAGAATTGAATGTCATCGATGAGCAACGCATCCACCGAACGGTAGAAACGCTTGAACTCGTTAATGGCATTCAGTTGCAAGGCCTTGACCATGTCCGCCACAAAGCGCTCCGAGTGCAGGTACACGACCTTGGCATTCGGGTTCTTCTTTAGCAGGTGGTTACCCACAGCGTGCATCAAGTGGGTTTTACCCAAGCCAACCCCACCATAAAGAAACAACGGGTTGTAACCATGCTTGGGGTTATCGGCCACTTGCCAGGCGGCTGCGCGAGCCAACTGGTTGGATTTACCTTCGACGAAGTTCTCAAAGGTAAAGGTGCGATTCAGGTAACTGGTGTGCTTGAGCGCACCTTCGACCTGCACGGTGCGCTGTTCGGCGCGGACCGGCGCTTGTTGGGAGCTGGCACCCGCCATGGGGTCAAAGCTGTCGCGGGACGGCTCTTCATTTATAGGCGAGTTTTTCGGCGACGAGGATTTCGACGTTGCCTGAGCGACCGGCGCGGGCGAGTTATTAACAGGTGCCGCGGCGGCCTGAGCCTGGGAGGCACTGGCCGCCAACGGTGCATTCGGCGCAGCGCGGGGCGCTGAGCTGCGTTTGCTGCCTATTAATAAGGAAAGCACGGGCGCGATGCCGTTGCCGTGCTCATCGAGCAATTCGAGAACGCGGCTCAGGTACTTCTCGTTGACCCAGTCGAGAACAAAACGGTTGGGCGCATAGACGCGCAACTCGTCGCCTTCGGCTTCGACCTGTAGCGGGCGGATCCAGGTGTTGAATTGCTGGGCAGGCAGCTCATCGCGCAAAAGCTCCACGCACTGCTGCCAAAGTTCCACTGACACGGATATCCCCTAAGTTGAAAGCCGGTGAGGCAAAAACAGCCGCCATTGTAGCGGCCAGCCGCTTACTTATCCACATGTAGGTTGCGCAGAGAGCACCCAAAATCAACGCGTTAACCGCAAAGAAGGCGACCAATGGTCTGTGCATAAGCTCTGTGGATAAGCGTGCCTAAGCTCGTTGTACAAGTGGGGTCGAAAGTCTGTGGGTAACTGGCCTGTGGATAACAACCCATTCCACCCACAGCTTATCCGACAGTGCAGCACAGGGAGAGCACCGTTTTCCCCCGTAGTTGTCATCCTCTGTACATCAGGCAGAATATGGCCTAAAGGCAGTTATCCACAGAGGAAGGCGCCTCTAGCTTTTATAAGCTTTACAGAAAAGCTTTAAATAACTTCCTTCTTTATTTTTATATCTATGACATTGCCCCTGTCACCTGGGAGGCCGGGAAAGGCTCGAAATGGCAGTAGAGATCTAATTGAAGGAAAAGCTGGTTGGAAATTGACCTAGAGGCTTGCTTTCTCTAGAATCGCCGGTCTCTTAAAACGGGGGCCATTCCGGCCCGTTGTGGACGAACCAGGTAACAACGCCATGAAACGTACTTTCCAACCAAGCACCATCAAACGCGCCCGC
>NZ_JAFCTN010000011.1:124176-137033 GCF_049896045.1 Pseudomonas sp. PWP3-1b2
GGCCACCAAGAACGGCCGTGCTGTCCTGTCGCGTCGCCGCGCCAAAGGTCGTGCGCGTCTGGCAGTTTGATAATCCGGTACTGGTGGTGAGTCAGGACTTCAGTCGGGAAAAGCGTCTGCTAACCCCCCGGCATTTCAAGGCAGTCTTTGACTCCCCCACCGGCAAGGTTCCGGGGAAAAATCTCCTGCTCCTTGCGCGTAACAACGATCTTGATCACCCCCGTCTCGGGTTGGTGATCGGCAAGAAGAGCGTAAAGCTCTCCGTTGAGCGCAATCGCCTCAAGCGTCTGATGCGCGAATCGTTTCGCCTCCACCAGGACACTCTGGTTGGTTGGGATATTGTTATCGTCGCGCGCAAAGGCTTGGGTGATGTAGAAAACCCCGAATTGATTCAGCATTTCGGCAAGCTCTGGAAACGTCTGGCGCGTACCAACAAGCCAGCACCAGCAGTCAGCACCGAACCTGTAGGGGTAGACAGTACCGATGCGTAAACTGGCACTCGTTCCGATCCAGTTTTATCGCTATGCCATTAGTCCTCTGATGGCCAATCACTGTCGTTTCTACCCCAGTTGTTCCTGCTACGCGTTAGAGGCCATAGAAAATCATGGTCTTCTGCGCGGTGGCTGGCTGGCCTTTCGTCGTTTAGGTCGCTGTCATCCGTGGAATCCCGGTGGTTATGACCCGGTTCCACCTATCCCTACCTCCCGTTCTTCTTCGATGGCCGAGTAATCATGGATATTAAACGCACGATCCTGATCGTCGCCCTGGCAATCGTGTCCTACGTTATGGTTCTTAAGTGGAACCAGGACTATGGCCAGGCTGCCCTGCCGACTCAGAATGTTGCTACCAATCAGGCTGCGCCGGCTATTCCGGACACCCCGCTGGGTAACAATGCGTCCGCGAGTGCCGATGTTCCCAGCGCGAATGGCGAGACAAGCACCCCTTTAGAAACGCCAGTTGTTACCAACAAAGACCTCATCCACGTGAAAACGGATGTGCTCGACCTGGCTATCGATCCACAAGGTGGTGATATCGCCCAGCTGAAGCTGCCGCTGTATCCACGTCGCCAAGACCACCCGGATGTTCCGTTCCAACTGTTCGATAACGGTGGTGAACGTACTTATCTGGCACAAAGTGGCCTGACCGGTACCAACGGTCCGGATGCGCGTGCTACCGGTCGTCCGGTTTATTCGACCGAACAGAAGACTTACCAACTGGCCGATGGCCAGAACCAGTTGAATGTCGACCTGAAATTCAGCCTCGACGGCGTCAACTACATCAAGCGTTTCAGCTTCACCCGTGGTTTGTACGACTTGAAGGTCACTTACCTGATCGACAACGAAAGCGACAAACCGTGGAGCGGCAACCTGTTTGCCCAGCTCAAGCGTGATAACAGCGCCGATCCTTCTTCCAGCACTGCCACCGGCACCGCGACTTATCTGGGCGCTGCCCTGTGGACAAGTAGTGAGCCGTACAAAAAAGTGTCGATGAAAGATATCGACAAGGGCGCGCTGAAAGAAACGGTACAAGGCGGTTGGGTAGCCTGGTTGCAACACTACTTCGTGACCGCATGGATCCCGAACAAGGGTGATGCCAACCTGGTTCAAACCCGCAAAGACAGCCAAGGCAACTACATCATTGGTTTTACTGGCCCGGCGTTGACCGTCGCCCCAGGTGCCAAGGCTGAAACCAGCGCCACTCTGTATGCAGGCCCAAAAAGCCAGGCCGTGCTGAAAGAGTTGTCCCCAGGTCTGGAACTGACTGTGGACTACGGCATTCTGTGGTTCATTGCCCAGCCGATTTTCTGGCTGCTGCAACATATCCACAGCATCGTCGGTAACTGGGGTTTCTCGATCATCTTCCTGACCATGCTGATCAAAGGGATCTTCTTCCCTCTGTCGGCAGCCAGCTACAAGTCGATGGCGCGCATGCGTGCCGTTGCGCCGAAACTGGCCGCGTTGAAAGAGCAACATGGTGATGACCGGCAGAAAATGTCGCAGGCCATGATGGAGCTGTACAAGAAAGAGAAGATCAACCCGCTGGGTGGATGCTTGCCGATTCTGGTGCAGATGCCGGTATTCCTGTCGCTTTACTGGGTACTCCTGGAAAGCGTGGAAATGCGTCAAGCGCCGTTCATGCTGTGGATAACTGACCTGTCGATCAAAGACCCGTTCTTTATCCTGCCGATCATCATGGGCGCGACCATGTTCATCCAGCAGCGCTTGAACCCGACTCCGCCGGACCCGATGCAGGCCAAGGTAATGAAAATGATGCCAATCATCTTCACCTTCTTCTTCCTGTGGTTCCCGGCTGGTCTGGTGCTGTACTGGGTGGTCAACAACTGCCTGTCGATCTCCCAACAGTGGTACATCACACGTAAAATCGAAGCGGCTACCAAAAAAGCCGAGGCGTAATTTACTCTGTGGATAACCACTCAAGACGCCCCCTAGTGGGGCGTTTTGCTTTCCGTCACTTTTGTTTTGGAACCTGCTGATGAGCGCTCCTCGTGAAACCATCGCTGCTGTCGCTACCGCTCAAGGTCGCGGCGGTGTCGGTATCGTTCGAATTTCCGGGCCTCTCGCCGGCGTGGCGGCTAAAGCTATCAGCGGTCGCGAACTCAAACCGCGGTATGCCCATTACGGTCCGTTTTTGGATGCTGACGAAAGCGTTCTGGACGAAGGCCTGGCCCTGTATTTCCCGGGACCCAACTCCTTCACCGGTGAAGATGTGCTGGAACTGCAGGGCCATGGCGGCCCTGTCGTGCTGGACATGTTGCTGCAGCGTTGCCTGCAACTGGGCTGTCGCCTGGCGCGCCCGGGCGAATTCAGCGAACGCGCCTTCCTCAACGACAAGCTCGACCTCGCTCAGGCCGAGGCCATCGCTGATCTGATCGAGGCGAGTTCTGCACAGGCTGCGCGTAATGCGTTGCGCTCACTACAGGGTGCGTTTTCACTGCGTGTGCATAACCTCACCGAGCAACTGATCAGCCTGCGCATCTATGTGGAAGCGGCAATTGATTTTCCGGAGGAGGAAATCGACTTTCTTGCCGATGGCCACGTGCTGGCGATGCTGGATAAAGTCCGCGATGAGTTATCCACAGTGCTGCGTGAGGCTGGGCAGGGAGCCTTGCTGCGCGATGGCATGACGGTGGTGATCGCCGGGCGACCCAATGCCGGCAAATCGAGCCTGCTCAATGCCCTGGCAGGTCGCGAAGCTGCCATCGTTACCGAGATTGCCGGCACTACACGGGATATCCTGCGCGAACATATCCACATCGACGGCATGCCGCTGCACGTGGTCGACACTGCCGGTTTGCGAGATACCGATGACCAGGTCGAAAAGATCGGCGTCGAGCGAGCGCTCAAGGCCATCAGCGAGGCGGACCGTGTGCTGCTGGTAGTGGATGCCACGGCACCGGAGGCTGAGGATCCTTTTGCCCTGTGGCCTGAATTCCTCGAACAACGGCCAGACCCGGCCAAGGTCACCTTGATTCGCAACAAGGCCGACTTGACGGGGGAAGCCATTGCGATGCAAACCAGCACGGAGGGCCATGTCACCATCAGCCTGAGTGCAAAGTCGGCGGGCGATGGCCTGGAGTTGCTGCGCGAACACCTCAAAGCCTGCATGGGCTACGAACAGACCTCGGAAAGCAGCTTCAGTGCTCGCCGCAGGCACCTGGAGGCGTTGCGCCATGCGAGCGCAGCGTTGGAGCACGGCCGGGCACAATTGACCCTGGCGGGAGCAGGGGAGCTGCTGGCTGAAGATTTACGTCAGGCGCAGCAGCTGTTGGGGGAAATCACCGGCGCATTCAGCTCCGATGATTTGTTGGGCCGGATCTTCTCCAGCTTTTGCATTGGTAAATAACCGAGTTATCCACAATGCCTCACCAGTTGTAGGACACCGTACCGAGCAAGGTACGGCTGTCACCCCAGTAGCAACGGCCCGCATCGTTGCAACCAGATACATATTCCTTGTCGAAGAGGTTCTTGGCGTTTAAATCGACCGACCAGTGTTTATCGATTTGATAGCCAACAGCCGCGTCCACCAGTGTCACGCTGCCCGCATCCAGCTTCCCGTATAAGCTGGGGGCCGTGTAGGAAAACGTACTGTCGAAGTAACGCACACCGCCACCCAGGGACAGTCCCTTGAGTTGACCATCAAGAAAACGGTACTTGCCCCACACCGAAGCCTGATTACGCGGAACGCCAGTCATCTGGTGCCCCTCAACCAGCGATGTAGCCGAATCCTTTGTAATCCGCGCGTCAGTGTAGGTGTAGGCCGCAGTCACATTCAGGTTGGGCGTAACGTTGCTGTTTACCTCAACTTCCACGCCCTTGGCCCGGCTTTCGCCCACCTGGCGATAGCTGTTGGTGGTGGCATCGAGATAAGTATCGTCCTGCTTGCGCAAGTCATACACCGACACCGTCATCGCCGTGTCCCAGCCGATCGGCTCGTATTTCACACCCACTTCGTATTGGCTGCTGGTGATCGGCTTCAACGGTGAACCGGCGTTGGAGATTTGCTGCACCGGGACGAACGCGGTGGAATAGCTGACATACGGCGTGAGGCCGTTGTCGAATTGATACATCACCCCGCCCTGGTAGGTGAACTTGCGGTCCTCGGAGCTTGTGTTACTGGCCTTGTTCACCTTGTCGCGAAAATCGCTGTCGACCCAGTCCTGCCGACCGCCGAGCAAAAACAGCCAGTGGTCATACTTGCTCTGGATCTGTGCATAAACCCCTTTCATCTGTTGTTCGAGCAAGGTGTTTTGCACCGCGATAGGGGTAAGCGGGTCTCGCAGATACACGGGGTTATACACATTGATGGTGCCGGCAGAACCTGCGTCCCAATCCTGGTTGAACGAGGTGCGGTCATAGCTCGCGCCGAACAGCACAGTATTTTCCAGGCCGCCGACCTGGAATTTGCCTTCCAGCTGGTTATCCAGGGAGTAAACCATCGACTTGTTATAGCGGTCGTAGGCGGTCATGTTCAGTTGGGTGCCGAAGCCACGGTTATTCAACGCGCCAGGCCAGGTTTCATGACGGTTGATGCGAGACTGCATGTAGCGTGAGTTCTGACGCAATTGCCAATCGTCGTTGAAGCTGTGACTGAACTCGTAGCCGGTGCTCCAGCTTTCGCGTTCGAAGGTGTTCCAATCCGGGTTACCGAGCATGGTGTGCTTGGACAGCTTGCCGTTGGGATTTGTAAGCAAGGTGCCAGCGGCTGGTAGGCCAAGTTCGAGGTTGGTGTGGTCCTTCTGGTAATTGGCCAACAGCGTGAGCGTGTTGTAGTCGTCGAAATTCAGCGTCAGGGAGGGGGCGATGTAGAGTCGGTCGTCCGGGACGTGATCGGTTTGCGTGTCAGACTTGCGACCGAGCATCACCACCCGCCCAAGTATGTTCTCGCTTTCACTGAGCGGGCCAGAGATATCCACACCCACCTGACGTCGATTGTTTGAGCCGTAGCCCAGCTGGACCTCGCCTTGAGGTGCCGCCGTAGGGTGTTTACTGACCAGGTTCACCAAGCCGCCGGGGGCGTTTTCACCGTAGAGCAGCGAAGAAGGGCCACGGAAAACCTCGACCCTCTCCAGTCCGTAAGGCTCGCTCGTGGTGTCGTACCGATTACCTTGAACACGTAGGCCATCGCGCAGCAGGCCATAGCCGTAATCGGTCGCATTGAAACCGCGGATAAAGAAAAGATCACCCGCCAAGCCGTCGCCCGCTGCAAAAGGTGGGGCGAAGATACCCGGCACATAGCCCAGCACTTCAGTCAGCGTCTGCGACTTCTGGTCTTTGATGCGTTGGCCGGTGACGACCGATACCGAACGCGGTGTTTCCGACAAGGGCGTGCTGGTCTTGGTGCCGATGCGGCTGTTTTGCGCCTTGTAGCCTACATCGCCAGCGATTTCCTGATTGAATCCGTCCTGTTGATAAGTGCTTACCGTGGTGGGCGCAAGCGTGATTTCACCGCTGGGCGCGGCCTGCAGCACGTAACTGCCGGGCGCCTGGGCGATCGCCTGCAACCCCGAGTTTTGCAGCAGTAGCGCAAAGCCTTGGTCTACCGAATAGTCACCTTCCAGCCCCGGCGTGGTCAAACGCGTGGTTTGCTGGGGCGAAAAAGACAGAATCACATTCGCCCTGGCCGCAAATTGGCTCAAGGCATTGTCCAGCGGGCCGGCCGCGATGGCGTAGTGTTGCACTGTGCTGGCGGCCATGACGCCGGTGGATAGCAAAACACTGGTCGTGGCAGCGGTACTGAGCAGTAAGCTGCCGGTCAAACCGTGATAGGAAAGCCGCTGGCGAAACTTGGTTGGGAGGCGCATAGGTGGGTAAGCCCTGAAGGTTGCGTCGTAATTACCCGTAGGGCCGCGCCAGGCAAAAAAAAGATAACCCCGTGTGGATAATTTTTTTAGTCAGCCGATCCGGGTCACCGAAACCCAGTAGCGAGTGAAATACTTCACCTGGATCGGCAAGGTCGCTTGCAGATTAGCCAACACCGCATCCGTAGAATCCAGGCGCAAAGTGCCGGAAACGCGCAGACGTGCCGAAGCCCGATCGCAGTGCACTACACCCGGGCGATACCGGGCTAGCTCGTCGAGCACAGCGCCGAGCGGAGCATCCAATACGATCAGTTGGCCATCGACCCAGGCAGCCTGGGAACCGCGATACGCAAGGTTTGGCCCCACATGTTGCCGATCAAAATCAGCGCTTTCACCAGCTCCGAGCAGGCGCCCGTGGTTGGGCTGGTCACCTGGCGCCACGCTCACCCGATCCTCAAGTACCCCCACGCGCGTGGTGTCCGCGAGCTGGCGCACGGTAAACCGGGTTCCCAATGCCTGTACCCGGCCCTGGCGGGTTTCGACATAAAAGGGCGTCTGCCCACCAAACTTTCCGGTGTGGATAAGTACTTCACCTTCGCGCAGGCGGATTGAACGCTGGCGCCCATCGAAGACCACATCAATCGCCGTGCTGGTATTGAGATCAAGCCGCGTGCCGTCGGCCAACTCAATACGCCGACGTTCGCCCACCGATGTCCTGTAGTCGGCCCATACAGTTCCCAGGGGCGTGTGTTTCTGAACATTCCATCCCAGGTAACCGGTACCGCCCAGCACCAGCATCCACTTCAGTACCTGGCGACGTTGTTGCGTGGTCGATAAAGCGCGGCGGGTGAAATCCTGGGGCAGGGCGCCAAGGCTGCGCTGCAACTGTTCCATCTGGTTCCACGCGGCCTGATGGGACGGATCACCATTGAGCCACTGCTGCCAGGCCTGGCGTTCTACGGCCGTGGGTGGTTGGGACTGAAACTGTACATACCAACTGGCAGCCGTTTCGAAGGTTTTGCGATCGGGAGTAGCCATCAGAGGCTGGCCATGATCAGCGAGCATTCAGTCAACGCCCGGATCATGTGCTTCTTCACGGTGGTCAATGACACCTGCAGTTGATCGGCGATCTGTTGATAAGTCAGCCCCTCGATCTGCGACAACATGAAGATGCGTCGCGCCCGCTCGCCGAGCCCGGACAGGGCTTTATCCACAGCCACCAGGGTCTCGATGATGATTGCCTTGTCTTCTTCACTGATGGCGGTGGCTTCAGGCCGATCTGCCAGGGTTTGTTTGTATGCCTGCTCGATGGCATGCCGGCGATAACGGTCAATTACCAAACCTCTGGCGATGGTCGCAAGATAGTCGCGTGGTTCAACAATCTGCGCCGCATGCCGCCCGCCCAGGATGCGCACGAACGTATCGTGCGCCACATCGGCGGCATCGCAGGCGTTATGCAGCTTACCTTTGAGCCAACCCTGCAACCAGGAATGGTGCTGCTCGTAGATGTTCTGGACCACAGCCGTGTGTGAAGGAGGAGACATAGGGCATGACGAATCAGGTTAATGATAATCGCTATTATTAACTGCCCTGCTGTTTTCTCACAATAGATCTCTACTTACTGCGCTTTCACACGAGTTGAAGCATTCGTGTGGCCTCGACGAGGGCGAAATTCACGTCGTATCACGTATTTCTGTGGATTAAGCCCTGTGAATAACCGCCCCTGTGCCCAGTTGATAACAGGGCTTGAAACCTGAGTAAAAACCCGCCTGTGGATAACCACCTGTTTAATCCACAGGCTTAGGGCACTTATCCAAGTGCCTTATCGGCACATGACCACAGACTTTTGAATCGCTGTACACATTGTAAATAAGGGCCTGTAGAGATCTATCCACAGAAAACAGGCTCAGTAGAAATAAACATAAAAATAAAGATTTAATAGATTTCTCTCTTTTAATTTCTATTGTCTTTGATTCATCCACAGCTGGTTAAATTTTGTGCAAAGGGTTCTTTAGGAAGGGCGAAGTCCCTATACTTGCCGCCTTGGCTCGAAAACCCTTTCAACAAACAATTCCTGATTACCTACATAAGCAGGCACGAGGTGCGTGGTGGATTTCCCTTCCCGTTTTGAAGTGATCGTCATCGGCGGCGGTCATGCCGGTACCGAGGCAGCACTGGCATCAGCACGCATGGGCGTAAAAACCCTGTTGCTGACGCATAACGTGGAAACCCTCGGTGCAATGAGTTGCAACCCGGCCATTGGCGGGATCGGCAAAAGCCATCTGGTCAAAGAAATCGACGCCCTCGGTGGCGTGATGGCTATGGCTACCGACAAGGGTGGTATCCAGTTTCGCGTGCTCAACAGCCGCAAAGGCCCGGCCGTGCGTGCCACTCGGGCACAGGCCGACCGCATCCTGTACAAGGCGGCAGTGCGCGAAACCCTGGAAAACCAGCCGAACCTGTGGATATTTCAGCAAGCGGCAGATGACCTGATCGTCGAACAGGACCAGGTACGTGGTGTTGTCACCCAAATGGGACTGCGTTTTCTCGCGGACTCGGTGGTGTTGACCACCGGTACGTTCCTCGGCGGACTTATCCACATCGGCATGCAGAACTATTCCGGTGGCCGCGCAGGTGATCCGCCCTCGATTGCCTTGGCAAAACGCCTGCGTGAACTGCCGCTGCGTGTCGGCCGCCTGAAAACCGGGACCCCACCGCGTATCGACGGGCGTTCTGTGGATTTCTCGGTAATGACCGAACAAGCTGGCGATACACCGATTCCGGTGATGTCGTTCATGGGCTCCAAGGAGCAGCATCCGAAACAGGTCAGCTGCTGGATTACCCACACCAATGCCCGCACCCACGAAATCATTGCCGCGAACCTCGACCGTTCGCCGATGTATTCCGGGGTAATCGAGGGCATCGGCCCGCGGTATTGCCCGTCGATCGAAGACAAGATCCACCGCTTTGCCGACAAGGAAAGCCACCAGGTCTTCATCGAGCCCGAAGGCTTGACCACCCATGAGCTTTACCCGAACGGAATTTCCACTTCCTTGCCATTCGACGTGCAAATCCAGATCGTGCAATCGATTCGCGGCATGGAAAACGCCCACATCGTGCGCCCGGGCTACGCCATCGAGTACGACTACTTCGACCCGCGCGACTTGAAATACAGCCTGGAAACCAAAGTGATTGGCGGCTTGTTCTTTGCCGGGCAAATCAACGGCACCACCGGTTACGAAGAAGCCGGCGCCCAGGGTTTGCTGGCCGGAACCAACGCAGCGCTGCGCGCGCAGGGCAAAGACAGTTGGTGCCCGCGTCGCGATGAAGCGTATATCGGCGTGTTGGTTGACGACCTGATTACCCTGGGCACCCAGGAACCGTATCGGATGTTCACTTCCCGAGCGGAATACCGCCTGATCCTGCGCGAAGACAACGCCGACCTGCGCTTGACCGAAAAAGGTCGCGAGTTGGGGTTGGTCGATGACGCGCGTTGGGAAGCCTTCTGCAAAAAACGCGAAAGCATCACGCTCGAAGAGCAACGCCTGAAAAGCACCTGGGTTCGCCCGGGTACCGAGCAGGGCGATGCCATTGCAGAAAAATTCGGCACACCGCTGACCCACGAATACAACTTGCTGAACCTGCTGTCGCGTCCGGAAATCGACTACGCTGGTCTCGTCGAAGTGACAGGCCACGGTGCACAAGACCCGCAGGTCGCCGAGCAGGTTGAAATCAAGACCAAATACGCCGGTTACATTGATCGTCAGCAAGATGAGATCGCGCGGCTGCGCGCCAGTGAAGATACCCGGTTGCCTGTGGATATCGATTACACCGGCATCTCGGGTCTGTCGAAAGAAATTCAAAGCAAGCTGGGGATAACTCGCCCGGAAACATTGGGCCAGGCTTCGCGCATCCCAGGCGTCACCCCGGCAGCCATTTCGCTGTTGATGATTCATTTGAAAAAACGCGGCGCGGGCCGTCAGTTGGAGCAAAGCGCTTGAGTTCGTCTGTTACCTCGCAACACGCCGAAGAGTTATCCACAGGTGCACGCCAGTTGGGCGTCGACCTGAGTGCAGCCCAGCACGAATTGTTGCTGGGCTACCTGGCCCTGTTGATCAAGTGGAACAAGGCTTACAACCTCACCGCCGTGCGCAATCCGGACGAAATGGTTTCTCGGCATTTGCTCGACAGCTTGAGCGTGATGCCGTTTATCGAAAACGGCCGCTGGCTCGACGTCGGCAGTGGCGGCGGCATGCCTGGCATCCCGTTGGCCATTCTGTTTCCAGAGTCTCAAGTGACGTGCTTGGACAGCAACGGCAAGAAAACCCGCTTCCTGACCCAGGTAAAACTCGAGTTGAAGCTGGAGAACCTGCACGTTATCCACAGCCGAGTCGAAGACTTCACGCCTGAACAGCCCTTCAATGGAATTGTTTCCCGGGCCTTCAGCAGCATGGAGAACTTCAGCAACTGGACGCGTCACCTGGGCGACCGCGACACCCGCTGGCTGGCAATGAAGGGCGTCCATCCAAGCGATGAGCTGTTAGCATTGCCGGCAGACTTCCACCTCGATAGCGAACACGCCTTGGCCGTACCCGGTTGCCAAGGTCAACGCCATCTGCTGATACTGCGCCGCACGGCATGATTGGGAACACAAGCAAGAATGGCTAAGGTATTCGCGATAGCGAACCAGAAAGGTGGCGTGGGCAAAACCACCACCTGCATCAACCTCGCAGCATCCCTGGTCGCCACCAAGCGTCGGGTGCTGTTGATCGATCTCGATCCACAGGGCAACGCCACCATGGGTAGCGGTGTGGATAAGCACGGCCTGGAAAACTCGGTTTACGATTTGCTGATCGGCGAATGTGACTTGGGCCAGGCCATGCACTACTCCGAGCACGGCGGTTACCAACTGCTGCCGGCCAACCGCGATTTAACCGCGGCAGAAGTAGTGCTGCTGGAAATGCAGATGAAAGAAAGCCGTCTGCGCAGCGCGTTGGCGCCGATCCGCGAAAACTACGATTATATTTTGATCGACTGCCCGCCGTCGCTCTCGATGCTGACACTGAACGCGCTGGTGGCCGCCGATGGGGTGATTATCCCCATGCAGTGCGAGTACTTCGCGCTGGAAGGCTTGAGTGACCTTGTGGATAACATCAAACGTATCGCCGAGTTGCTCAACCCGAACCTGCAGATCGAAGGCTTGTTGCGCACGATGTACGATCCGCGCCTGAGCCTGATGAACGATGTGTCGGCGCAGCTCAAGGAACACTTTGGCGAGCAGCTCTACGACACCGTGATTCCGCGCAACATCCGCCTGGCCGAAGCGCCGAGTTACGGCATGCCGGCTTTGGCGTACGACAAATCATCGCGCGGTGCCATTGCCTACCTGGCGCTGGCCGGCGAGATGGTTCGCCGTCAACGCCGCAACTCACGCACCGCTGCAGCCCAGCCAACTTAAGGAATCCCCATGGCCGTCAAGAAACGAGGTCTCGGACGTGGACTGGATGCACTCCTGAGTGGTCCGACCGTCACATCGCTTGAAGAACAAGCGGTGCAGGCCGACGAGCGCGAGCTGCAGCACCTGCCCCTGGACCTGATCCAGCGCGGCAAATACCAGCCACGTCGGGACATGGATCCTCAGGCGCTGGAAGAACTGGCGAACTCGATCAAGGCTCAGGGCGTGATGCAGCCGATCGTGGTCCGCCCGATCGGTGGCGGGCGCTTTGAAATCATCGCCGGTGAACGCCGCTGGCGCGCCAGCCAGCAGGCCGGCAAGGAAACCATTCCGGCAATGGTGCGCGATGTGCCTGACGAAACCGCCATTGCCATGGCGTTGATCGAGAACATCCAGCGTGAGGACCTCAACCCGATCGAAGAAGCGATCGCGTTGCAGCGTTTGCAGCATGAGTTCCAGCTGACCCAGCAACAAGTGGCCGACGCGGTGGGTAAATCCCGCGTGACGGTGTCGAACTTGCTGCGCCTGATCGCGTTGCCGGAAGTCATCAAAACCATGTTGTCCCACGGCGACCTGGAAATGGGTCACGCCCGTGCTTTGCTCGGTTTGCCGGAAAATCAACAGGTTGAAGGGGCGCGACACGTTGTCGCACGGGGGCTCACCGTTCGTCAGACCGAAGCCCTGGTTCGCCAGTGGCTCAGCGGCAAACCTGCACCGGTCGAAACAGCCAAACCTGATCCGGACATCGCTCGCCTCGAGCAGCGCCTGGCCGAGCGCCTAGGTTCTGCGGTGCAAATTCGTCACGGCAAGAAAGGCAAAGGGCAATTGGTCATCGGATATAACTCACTCGATGAGCTTCAAGGCGTCCTTGCCCACATCCGCTGAAACATTTGCTTATGTAGCGCGCGATCGGAAAACACTACCCGGCAGTTGAATAGGGGCTGAACCGCCCCTATACTCTGCGCGCATTTTGTCGGCACAAATTATGCCAAGTTATTGATTTCCGGCAGCCGACCATTGAGGAGCAAGAGTGATGGAAACCCGCACGCCAAACACGTTGCCGTTCCATCGCTTGGCCGTTTT
>NZ_JAFCTN010000012.1:0-136664 GCF_049896045.1 Pseudomonas sp. PWP3-1b2
GGGCTTTTTGGCGGGGGGCTAGCGGGCGGGGGCGGGTGGTGGGGGGGGGGGGGGGGGGGGGGGGGGGGGGCGGGGGGGGGGCGCCCCCCACTTCTCGTTGATCAACGGTTGAGGTAGACCGGGCTGTCGGTGGACAGCGAGGCTTTCACCGCGTGAGTCATGTCGGTGATCAACGCTTCTTCGCGGTCTTCGCTCAAGGCTTTCAGCGTGATCGCGACCACTTCCTGCGGCGTGCTTTTTGGCACCTGAATATCGGCCACCATGTCGGTGTCGATGTAGGCCGGGTGCACGCCAATCACCAGGGTGTTCTGCTCGCGCAATTCGCCGCGCAGGCCATTGGTCAGGCCCCACTGGGCGGATTTGGAGGTGCTGTAGCCGCCGGTACCCGGAGGGCTCAGCCAGCTCAATACCGAGAGAATATTGATCAGCGCGCCGCCACCTTGCGCGGCCAGGATCGGCGCGAAGGCACGTGTTACGCGCAGGGTGCCGAAGGTGTTCACTTCAAAGTGATGTTGCAGGTTCTCGATGCTGTCTTCAGCCAGCAGCGAACCGTATTTGAGGAAACCGGCATTGTTGATCAGCACACTGACGTCCGTGTACTGCTCGGCGGCGCGTTGCACGCTGGCCGCGTCGGTGATGTCCAGTGCAACCGGCGTGCTGCCAGGGATATTCACGCTGCCGGGGTCGCGCGCTGCGGCGTAGACCTTGGCAGCACCCGCTTCGAGCGCAGCGACTACAAATGCTTTGCCCAGGCCACGATTGGCGCCGGTGACCAGTACGACTTTCCCACGAATATCCATGATGCTCTCCACACGACGGGTTGGTTTAATAATGAAACTGTTTTTATCCTGCGCGTGCTGGTCCTATAATGCAACTTAATATTTCAGGCAGCCTGGAGGCCCGACGATGAAACGTAAATGCATGGAAGGTAATGTCTGCCCGGTGGCCCGCGCACTGGATGTGGTGGGGGATTGGTGGACGCTGTTGATCATCCGCGATGCTTTTTCCGGGGCGACGCGCTTCGGCGATTTCCAGAAAAATCTGGGCGTGGCAAAAAACATCCTCGCCACACGCCTCAAGGACATGGTCGAGCAAGGCCTGCTGCAAACCAGCGAAGTCGGTGCGCGCAGTGAATACCAACTGACCGACAAAGGCCGCGCGCTGATGCCCGTGCTGGTGACGCTGGCGCAGTGGGGCGAGGTGCATACCCAGCCCGAGGCCGAGGGCACCCGCGTGCTGGATGCGCGTTTTCTCAAGCCTTTGCGCAAGGTCGAAGTGTTTTCGGAAGATGGCCGGCTGCTCGGCATCGAAGATATTGTCACCCAGGCGCCAGTGGCTTGATGGGCCGCACGCGCTAGACTCCAGGGCAACGCCTGCCAGCATAAGGGACATCGCTTGAACGCCGACTTTGAGAGCAAGACCACGTTCCAGGGCCTGACCTTCAAGCTGTATCGCGGGGAGGGTGCGGCGTTGCTGGCGTTCGACCTCGCGCCAGACCTCGCCACTGCTGATTTTGTCGGCTTCAGCATCGAGGTGCGTTACCCCGGCGCCGACCAGTGGGGCGTGCTGCACAACCGCCTGCATTTTGACTACCCACCCACGCCCGAACAGCCGCGCAGCTTTCCCTCAACCGAGGCGCCGTTCCAGAAATTCCGCTGGATCCACGTGCCCAGCGAGATTCTCCCTGGCCTGTTCCGTTACCGCGTCACCGCCTGCTACATGGGCACCGACGGTACACTCACCAAGGGCGTCAGCCTGGAAAACCAGGTGTCGCTGGAAGCGCAAACCCTCAGCGGCTTTGTGAACATCGGCTTTACTCGCGGCTTCGCTTCATCCCAGGCCTACGGCGACCGTTTCAACAATGAAACGCGCATCCTGCCGCCCGCGGGCTCAGCACCGAGGGCCTATTTGGACCTGGACATGGCGCCGTTTCAAAGCAACTATGCCTGGCTGGGTTTCGAGGCGCGGCAGTTGATCCTGCAAGTGCTCGATCAAGTGGCGAACGACCCAGCACTGACCCTCGACGCGCTGATCTACGAAAGCAAGGAGCCGGACATCCTGCGCCGCCTCGAAGGCCTCGGCCCGCGCCTACGCGCGATCATTGATGACCATGGTGATCAGGGCGCCGCTGACAGCTGTGAAAGCCTCAGCGCCGCGCGCTTGACCGCCGCCGGGGCGCAGATCAAACGCCTGCATTTCTCCAGTCAGCAGCACAACAAAGTGTTGATCGTGCGCCGTGCCGGAGTGGCGATTCGGGTGCTCGGCGGCTCCACCAACTTTGCCTTGCGCGGCCTGTATATCCAGGCCAACAACGTGCTGCTGTTTGACGATGAAACCGTGGCCGGCAAGTTCGCCGAAGTCTTCGACGCCTATTGGGCAGCGCCCACGACCTTTCGCAAAAACCCACTGTCGCAACAGTGGTGGGTGGTGCGCGACCAGCCGGGCTCGAAAGTTTCGTTGTGCTTCGCGCCCCACGCTGACAGCGCGCTGTCGCTTGACCCGATCGCCACCAGCATCGAACAGGCCAGCAGTTCGGTGCTGTATTCCATCGTCTTCCTGAATTTGATCAACGGCAAAGTGCGTGACGCCCTCGACGCGCTGATGCAGCGAGCGTTGTTCTCCTACGGCGTGGCGCAACGCACCGGCAAACTGGCGGTGCGCAAACCGGACGGCTCAGTGGGGCTGTTGCCGTTCAGCTACCTGGCGAACAACGCGCCGGCGCCGTTCAAGGCGGAATGGTCGGGGAATGCGGGGAACATGGTGCACAACAAGTTTGTGGTCACCGATTTCAATGGCGACAACCCCACGGTGTACACCGGCTCATCCAACCTGGCCGGCGGCGGCGAGAAAAACAACGGCGATCATCTGATCCGCATCGAAGACCGCAAGATCGCCGTGGTGTACGCCATTGAAGCGTTACGCCTGTTCGACCATTTCCACTTTCGCTTCAATGCCAGCAAGCCCGGCGCCCTGCAAACCTTGCGCCTGGCCAAACCGCCGACGGCGGGGGAGAAGACCTGGTTCGACGCTTATTACAGCCCCGGCCATGTGAAAGCGCGGGACCGTGAGTTGTTCGTCAAATAGACAAGATCAACCATTCAGCGGTGTGCTGCCAGCGTCGGTAATGCTGGCCATGGTGTCGGCGATGACTTCAGCACACACAATGAGCGAGGGTGATTTTCTTCAATACCCCGCGCGGGGTGCCCTTTACCGTAGCCTCATTGTCATTCGCTCGATTAAAAAGGAACTGCAATGAGCGCTCTTCTTTCCATGGCCGCCTTCGCGCTGGCTACTTCCATCACCCCCGGCCCCGTCAACGTGGTCGCCCTCAGCGCGGGTGCGCGTTTTGGTTTTGTGGCCAGCCAGAAACACGTCGCCGGCGCGGCGGTCGGCTTTACCTTGTTGCTGGTACTGATCGGCCTGGGCCTGCATGAGGTGCTGGTGCGCTGGCCGCTCCTTACGCAGTTGATCCAGTGGGGCGGGGTGGTTTTCCTGCTGTACATGGCCTGCAAGCTTGCAGTGGACGATGGCCGGCTCGACGCCGAGGGCACGCCAACCGCGCCGTCGATGCTGTATGGCGCGGTCATGCAATGGCTCAACCCGAAAGCGTGGCTGGCCTGCGTGGCGGGGATGGGTTTGTTTGTGGCCGAGGGTGATGCGCGCCAGGTGTGGCTGTTTGCGGCGCTCTACCTGGTGATCTGCTACCTGTCGGTGGCGTGCTGGGCCTACGCGGGTACTTTTTTGCGGCGCTACTTGAGCAACCCCCGGGGCGTGCGTGTGTTCAACCGTTCAATGGCCGCGTTGCTGGTGGCCAGTGTGGGTTATTTGCTGATGGCTTGAGCACTTCGCGGTACTGCCCTGGCGTGGCGGCGAAATGCTGTTTGAAGGCGCGTTGAAAATGCGCCTGGTCAGCGAACCCAGCGGCCAGGGCCACGTCGGCGATAGGCTCGCCATTGCGCAACTGGGTGCGCGCAAACTGCACGCGCTGGTTCACCAGGAAGGCGTGGGGCGTCAAACCGTAATACAGCTTGAATGCGCGTATCAGGTAAGACGGTGACAGCTCGGCCGCCAGGCAAATATCCTCCAGCTTCAACGCCTGTGTGCACTGCTCGCGGATGTACTCGGCGGCGCGCTCCAGCTTGCTGTTGACCTCACGCGGCGGCCTCTCGGCCGGGTTCAGGCGCTGCTGCACGTCACTGAAATAACTCACCAGCGCGCTCTGTTTTTGCAGGTGCTCGGCGTGTTCATCGACCAATACCCGGTACAACGCCAATAGCCCGAGATAAAGCCCTTCGTCGCGGGTATACGGCGTGTTGAAAGGCCGATACCCCTGATCGGTGCTGAAGCCCAACTGGTGCTGCAAGTCGGTCAGCCAAGCGGTGTCGAGGTAGAGCATCTGATAGGACCACAGCTGGTCGCGCAGGGGGTTGCAGGCGTGCACATCGCCGGGGTTCATCAGCACCACCGTGCCGGCGCTGATCTCGTAGGTCTGCGCGCCGTAGCTGTAATAGCTGCAACCGGCGGTGACTGCACCGATGGAAAAATGCTCGTGAGCGTGCCGGCTGTAGGTGACCTTGCGCCCGTCGGCGATGGTGCGCGCCTCGATAAACGGCAACGCAGGGTCGCGCCAGAAATTTGGGGCCGTAGGGCTGATCGACAAGGTCATGGTGAGGCGCTCCGTCAAGGTTGCAGCGCTAGAGTCCTGCATAAGGGGCGGATGTTCAAGGTAAACGCCACTGCGCAAAATCAGCGTTGCAGCACACCGCGAAACGTCGCGCTCAATGCACGCAGCGTTTCGCGCGAACGCGCGTCGCTGATCCGGCTGTAGAGCACCACTTCACTCACGGGCAATACGGGCAAACCGTAGCGCTCGCTGACGTCCACCGCCCCGGCTGGCGCCACACGGTGGGCGAGGGCAGCGACGCCTAATCCGGCGCTGACCGCCGCGCCCACCGCCATCACGCCGCCCCCCACAAACACTTCAGTCCAATCGATGCACGCCTCGTCCAGCGCCCAGGTCGCCAAGTGGCGCACGCCACAGGGCGCAGCCATGGTCGCCATGCGCAATGGGGCTTTGGGGTTGTGCAGCCACGTCGGCGCCGCGAACCAGCCAAAGCGCTCTACCGCCAGCACCTCGCCGTCCTGGCGGTCGCCCTCGTTGCGCACGATCACCGCGTCCAGCTCGTTGCGATCGAAGGCGCCGACCAGGTCGCGGGACGAGGCGATACGCACTTCAAGGATCACCAACGGATCGTACGCCGCCAAGCGACTGAGCCACAGCGGCAGGTCTGGCCCGGCCACGTGGTCGCTGATGCCGATGACCAACCGTCGCGGGGCGTGGGTGCCCATGTCTCCCAGCGCGCGTTCGTGGGCATTGAGCAACGCGCGAGCGGCGACGATAAAGTGCTCGCCCTGTGGCGACAGCCGCACATGACGCGGCGTGCGTTCGAGCAGGCGATAACCGAGGCGGTCCTCCAGGCGTTTAAGCTTGAGGCTGATGGCGGCCTGTGAGGTATCAAGCGCCTCGGCTGCGCGGGTGAAGCTGGCGAAATCTGCCACCAGCACGAAGGCCTGCACGGTGTCGATGTCCAGCGGTTTGAGTGCATCAGTCATATCAAATCCTTATTGCACTTATATCGGCTGATATCTTGTTGAAATCATCGGCGCTGCGCAAGCTGCACTCTCAATGTGCACGGGAGTTTTGTCATGTTTGCCAAACAGTATTCACACCGCCTGCCAGCCGACTACGACATGGGCGTGATTCGCCGCCGCGTCGCACAGTTGGGGCCGTTGTGGGATCACGCCGACGGGTTGCTGTTCAAGGCGTTTATCGCCCAGGAGAGCGGGGGCAACGTGTACGCGTCGGTGTACCTGTGGTCCGACCCGTTGCAGGCTGCCGATTTTTTGCTTGGCGAGCGGTTTCAGAAAGTGCTCGACAGTTTTGGTCGCCCGCATGTCGAGAGCTGGTTGCCACTGGAGGTCAGGCGTGGCCCGGCGCAGCGCGCGTTGAGTTTGTATCGGGAGGAGTGGCCGCTGGAGCCCGGGGCGGATCGGGCGGCGATGGTGGCCGCAGCAACAGCGCGCAATCAGCAGTTGGCGCAGAGCAGCGATACCTTCGCGGTGTTTCTGGCGTTGGACGTGCAGGCATGGCGCTTGATTCGAATCACCTTGTCGGCCGAGGCGCTGGACGTGCAGCATCCGGGGACGGGCTATCAGGTGTGGTACCTGGCCCATCCGGGAATTTAGCGTTTAACCGGTTGGCCACAGCAGCCAGCTTACTGTTTCATGTTCGTTGTAACATGCTGAACACGTCGCGGGTTCACGCTGAATGCGCGTCGAAACAGAGTGAGTTGTGATGCTGGCGACCCGTTTGACCCTGATTTGCCATGCCACCACGCCCCTTCAAAAACAGGGGCGTTTTCCCGATGACGAATCCGTCACGATAAATGGGCAAGACGCGGCCTTATCCTTGGCGCATCGCTACAAGAAAGGCCTGCGGCTGATGTGCGCGCCTGAGGCCCGAGCACGCCAGACGGCAGCCCTGTTCGGCGACGGGGCAGAGGTCGTGGATGCGCTGCGAGATGGCAATTTCGGCGCCTGGAAAGGTCAGGCCATCCGTGATCTGGACAGCGATGCCGTGGTGGCCTGGCTGGCCGACAGCGCCTGTGCGCCTCACGGTGGCGAGTCGGTGGATCAGCTTTGCGCACGCGTGGGGCAGTGGATGAAGAGCCTGGAATCCCAACCGGGCCACGTGGTGGCGGTGACCCATCCCTTTGTGATTCGCGCCGCAATGCTGTACGTCATGCAGTTTCCTGTATCGATGTTCTACCGGATCGACGTCGAGCCGCTGTCCGCCACCGAGCTACGCTTCAACAACGTGTGGCGTCTGCGCCTGGAAACTTACGCCTGAGCGCGCGAACATGGCAAAATTCACGCCCCGCAATGAGAGCAACCCATGAAACGCATCCTGATCATCGGCATTGGCGCCGGCAACCCTGACTACATCACGATGCAGGCCGTGAAGGCGTTGAACCGCACCGACGTGTTTTTCCTGATGGACAAGGGCCAGAGCAAAGACAAGCTGATCGACCTGCGCCGCGAGATCTGCGACACCTACATCACTGAGCCCGGCTACCGTTTCGTCGAGGCCGAGTGCCCCGAGCGGGTGCGTGGCGATATCGACTACACCACCGCCGTGCAGGACCTGAACCGCGACAAGCAGCAGACTTTCGAACGCATGATCAACGAGGAAATGGCTGACGGTGAAGTGGGCGCTTTCCTGGCGTGGGGCGACCCTGCGTTGTACGACAGCACGATTCGCATCCTGCAGGCGATACTTGCCAGTGGCCGCTGTGAGTTCGAGTTCGACGTGATCCCCGGTATCACCAGCGTGCAGGCCCTGGCCGCCCAGCATAAGGTGCCGCTGAACCGCATTGGTCGCTCCGTCGAAATCACCACCGGGCGCCGTTTGGCGGCGGGGCAGGCGAGTGATGCGGACACCTTGGTGGTGATGCTCGACGCCGAAGATTCCTATCGCACCGTGGCTGATCAGGATTTGGATATCTATTGGGGCGCCTACCTGGGTACGCCGGATGAAATCCTCATCAGCGGCAAGGTCGCTGATGTGGCCGAAGAAATTCAACGGGTGCGCAAGGCGGCGCGCCTGGAAAATGGTTGGATCATGGACACTTATCTGTTGCGCAAACCCTGAGGTAGCTTCCCCATGCTCAAACTGTTTGCCCTGGCGCTGACGTTGTTGGCCGGCGCCGCCCATGCCGATTCCACGTTGCACACTGACTTGCCGCTGTCGTACCTGGAGCAAACCCAAAGCGATGCACGAAACCAGCCGCTGGTGATTTTCCTGCACGGGTTTGGCAGTAACGAGGAAGACTTGTTTGGCATCAAGGATTCGCTGCCGTCGACCTGGACTTACCTCTCGGCGCGTGCGCCGATGCCCGTGGCCCCGAGTGGTTATCGCTGGTTTGCCAAGACGGCGGGTGAGGGCGATTACAACGGTGAGACTGCCGACTTGCAGCGTAGCGCCAAGTTGATTGAAGCCTTTGTGACGCAGGCGACTGCCAAATACCACACGCAAAGTGACCGGGTGTTTTTGGTGGGGTTCAGTCAGGGCGCGATCATGTCGTATGAGGTGGGCTTGAGGCAGCCAGCGTTAGTGCGCGGGATCGCGGCGTTGAGTGGCAGCATTTTGCCGGTGCTCAAGGCCGAGCTGAAACCTCAAACGTCATTGGACCAGCTGGCGATCTTTATCGGCCATGGCACATCTGACCAGGCGCTGCCGTATGCGTCGGCGACGCGGGCGAATGAGGTATTGACGGGTCTGGGGTTGAAGCCCGAGTTTCACGGCTATCCAGGGATGCCGCATACCGTGAGTGACGCAGAAGTGCAGGACCTGAAGGCGTGGCTGGAGAAAAGCCTGAAGTGAATGTGGTTGAAAGTGTGGGAGCTGGCTTGCCTGCGATGGCATCTACAGGGTGTGCCTGACGTACCGAGGTGTAAGCATCGCAGGCAAGCCAGCTCCCACAGAAAAGCGGACCTGGTGAAGCTGTTGAGGTCTTGCTCGGTCAAAAGTGTGGGAGCGGGCTTGCTCGCGAATGCGGTGTATCAGCCAACTCATCCATCAACTGACCCACCGCATTCGCGAGCAAGCCCGCTCCCACAGTGGATCTCCATTTTGTCTGGGAGACCGCAATCTGCTCTAGAAAAAACAGCGCTTTTGATTCAACCACTCAGGTCGGCTATTAGGCCGCCGTGCTCTTGCTTTTGATCTCAGACGCCCCGACAGCACCCATACCAGATCACTTGCCCCCAGTAATCTGCTTCACCAACTCAGCATGCCCCTTCACGTCATCCGCCCGGGAAATCGCCTGGATCACCAGCAAATGATTCCCCGAGCCACCCAAAAAGGTCGAATTCAAAGTCTTGCCACCACCCTGCGTCGCAGTGCTGTCCACCTGACGCAAACCGAGGCCTTTAAAGGTCAATTTCTTCTCACCCTGTTTCTTGAAATCAGGCAGCGCGGCACTCTGATCCTTGACGAAATCCGCCACCGCGCCATCAAGAAATTGCGGGTCATTGTCTTTGATAGTCGCCCCATCGTTACGCTGCGTTTCAGCGACGATCACCACACTTTTCGTGGTCGCGTTGGCGTACAGCGTGCCCTGAGTGTCAGCGGTGCCATCATCCGCCTTGCCAGAGGGCAGGGCGTCGGCGGTGTAGGCCTTGGGCAAATTGAAGGTGAACTTGCCGCCCAAGGTGGAGATGGTCTGATCCGTCGACTTGGTGGCCGCAAACACGCTGCCGGCGGCGAGCGCGAGGGCCATTAGGACGGCGGTCTTGGTGAAATTAGCCATGAAACGCTCCAGTGATGAACGAAATTGCGCCGTATTCTGTCAGAAAACTCTCAACCTCGTTCATCCGCAGGGTTACACCTTGTCGGACTCCTCCTCAAGCCGGTCCATCTCAAACAGCCGCGCCAGTTCCGTCCGCGCTTCCTGGGCGGTTTGCATGACCTTGGCGGCGTCGTCGTACACCGCGTGTTGGGCGGCGAGCACTTGCAAGTCGTGGTTCTTGAATCGGGTGATGCGCGCATCGGCCTGTGCCTGGCTCAAACCGAGGCCGACCAGGGTGCGGCGGCTCATTTCCAGGCTGGAGTAGAAGGTCTCGCGCACCGGTGAAGCATCCAGGTCGACCAGGCGGTGAACGTGCTGGCGGTTACGCGCGCGGGCGATGATTTTCATGTGCGGGTAGAGGGTGCGCACCAGCTCGGCGGTCTTGATGTTGATCTCCGGGTCGTCCATGGCGATGACGAAAAACTCCGCCTGATCGACCTTGGCCGCGTGGAGGATTTCCTGGCGCTGGGGGTCGCCGTAGAACACCGGCATGCCGCCGAAGCTGCGGGTCAGTTCAATGGTTTCCACCGAGGTGTCCAAGGCGATAAACGAGATGTTTTGCGCGCGCAGTATCCGCGCGACGATCTGGCCCATACGGCCCATGCCCGCGATCACCACGCGTGGCGCGTCGCTCTCGATGGTGCGGTATTCCTCGGGCACTTCCACGGGTTTGACCTTGGGCTTGAACAGCTTCGGGCACACCAGCAACAGCAGCGGGGTGACGGCCATCGACAGAGTAATGGTCAGCACCAGAATGTCGTAAAGGTGCGGTTCGAACAGGCCCTGATCGCGGCCGATCTTGAACACCACAAAGGCAAATTCACCGCCCGCCGCCAGCACCACGCCCAGGCGCAGCGCACTTTCGCGATTAAGATCGCCCACCATTCGGCCCACAGCGTAGAGCAGCGGCAATTTCAAGCCGATCAACAGCAGCGTCAGTCCGATGACGACCAACGGCGAGCTGAGCAACAGGCTGAGGTTGGCGCCCATGCCCACACTGATAAAAAACAGCCCAAGCAACAGGCCCTTGAACGGTTCGATCTGGGATTCCAGCTCGTGGCGGTATTCCGAATCCGCCAGCAGCAACCCGGCGAGGAACGCGCCGAGGGCCATGGACACACCCACCAGTTCCATCAGCCACGCCGTGCCGATCACCACCAGCAATGCGGTGGCGGTGGACACTTCGCGCAGGCCGGTCTTGGCGACAATGCGAAACACCGGCCGCAACAGGTAGCGCCCGCCGATGATCACCACGGCAATGCTGCCGAGGATCTGCAGCACATGCTGCATGCCCTGGGCTTCGGTGGTCGGGTGATCGCTGCCGGCCAGCAGCGGCACCATGGCGATCAGCGGGATTGCCGCGATGTCCTGAAACAGCAAAATCGCAAAGGCCAGCCGCCCATGAGGCTTGTTCAGTTCCTTGCGCTCGGCCAGGCTTTGCAAGCCAAACGCAGTGGAAGAGAGCGCCAGGCCCAGGCCCAGCACAATCGCGCTGTTCCATGATTGGCCAAACAGCCACAGCGCCACCACGCCCATCACAATACCGGTGAGTAACACTTGGGCCAGGCCAACGCCAAACACCGCCTTGCGCATCACCCATAAACGTTTGGGTGACAGTTCCAGGCCGATTACAAACAGCAATAACACCACGCCCAGTTCAGAGAACTGCGCGACGCTTTGCGGGTTGCCCACCAGGCCCAATACCGAGGGGCCGATGATCACGCCAGCAAACAGATAGCCAAGCACCGCACCCAGTTGCAGGCGCTTGGCCAACGGCACGGTGAGCACGGCGGCCAGCAGAAAAACCACCGCTGCTTGTAACAGGTTCCCTTCATGGGGCATTGCGAACTCCAGGCTCTTTAAAGCAAATCTTCAAGGCGCTATTAGAGCGCTTTTTTACATTTGGAAACTTGTATTTTTGACGCGACAGCCAGGCGATGGTGGCTGTAATCCCAAGCTCACTTGGTTTCTGATCAAAAACGAGCGCCTTTAAACCGCCTGAAAGGGCGTTTTTTTTTCCGGAAACATTTTTTATAAATACTCGACGGTTAACGCAACCGCGGAATGTATTGCTCTCTGATCACGCTGAAGAATGTACAAACAATTTCCCCCGAAACCCGCCTGGCGGTAACGCCAATACTGATCCTAAATTATGCCCTTGAGTTTATATTCCTTGGGTGGCATATTTGCATGGTGTGGGACATTGAGTACACGGATGAATTCGGAGACTGGTGGGGTAGTCTGGATGCAAAGGAGCAATCCTCGGTGTCCGCCAGCGTTGATTTGTTGGGGCTTTTAGGACCGGGCCTGCGCTATCCCCACAGCAGCGATATCAAAGGCTCGCGCCATGGCAACCTGCGAGAACTGCGAATACAGCACGCCGGGCGACCCTATCGAGTGTTGTATGCGTTCGACCCCCGACGGTGTGCGGTTCTGCTGATGGGGGGCGACAAAACCGCACAACACCGATGGTACGAACAGCAGGTCCCGATAGCAGAAAAGCTGTACGACCTACATTTGAAAATATTGCGTAAAGAGGGCCGACACCATGGCTAAAAAATTCGCTGAGCTTCAAGCGCGTATGACACCCGAATCGCGGGCGGACGCCGAGCAGATATTCCAGCAGCACCTAAAACAAATGCCGCTGCATGAGCTGCGCAAGGCGCAACAGTTAAGTCAGGAAAGCCTGGCCAAGGCGTTGAACATCAACCAGGCGGCGGTCTCGAAAATGGAGCGCCGCACCGACATGTACATCAGCACATTGCGTGACTACATCCGCGCCATGGGCGGTGAGCTGGAAATCATCGCGACGTTCCCGGATGGTCAGGTCAAGATCGACAACTTCGCGTCCTAACGGCGTATGGGAACATCCCTATGAACCAACTCCTCGCCATGCGCGCTTTCGTGCGCGTTGTCGACACTGGCTCGTTCAGCCGCGCGTCCGATCAGTTGGCGCTGCCGCGTTCGACTGTCAGCAAGCTGATCACCGACCTGGAAAAACACCTGGGCATCAAGCTGATGCACCGCACCACCCGTGCCTTGGCGCCAACGCTCGAAGGGCTGGAATATTACCACCATGCGCGGCGCCTGGTGGCTGAACTGGACGAGGTGGACAGCGCCGTGCGCGGGCAGACGCTCAAGCCCGGCGGGCACCTGCGCGTGGATGCACCGGCCTCGTTCGCCAATTGCCTGTTGATCCCGGCATTGGTGGATTTTCACCGTGAGTACCCGGATATCACGGTTGCCCTGGGTATCAGCGACCGTGCAGTGAACATCGTCGGGGAGGGCGTGGATTGTGTCATTCGCGTCGGCAAGCTCGATGACATGGCGATGATCGGCCGCAAAGTGGCCGACCTGGATTACCTGACCTGCGCGGCGCCCAGTTACCTGGAGCGCCGGGGTGTGCCGCAGTCGCCGGAAGACTTGCAGAACAACCACCTGAAGGCCGGTTATTTCTTTGCCTGGTCAGGCAAGCCGGAGCCGCTGATTTTCGAAAAGGGCGGCCGGCGAATTGAAGTGGGCGACTGTGCTTTTTCCACCAATGAGGGCAACGGCCTCAAGGAAATGCTGCTCGCCGGCCTTGGTGTCGGGCAGCACTTCAAGTCGATCGTGCAGTATTACGTCGACAGCGGCCAGTTGGTCCGTGTACTGCCGGACTGGTCACGCCCGACTACGCCGCTGCATCTTCTTTACCCACCCAATCGCCATCAGAGCGCACGGCTCAAAGTGTTTACCGACTGGGTAATCCGCACGTTTGGAGTCAGGGAATAATCGCCGTCACGCGTATCTCGACGCGCATGGTCGGCAAACCCAGTGACTCGACGCCCAATTGTGTCCAGATGGGCGCATGGTTTGGCATGTAGCGTCGGTACTGCTTGACCATTGCTTCATTGACCTCGGGGGGGAAACCGCCGACGTGGTAGGAGTTGACGTGAATCACATGCTCCCAGCGCGCGCCAGCCGTGGCCAGGGTGCGGTCGAGGTTGTCGAAGGCCTGGGCGATTTCTTCGGCAATGTCGGCAGGGATCTGAAAGTCGTTGTCCCAGCCGCCCTGGCCTGAGGTTTCCACGCGATTACCGACTTTTACTGCCTGGGAGTAGTGCAGGTGTTCACGCGCGTAATCGCCATAGCCTGGGGTGACAAAAAACTCGGGGGTGCTCATGGTGTTTCCTCGGTTCAGTACAAGACCCGGCACAGGCTAGCCGACTGAATGGGCGAACAAAATCCCGGATTTGTGCCATGACTATTTACCTGTGTGCACAATGGGTGTGCGATACAGCCCCACTGCCAGGCCCAGGATGATGACCGAGATACCTGTCAGCGCGAGTGGGGAAATGCGCTCGCCGAGTATCAACATGGAGCTGGCAATCCCGAACACCGGAATCAATAGCGACAGCGGTGCCACGGTGGACACGGGGTAGGTTTTGAGCAGCGAATTCCAGCCCCAATAGGCGAAGTGTGTGGCCATATAGACCTGAAACAGGATCGACAACACCGCTGTCAGATCGAGGCGGGCCGGCAGGCCATCGAAGGCTGCAGAGCCGTGCATGCCCCAGGCCATCAGGAACAATGGAATCGGCGGGAACAGGCTCGCCCACACCATGAACGAAAAAATCTCCTTCACCCCCGACGCCTTGATAATGACGTTGCCGACGCTCCACGCCAGTGCACTGAACGTGATCAGCAGGATGCCCAGCGTGGCGTGTCCACCTTCCTGTGAAGCGATGATCCCCACCAGGCCCATCAACGCCAGGGCGCCGCCAAACCATTGCGCGCGGCGGATTTTTTCGTTGAACACTAAGCAACCCCAACCCAGAGTGAAGAACACGCTGAGCTGAACGATCAACGAGGCGATCCCGGGGCTCACGCCGAGCTGAATGCCGCAGTTGATTGCGCCCCACATGCCCAGCCCGAATATCACGCCATAGGCGGCCACATAGCGAAACCTGACGGCGGGGCGCTTGATGACGAACACCAGCGGCAAGGCGGCGAGGGCGAAACGAATGCCGGTCAGCACGAGTGGGTCAATCGAGTGCAGGCCCAGCTTTGTGATGGGAAAGTTCAGGCCCCACACCAGCGTGACAGCGATGGCGAGGGCGACGTGTTTGTTCAGCATGGACGTTCCTGAGCAGGTTCAAAGGCGCCAATGCTAGGGTGTCGGAAGTTGGCCCGCTTGCCATGCCAGGTCAAGTTTTGACAGTATCGGGCCATGATTCCGACCTTTGACCTCAACGACCCGTACGCCGTGGTCACACTGCGCGACTATCCCTGCGGCACCGTCTTCGAGCGGCATACCCATCCGCGCGGCCAGTTCGCCTATGCCGCCACCGGCGCGCTGAAAATGTTTACCGACCTCGGCAACTGGGTGGTGCCGCCGCAACGCGCGATCTGGGTGCCCGGTGGCGTGCCCCACGAAATGCACATGCGCGGCGATGTGGTGATGCTCAATACCTACCTCGACGATGAGGATGCCGGGCGCGCCGGTTTGCAGGCCCGCTGCCAGGTATTCGAGGTGTCGCCTCTGCTCAGGCATCTGCTGGAAGCGGCGCTGACGGCAACCTCCGATGTTCGACGGCGCTGTGTGTTGACGCTGTTGGTGGATGAAATCGGTGCCATGTCGGAGCTGCCCCTTAGTGCGCCGTTGCCCGCCGAGTCGCGTTTGGCAGCGGCATGCCAGCGTTTTCTGGACGCGCCCACGCAAACCATCTCCCTCGACGACATGGCGCAATGGTCGAACATGAGTCGGCGCACGTTCACCCGGCATTTTCATGAAAGCACCGGTATGACGTTCGTGGCCTGGCGCCAACAGGTTTGCCTGCTGGAAGCGACCGCCCGGCTCAGCCAGGGCGCGTCGATTACCGAGGTGGCCTTTGCGTTGGGTTTCAGCAGCCCCAGCGCCTTCACCGCGGTGTTCCGGCGCAACCTGGGGGATTCACCGGCGCGCTACCTGGCCAAATCCAGGGCCGCCTCGATGTTCTGAAAAACATCACGCGTCGGTCAGGATTCACCTTTCTTGAAGCCATGCTTTGTTACTATCGCCGTCCATCGTTACCAGGAGTCACCGGCCCATGCAGCACCAGTGGGAGGAAATGCACCGCACCCGCAAGCCCACGTTCGTATTGTGCGGCGAGCCCCAGGGGGATGTGCTCAATCTCTATGTTCACGGTTATTCGGCGTTCTTCAACCGCCAGCAACTGGGCAATTTCAAGCAACAACTGGCAAGCATCGAAGGCTCGACCAACCTGATGTTGTTCTGGCCAGCGGGGCATTTTCTGGAAAACCTGTTTGCACCGTTCAAGGATGTAATCACCTCGATGCTCGGCGGCGGTGGCCTGGGTGCAGCGACCGTAGGCGTGGGCAAGGCGATTGCCTATTTCCTCGACCATTACAAAAGTGTCGAGGCGCGGGTGGATGAAGTAGCCCGGACCTTGTTGCCTGAATTGGCAGACTACCTGCACGCCGAGGCGCTGCCGGTAAGGCGCATCAACCTGATCGGCCATTCCCTCGGCGCGCGCATTCTGGTCAAGAGTGTGTTGGCTAGCCCCGAGGTCGCCCGCGAACTGCCGTTGAACAATTTATTGCTGATGGGCGGGGCGATCTGCACGTCCAGCCCATGGGAGGAGGTGTCGGCACCGCTCAAGGGGCGGGTGATCAACTGCCATTCCAGCAAGGACTGGGCGCTGGCGATGAAGCCGGATGCCGAGCGCTGCATTGGCCGTTATGCGATTCCGCTCACGCCTGCGCTGAAGGGGAAAGTCACAAATGTGCACCTCACCACCTTCGATCACGCCGCCTATTGGCCGCAATTGAAGACCGTGGTGCAGTACACCGACCTGTTGCACGAGCGGCGCGGCATGATTCGCGCGGATCAGCGCAGCACCGAAGTGCGTTTTGCTGAACAGGATCTGGAACTGTTCCCGGCCCTCGTGCAGGCGCGGCCCGAGGAGGTGAAGTTCCTTGCCGAGTTGATGGCGCAAAAGCGCAGTGCGTCGATTGATGCGAGTGTGCGCGAACCCTTGAAACTGGCCATCGAGCTGCAGCGCATGGGCGGCGACAGCTTTATGAACCTGGCCCGCGGTCACGGCGTGAGTTACCGCCAGATCGCCGAAGACGTGGCGCAGCGGCTGGCGATCAAGTTCGATGCACCGGTTGCATCCGTCGCGCTGGCAGACATAGAGGCGCAGGTCGCGGAAAAACTCATCGAACAGCACAAGCACAAACTCAGCAGCGCTGACCGCCAGGCTTTCGATGCCGAGCTCAAGGCCGCTGCGCAAAAAGAACAAGGGCTGTTCAATCGCATCGACGTCGGCCGTTCGGCCACCACTGCGCTCAGCGGCACGGCGCTGGCGGGGCTCACCGGGTTCATGCTGCGCCGCGGCGCCGCCACGGCCATTCCCGTGGTAGGCCAGGCGGTGGCGGCCGCGATGTTGCTGGTCAGCGGCGTGCGGGCATTCTCCGGGCCGGCCTATTCGATCACTACGCTGGCAGTGCTGGTGGTGGGCCTGATTCGTCAGCGCATGGAGCGCGAGGCGCTCAACCAGGAGATGGACCTGGTGGTGCAAGTGGTGGAAACCTTTGATTTGCCCCGGGAGACGGTGATGCGCACGGTCGCGTCCGACTGATAAGCTGTTGCCACTATTGTGTGTTTGCCTGGAATGCCGCGTGAAATTCAGCCTGCCGAAAATCGCCACTGCCCCGTTCTGCCCGCCGGAAGTGGCCGGCTCCGTGATCGTTGACCCCAAGGCTTCGTTCTTCAAGCGCGCGCTGATGTTCGCCGGGCCCGGCCTGCTGATTTCCATCGGCTACATGGACCCGGGCAATTGGGCAACGGCCATCGAAGCCGGTTCTCGCTACGGCTACAGCCTCCTGTTCGTGGTATTGCTGGCCAGCCTGGCGGGCATGGCGGTGCAGTGCCTATGTTCGCGGCTGGGCATCGCCACCGGCAAAGACCTCGCGCAACTGTGCCGCGAGCGCTACAGCAAGCGTTCCGCGCGCACCCAATGGGTACTGGCGGAATTCTCCATCATTGCCACCGACCTCGCCGAAGTGCTCGGCTGCGCGTTGGCGTTTCACCTGTTGCTCGGCGTGTCGCTCACCACCGGCATTGTCATCACGGCCTTCGATACCCTGTTGATCCTCGCCCTGCAAAATCGTGGCTTCCGCCGCCTCGAGGCGATCATGCTGGCGTTGGTAGCAACCATCGGCGTGTGTTTCTTTATTGAACTGGTGCTGATCAAGCCGTATTGGCCCGACGTGCTCAGCGGTTTCACCCCCTCGCTGGCAGCCATCAGCGACGCCGCGCCTTTGTACCTGGCCATCGGCATTCTCGGCGCCACCGTGATGCCGCATAACCTCTACCTGCACACCTCAATTGTGCAAACCCGCATGATCGGCAAAGACCTCGCCAGCAAACAGGACGCGGTCAGGCTGGCGCGTATCGACACCATCGGCTCCCTCGCTCTGGCGCTGTTGGTCAATGCCGCGATTCTGGTATTGGCCGCAGCTGCGTTCTACAAGACTGGCCACACCGATGTGGTCGAGATCCAGGATGCCTACCACCTGCTCGACCCGCTGGTGGGCGGCGCCTTCGCCAGCATCCTGTTCGGCGTGGCCTTGCTGGCCTCCGGGCAAAGCTCGACCTTCACCGGCACCATCGCCGGGCAAGTGATCATGGAGGGTTACCTCAACCTGCGCATTCCTTGCTGGCAACGCCGCCTGATCACCCGTGGCCTGGCACTGATCCCGGCGTTTTTAGGCGTATGGCTGATGGGCGACGATGCCATCGGCAAGCTGCTGATTCTCAGCCAGGTAATCCTCAGTCTGCAGTTGCCGTTCGCGCTGTACCCGCTGATCCGCATGACCGGCGACAAGCAGTTGATGGGGCCGTTCGTTAACCGGTTGCCTACGCGGTTGCTGGCGTGGTTTTTGTTTGCGGTGATCAGCGGCGCGAATGCCTGGTTGATTTGGCAGTGGTTGTTTTGACCGGATAACCAGATCCGGCCGCCATGTGGTTCTTGCGCTCAAAGGTAGCCAGTACGTCGTCGGGTAGTGGAGCGTCGAAGTCATCAGGAATAAAGAGTTTTCCCTTCATTGCGCCGATTCGCTGTCCCAGCGAAACGGTGTCCATCGTGGCATTCGCGTCCATGGCATCTCTCCTGGAGGTAAGTCGCAAAAGTCTGCAGCAGCGTAGGTAGTCATGAAATAGTGGCCCGCAAAATAAGAACGAGCCTACTTTTTTACCTGGGAAATTTCCTCAACTGCACCGTCTGGCGTGACCCAAACCCCTCACCGATCCCAATACGGCACCACCCCAAAACATTCCACAAAATAATCAATCACCGTGCGCACCTTCAGCGACAGCCGCCGGCTGCCCGGCCATAGCGCCGCGATCTGCTGCGGCTCCAGCGTGGTTGCCACCTCATACTCAGTCAGCACCGCCTGCAACGTCCCCGCGCGCAAGCCTTCGCCGATCAGCCAGGACGGAAAGACCACCAGCCCCAGGCCTTGTTCGGCGGCGTGGGTGAGGGTGTCGGCGTGGTTGCCGGTGATGGGGCCTTTGACGCTGTAAGGCGTCCAGTCACCGCCGTTGCGGCGGAAAAACCAGCGTTGTTGGCCGGTGATGCCTTTGTAGGCCAGGCACTGATGGTGGATTAGCTCATCGGGATGGCTGGGCGTTCCATGCTGCGCGAGGTAAGCGGGGCTGGCGGCGAGGCGAAAGCGCTGGGGCGCAAAGATGCGCGCCTGCATGCCGGAGTCGTTAAGCACGCCGATGCGAAACAGCAGGTCGGTGCCATCCTGCAGAGGATCGACGAAGGTATCGGTTTGCTGGATATCCAGCTGCAATTTCGGGTAGCGCCGGCACAATTCGCCCAGCCACGGCGAAAGGTGGCGCTGGCCGAATACCATCGGCGCATTGATGCGTACCAGGCCGCTCGGTTCGGCTTCCTGTTCCTGCAAGGCCTGACCTGCGGTTTCCAGTTGTTGCAGCATCAGGCGTGCGTGATGGCCAAGCAGCCGCCCGGCCTCGGTCGGGCTCACCGCGCGAGTGTGGCGGTAGAGCAGCTGTTGGCCCAGCGCCTGTTCCATCAACTGGACCTGCCGCGAAATAGAGGAGGGCGCCAAGCCTTCACGGCGCGCCACTTCAGAAAAACTGCCGTGGTCGAGCACGGCCACGAACAGGCGCAGCGCCTTGAAACTCAATTCATTCAAACCCTGCATCGTGGCTCCGTGCTATGCGTAATGCGCAAAGGTGTTATCCGCATGCTCCCATTTATCGCACAGGAGAGCCACTGGATAATGCGCGCCATGTTTCCTTTCCAGACGTGCAGGTGATGTATGCAAGCAAGTAGTACCGAGGGTGTGGCGCAGGCCACGCCGAAGAAAAACCTTCTTCGGCTGTTGTTACTGCCACTGGTGATCCTGGCGGGCATGGGCCTGTCGATGGAGGCGGGTTTGCTCGGGCCGCTGGGCGTGCAGGTGGGCCACTTGTGGGCGACCTTGAGCATTTTCGGTGTGGGCACGGCCATTCTGTTTTTGATCTTGCTGTTCAGCGGCCCGCAGAAGGGCCCGGCGCTGACCGATTTGCCACGCTGGCAGTTGATCGGCGGCTTTTTGGGGCCGATGTATGTGGTGGTGCTGACCCTGGCCACGCCGCATATCGGGATTGCCATGACCATGATCGCGATTCTGTCGGGCCAGGTCGGCAAGAGCGTGTTGATCGACCATTTCGGCTGGTTCGGCACCGCGCGCAAGAAGGTCAACGGCGAGCGCTGGATAGCCCTGGCGTTGATTGTGGCGGCACTTGTTCTGATTGCGAGAGGCTAAGGCGATGAATCTGATTCTGTTATTGGTACTGGTGATTGCCGCCGGTGCGGTGTTGAGCGTGCAGGCGGCAATCAATGGTCGCTTGGGCCAGTCAGTCGGTGTGTTGCGCAGCAGCTTGCTGACGTTTGCAGTGGGCGCAATCACCACCGCCTTGCTGATTTTCTTCTTTGAGCCTGCCCAGGCGATCAGCCTGTTGGACGTGCCGAAATGGCAACTGACCGGCGCGCTGTTCGGCGTGGTGTACATGATGGTGATGGTCGGCGCGGTGCCCGTGGTTGGCACGGCAGTGGCGACGGTGGCGGTCATCGTCGGGCAGTTGGGCATGGGCATGCTGATCGACAACTTCGGCTGGCTGGGCAACCCGGCCATCGAGTTGTCGGGCAGCCGAATCGTGGCGATGTTGCTGTTGGCGTTGGCGCTGGTGTTCATGTATCGCAGCAATAGCCGCCAGGCCGATTAACGGCGCTGAACCATGGTTGCTCTCCTATAGTCACTGCTTAAGGTGTGGCGCTCGCCGCACCGGGACGACCATGAAAAAGGAGTCTGAACATGGCTGATAAAACCTGTGCCTGCCCTCACTGCAAATGTGTGTTGGGCGTCGATGCGATTATGAAGGACGGTAAAGGCTATTGCTGTCAGGGCTGTGCCGAACACCACGCACATGGCGAACCCTGTGCATCGGCAACAGGCTGTGAGTGCACCAAGTCTGCCCACGGTTAAAAACGCAAAAATTCTCTCGGTTTGTCGGGTAGCGGTCATTACCATGGCCGCTCACCCTTGCTTGATGTGCTCTTCATGGCCCTGGCCGCTCCCCCCGATCTCAGTGATCCTGCCGTCCCCGTGCAACCCTTGGCGCGCACCTACCAGCGTGGTTTGTATGTGGAGCCCCACAGCCACGATTGGGGCCAGTTGCTCTACGCCATGAGCGGGGTGATGTGGGTTGAGACGCCCCGCGAAGCGTTGGTGGTGCCGCCCCAACGCGCCGTGTGGCTGCCACCGGGCGTGGAACATGGCATTCGTGTGGTCTCGGATTTGCAGATGCGCAATATCTATCTGCGCCCGGCGCTGGCGGCGACACTCGACAGCCAGGTGCAGGTCATCGAAGTCGGCGGGCTGTTGCGTGAATTGATCGTTGCGCTGGTTGATCAAGGCGATAACGGCGACTCGGCCTATTACGACGCCGTGGTCGGCCTGGCCCTGCTGGAACTGCAACGTGCGCGTCGCTCGCAGATTCGCATCGCCATGCCGCTGGAGGCTGACCGCCGCTTGATCAATGCGTGTCACGCGGTGATCGCCGCGCCGTCCCTGGACATCCCGTTTGAGCAACATGCCGTAGCAGCCGGCGCCAGCGTGCGCACCCTTGCACGGTTGTTCCAGAACAGTCTCGGCATGGGCTTTGCCGAATGGCGCCGCCAGGTGCAACTGGCCACGGCAGTCGCGGAGTTGATTCAGGGCCAGTCAGTCAGCGGTATCGCGCGGTCCCTGGGCTATTCGCCCAGCAGCTTCAGTGACATGTTCCGCCGAGAACTGGGCGTGGCCCCCTCGCAGTACGTCGGCTGAAGGTTTGGCCGAAATCCTGAAGCACTTGGCCGATGCTTCAGGAATGGGCTCTCTACACTGAGCCCATCAACCTAAAGGCGCCGCCTCCATGAACTACCTGATTTCCCTCGCCATTGGCCTGTTTGTCGGCGTGATCTACGGCGCCCTGGGCTTGCGCTCGCCCGCGCCGCCCGCCATCGCCCTTGTCGGCCTGATGGGCATGTTGCTTGGCGAACAGCTGTGGCCTATGGGCCGGCAGTGGGTCAGCGGTTGGTTGTCCTGATGCCTTTTCCCTTCGATGGATATTTGCCATGAAAGCACTGCAATTCTCCGCCACTGGCGACCTCACTGCCCTGACCTTCGTAGAGGTTGCCACGCCCGTACCTGCCGCCGGTGAAGTGCTGGTGCAGGTCAAGGCGGCCGGCCTGAACCCCAGCGACGTGAAAAACGTACTGGGCCGTTTTCCCTACACCACGCTGCCACGCATTCCCGGGCGCGACTTTGCCGGTGTGGTGGTGGAAGGCCCGCAAGCACTGGTCGGCCAGGAAGTCTGGGGCACCGGTCGCGATCTCGGTTTTTTTGCCGATGGCTCCCACGCGCAATTTCTCACCGTGTCGGCCAAGGGCGTGGCGCACAAACCCACTCATCTGAGTTTTGCTCAGGCCGCCAGCCTTGGCGTGCCGTACACCACCGCTTGGGATGCCCTGGAGCGCAGCGGTGTCGGTAAAGGCACGCGTGTGTTGGTGATTGGTGCTAACGGCGCGGTCGGCAGTGCGGCGTTGGCACTGGCAAAAATTCGCGGCGCCGAGGTGCTGGGCGCGGTGCGCAAGGCAGATCAGGTTAACGTGCTGCAGGCGCAGGGTTTTGCCGCCATCGCGCTGGGGCAGCCGGAAGCAGTGGGCGCGCAGGTGAACGCGGTGTTCAAGGGCGGGGCGGATGTGATCTTCGACACCACCGGTTTCTGGCTGCCAGCGGCTGTTGCGGGTTTGGCCCCGTTCGGGCGCATCGCAATTATCGCCGCGCCGGTCGATGGCCACGTGCAACTGCCGGCCCTGGCCCTGTACCGCAAGGGTGGCTCGGTGGTGGGGATCAATTCGCTGCTCTACAACTGCGAACAGTGCGCGGTGATGCTGGAGCAGTTTGGGCGGTTTTTTGATGAAGGGTTATTGCCACTGCCGACGGGGCTGCGCGAAGTGGCGTTGGCTGATGGGGTGCAGTGTTACGGGGAAGTGAACCAAGGCAGTGCAGACAAAATTATCTTCCAGCCTTGAATGCGGTGAGAAAACTGTGGGAGCTGGCTTGCCTGCGATAGCGGTGGGCCAGTCAACAGATCTTTGGCTGGCAGACCGCTATCGCAGGCAAGCCAGCTCCCACAGTTTTTGATCTTCACAGGGTTTGGGAGCGGCTCTTGATCGGACGTTTCCCACGAAGGTTTCAGGTTGTGGCTCGGAAGGCCGCTGACTAACCTCACTGCCGTCGCTGCCCATTCAGCGAACGGATTTGACCGTCCGACTTTGTTAATGAATCGCTACGCCCCTGCACCAATCTCAGGCGTTTTTTTTATGCCTGAGGTATCGTGTCGCGGCAGTTGTGCGCGGGATACCTTCGGGTATGCCGGGTTCGTTGACAACCGGTCGGTCAACCCGCGTACAGCTGCCACCTTACCTCGCTTGACCGCGAGCGTTGGCAGCTCCACTTGTCGACGGAGTTTCACCATGATCAAAGACAGCCCAAATCCCCCAGGCCCGCACGGCTTCGATTCAAGCACCCTGCACGAAGTGGCCTACCGCGCGATCAACCACTACCTCAATCCCGGAAAACCCATACCCGAACCCACCGACGGGCTCTTCACCGTGCGCGCCGAGCTGGGCACGGAAACGTTGCTGGTCAATGCTTCTCAGGATCTGGCGTCCATCAGCGACATAGCCAGCCACCTGGCCTTTGAAATCGAAGGTTCTCATCGCAATATCGCGCTGGGCATCTGCCGGATGCTGGAGGGTGTGCAATTGTTGGTCGACAAAGCCCTGAATGTGGCCCATCCAGCGGCCTAGCGCCGGACTCGGTCAAAAAAACTGTGGGAGCTGGCTTGCCTGCGATAGCGGTGGGCCAGTCAACAACTCTTTGGCTGACAGACCGCTATCGCGGGCAAGCCCGCTCCCACATTAGTTTTTATTTTTATCAGGCTTCTGGGACGCCTTTTTCCCAGGCTGACCAGTTCTTGAGGATCGCCTGCACCAGCGGGTTCCCGGTGCGGTACAGGTTTTCCAGCGCCGGCACAAACCCGCCCTGGTCTGCATATTTCAGCAGGTTATCCACTTCGCTGTAGCCGGGGTACGGACGGTCGAAATCGGACCCGGCTCGCACTACGGCCAGGCGCTGGATATCCACCAACCCTTCGCGACTGGCGCGCAGCAGCGCTTCGTAGGTTGAGTTGTCTTCCTGCTGAGTCGTGCAGTACTCACCTTTATTGTCGGTCAGCAATTTGGTCCACACTTCGGCGCGTTCACTCAGGCGCGTGCCGGAGAACCAGGTGTTGCCCGCCAGCGTGTCGCAGCGGGTGACTTGCGGCGGCTGGTTAGCGGGGGCGGCCGGGTAGTGTTTGCGCCAGGCCGTGGACTCCTTGCTTTCCGTCAGCTCAACGTTCTGCGACAGGGCGAACGCCTTGGCTTGCAGCTTGGGGTTCAGCTCAAACACTTCGGTCTTGTAGTCCAGCGGCGGTTTCTCGTTAGGCCCCTTGGTGTTGATGCCGATGTAGCCGGTTGGCCAATCCTTGGGCGCGTCGCGCGAATCCAGTTCCCACTGGGTGCCGAACTCCACCAGGTAATGCGCCCAGGCGGCGGTGCCGATGGTCCCGTGTTTAGGGCTGATGCCGGCGATCCCGGCGATCAGTAAGTAGCTCTGACGCAGGTCGAACTTGGGCGACAAGGCCAGGGCCAACGTGGAGGCGGCGGCGTTGGTCTGGCCCATGCCGGTCACCAGCAGGCACACGTCCTGAGTGTTGCAGCGAATCACCGGGTATTCGGCGGAGAGGCCCGGCACGCGGACCTCTGTCTTGAGTTCCAGGCGGTCGATCCAGGTTTGTGCCTCGGGGGCGAACATGGTGATCAGCATGACTTTGGGTTTGATCGGCGCGGTATCCGCCAGCACCACGTGGGGCAGCAGAGCCAGGCCCACGGCGATCGAGAGTCGTGTAAACGCGTTCATCTAATGCTCCTTTATCAGAATTGGTAGCCCACGCCGGCGTAGTAACCCCAGCCGTCGGAGCGGGCGCGGAAGTTACCCTCGCCAAAATTCAACTCGCTGCCATCTTCCCAGTTGCCGCCGTTATGGAAGTAACGGCCCACCAGGGTGAAGCGCAGGTGAGTAAACGAATACAGCAGCACGTTGGTGGCCACTGTGGAGTTGGCAGTGCGCGCCGGGTTGTCCTTGTGCAGGCTTGAGCCGAAATCGTGGTTGGTGAAGCCGATGTAGGTCAGCGAAGCGCCGTTTTCAAAACTGGTGATGGGCACGATGTACTTCATCTGCGCACGGTAGCCGTCCCACGAGTATTCATTGCTGGCGCCGTAGTTTTCCCACTGGTAGCGCCCATAGAAGTTAGCCGACAGGTTGACCCGCGAGTGCGTGTCGATGTCGGTGCCCAGGCCGCTGTACAAAGTGTTGGCGCGGTTTTCCTTGTTACTGCCGTGGTCGTAGATCCAGTCAAAGGCTACATACCATTCCTTGAACGGCCCGATCGCCAGGCTGCGCCCCGCCAGGTAGTCGATGGAAATACGCGGCTCGTGCTCCATGAACACCGGCGAGCCATGGTCCCACACGCCTTTGTCATTACTGTTACCGATGCCGAGGACCTTCGGCACGTCGATATAGCCATACAACTCGAACGGGCCCTTGCGGCCGAAGTACTCGTATTCCAGGTACACATCGTCTGCCGGTTTGGGGCCGAAGCTGATGTCTTTGCTGCCGATCAGCGTGAGGTCCTGGTTGAACCAGTCCGACAGGTACGCGCCTTTTTTCGCCGGGCTGGCTTCCGGGCTTTTGGTTTCTGGGCTGAGGGTTTCGCCCTGTGCTGAGTCATCTGAGGGTTTCTCCTGCGCCAAAATGGGTGCACTGAGTACTCCCGTAACGGCGGCCAGTAGCAAGGAAACACCGAAAGAAGCAGGACGCCTTGAGGTGGGGTGCATTGAAAATCCCTATTCGTACGCGGTTTGGACCCGGTTCAGCGGGTGGAGGTGAACCTGGCTGCCAAGTTCGTTCCGCAAACGTTTGCATAGGCTGTACCAACTTTGCCCAATCAGTTGATCAGCATGAAAAAAAGCTCGATTAGTCGACCTTTTGATCAGCAATGACTCGGTGTCATTTTTTCAACGCGGTTGAACAAATGCATCGCGGTTTCCCGTCGATATTCACTCGGCGTCTGGTTCATCTCGATCCGAAAATGCCGGTTGAAGTTGGACAGGTTGGCGTAGCCCACCTCAAAGCAGATATCCGCCACCGACATCTCGCTTTGCAGCAACAAGCGGCAGGCGCGCTGTACGCGAAACTTGCGCATCAGGTCGATAAACCCGTGACCGGTGTTGCGTTTAAAGAAGCGCGAGAAGCCCGGCTCGCTCATGTCCAGTTGCCGGGCGATGACTGACAGGCGCAGGTCGCCGGTGAGCTCACGCATCAAGTAGTCGAAGGCTTTGTTGATGCGTTCGGCGCTGCGGGCATCCAGTGTGGGGGCGTAGCAGGGGCTGGCCAACGCCTGGCTGTGCTGGGGCGGAGCATGCTTGAGCGTATCGAGCAGTTGCAGGAACAGGATCAAGCGTTGCAGGCCGCGGGCGCTGCCGATGGCTTCCATTAAACGCGCCGCCTGCACGGCGGTGTCGCCGCTGAACGCGAGGCCGCGTCGGGCGTTGTCGAACAACGGCTGCAAGTCGCCAAGCTCCGGCAGGGTTTCGCGCAGGGCGAGGAGGGCGGCGCCGTCGAATTGCAGCACCACGTCGCGCCCGGTCAGGTATTCGCCGGGGGCCAGGTCGCCGATCCAATCGTGGGGCAGGTCGGGGCCGATCAAGGCGACATGCCCGGCGCTGAAGGCGCCAATATAGTCGCCCGCGACCAACTTGCCGCTGCCTTGGCGAATCAAGTGAATTTCAAACTCGGGGTGGTGGTTCCAGCGCGCCAGGTCATAGGGATAGTCGTGCTCGAACCAGCGAAAGCAATGATCAGGTTCGGGCAGGATCACTTCGAGTTCGGCAGGGCGGTGCTCGAACAGCGTGGCGCGGCTGACAGGCATGGCGAGGCTTCTTTGTTGTACTTGGAATGGCCTCAAAATACGCGCCTGCGACGTGTGCGCGCTACCCCCGGTTTCGCCCGGCACTGATACTTTTTTGATCCTGGGCCTTGGGTTAAAAAAGTATCAGCCGGGCATTCGCCATTCGTTTGTGAGGGGTTGGCAGAGCTGCTGTAATCGGCGCTCAACAACAAAAACAACAGGTGGAAACCGCCATGTTCCCGATTTGCAAAGGCAAGCTCCCGCAAGCGCTGTTCCTGCTGTCCGGCCTGGCGCTGGCCATGCCCAGCCACGCCGCCGACACCGTGACCATTGCCACGGTCAACAACAGCGACATGATCCGCATGCAGCGCCTGTCCAAGGTGTTCGAAGAGCAGCACCCGGGCATCAAGCTGAACTGGGTCGTGCTCGAAGAAAATGTGCTGCGTCAACGCCTCACCACCGATATCGCCACCCAGGGCGGGCAGTTCGACGTGCTGACCATCGGCACCTACGAAACCCCACTGTGGGGCGCCAAGCATTGGCTGGAACCGTTGACCGATCTGCCGGCCAATTACGACGCCGACGACATCTTCCCCTCGGTCCGCCAGGGCCTGTCGGTGAACAACACCCTGTATGCCTTGCCGTTCTACGGCGAAAGCACCGTCACCTATTACCGCACCGACCTGTTCAAACAGGCTGGCTTGAGCATGCCCGCGCACCCGACCTGGACCCAGCTCGGCGAGTTCGCGTCCAAGCTCACGGTTAAAGATAAAGACCAATACGGCCTGTGCCTGCGCGGCAAGGCCGGCTGGGGCGAGAACATCGCCTTGCTCAGCACCATGGCCAACGCCTTTGGCGCGCGCTGGTTCGATGAGCAGTGGAAGCCTGAGCTGACCAGCCCCGAGTGGACGGCCGCCGCCAACTTCTACGTCAATACGCTGAAAAAATACGGCCCGCCAGGGGTCTCCAGCAACGGCTTCAATGAAACCCTGGCGCTGTTCAACAGCGGCAAGTGCGCAATGTGGGTCGATGCCAGCGTCGCCGGTTCCTTCACCACCGACAAGAGCCAGAGCAAGGTCGCCGACAGCGTAGGGTTCGCCGCCGCCCCGACCGAAGTCACCGACAAGGGCTCTTCCTGGCTGTACGCCTGGTCGCTGGCGATTCCGGCCACCTCCAAACACAAAGACGCCGCCAAAGCGTTCATCACCTGGGCGACGTCCAAGGACTACATCCAGCTGGTCGCCGATAAGGAAGGCATCACCAACGTGCCGCCGGGCACTCGCCAGTCAACCTACAGCGAGGCTTATCTGAAAGCCGCGCCGTTTGCCCAAGTGACCCTGGAAATGATGAAACACGCCGACCCCGCGCATCCGTCGGCCAAACCGGTGCCGTACGTGGGCATCCAGTACGTGACCATTCCCGAGTTTCAGGCCATCGGCACCTCGGTCGGCAAGCTGTTCTCGGCGGCGCTGACCGGCGGCATGACGGTTGATCAGGCGCTGCTTGAAGCCCAGGCCACCACCGAGCGCGAGATGAAACGCGCCGGCTATCCTAAATAACGTCGACAGGACTCCCCATGAAACGACTGGAAGGTAAAAGCGCGCTGATCACTGGATCTGCGCGCGGGATCGGCCGCGCCTTTGCCCAGGCTTATATTGCTGAAGGCGCGACAGTTGCCATCGCCGATATCAACCTGCAACGCGCCCAGGCCACCGCAGCCGAACTCGGCCCACAGGCCTACGCCGTGGCGATGGACGTCACCGACCAAGCCTCTATCGACGGCGCCATTGCTGCCGTGGTGGCCCAGGCTGGCAAGCTGGATATCCTTATCAACAACGCCGCGCTGTTCGACCTGGCGCCCATTGTTGATATCACCCGCGACAGCTATGAGCGGCTGTTCTCGATCAACGTCGCCGGCACGCTGTTCACGCTGCAGGCCGCCGCCCGGCAGATGATCAGCCAGGGCCATGGCGGCAAGATCATCAACATGGCCAGCCAGGCCGGCCGCCGTGGCGAGCCGTTGGTGGCAATCTACTGCGCAACCAAGGCGGCAGTGATCAGCCTGACGCAGTCGGCGGGGTTGAACCTGATCAAGCAGGGCATCAACGTCAATGCCATTGCGCCGGGCGTGGTGGATGGCGAGCACTGGGATGGGGTGGATGCGATGTTCGCCAGGCATGAAGGGTTGGCGCCGGGCGAGAAGAAGAAGCGGGTCGGGGCCGAGGTGCCGTTCGGGCGGATGGGCACAGCGGAGGATTTGACCGGGATGGCGATTTTTCTGGCGTCGAAAGAGGCTGATTATGTGGTGGCCCAGACCTACAACGTTGATGGCGGCAACTGGATGAACTGACCGTACACCGGCCAGAAATGTGGAAGCGGGCTTGTGTGGGAGCTGGCTTGCCTGCGATGCAGACACCTCGGTATGTCAGTAGAACCGCAGTGATGCTATCGCAGGCAAGCCAGCTCCCACAGTTGAGCTTTGTTGTTCTAGAAGTACGGGTTAGTCAGCAAAGCTGCGATCAAAGAAGTAGACCTCTCCCGGCTTTAACACCTGCACCGTCGCCTGCGGCCGTCCCCCTTCACCCTGTTTCTTGCGCCCCGTCTCGCGCAAGTACCCGGCTTCGGTCAACTTCAACAACCGCTGACGAATACTGGTCTTCAACACCGGCCGCGCCAGCACCACTGAAAAAATCGCCGTCGCTTCCGGCGCGCTGAACTCATCCCCCAGAAACATCAGCGGCAAACTGCTGTACAGCGACTTGGAAAACAGCCTTTCCTGCACCGCCGCCACGATCAGGTTGTGATCGAACGGCAACCTGATGCTGTCATCCGCCAGCGCGTTCAGCGAAAACCATTGCTGATGTTCGGCGAGCTCTACTTCGTCCGCCACAATCGCCAGGTAATAGGTGGACGACGACCAGCAACGCGGATCGCGAAACGCATCACCCACCGTGCCCACTTGCTCGCTCCAGGCCAGCGTCAGGCCTACCTTGTCACTCGCGCGCAAGCGCTCCACGGCGTCCTTGAGGCTCAGATCTTGCACGCCGCCATTCACCACCACGCCGGGTAACGCCCAATGCCCGGCGAAAGGTTCGGCGTCACGTTTATTCAACAGCAGCTTTAATTCCCCCGAGGCGCGGCAGTAAAACAATACGCACAGGTCGACAGTGTGCAGGTAGGCGCTGAGTGGCATGTGAGGTCCTTATGAACGGTGGCAAAGCACAGTCTAACGGATCGAACAGCGATGTCATGTACTGACACCAGGATAGATAACTAAATGTTTCTTGCAATGAAAGTACATGACGTGTACTTTTGTTTTCAGGCCACAGGAGAACCACCATGACCCTCTCGAAAACTGCCATCGCTTCATTCGACGTTGACCCTCAAAAGAGCTTCACGCCGCTGTGCCCGGATGAGTTGCCTGTGGCCGGTGGCGACCAGATCGGCGCCGAACTCAACTACATGGCCAGCCTTGCCGGCCACCGCGTCGGCAGCAAAGACGCGCACACCCCGCAGGCGCCCTGGGTGGTCACCGAACGCAGCGACATGTACCAGCCCACCGGCCTGGCGCACGCCGATATCACGTGGGTCAGCCACTGTGTGCCGGGCACCGAAGGCTTTACCTTGCTGGACGAGTTGCCCACCCCGTATGACTACGACTACTTCATCTGGAAAGGCGTCGAACCCGACCTGCACCCTTACGGCGCCTGCTACCACGACCTGCACGACAAGCTGTCCACCGGCGTCATCGAATACCTGAAGGCCCACGGCGTCACCCGCGTGATTGTCGGCGGCCTGGCCCTGGACTACTGCGTCAAAACAACCGCGTTGCAACTGCTCAGAGCCAACCTGGAAGTGGTCCTGCACCTGCCAGCCTGCAGAGGCATCACGCAGGAGGGCGGCGCCCAGGCCGTCAATGAATTGCAAAAGGCCGGTGCCGTTATCAGCCGCACCCGCGAAGAACTGGCTGCACAGGCCGCGCGTTAAGGAGCCCCTCTATGGAAAGTGCCTACGACTACGAAGCCCCGGTGATCCAGGGTTTGCTCGACACCGATTACTACACCTTCACCATGATGCAAGCCGTGCTGCACCAGCACCCCAACGTCGACGTTGAATACAACTTCATTGTTCGTTCGAAGGAAAAACTCGGCCACCTGATCCCGCAACTGCGCGACGAGCTGGAAAAACTCGCCGGCCTGCACATGCGTGACGGCGAGCTGCGGTTTCTGTTCAACCCACGCTTTCGCGAATACCTGACGCCGGATTACGAGCGCTTTCTTGGCCTGTTCCGCTTCAACCTGCGTTACATCCACGTCAGCGAAGTCGATGGCCAGTTGAACATCCGCGTGGTCGGCCCGATGCTGCACTGCATCATGTTCGAGCAACCGGTGCTGGCGCTGGTCAGCGAGTTGCGCAACCGCGACAAATACCCTGACGTGACCCTCGAAGACGTCACCCGCAAGCTCTACCAGAAGTTTGACTGGCTGGAGAAAAACCTCAGCCGCGAGGAACTGGCCGACTTGCGCGTTTCCGACTTTTCGACCCGCCGGCGCCTGTCATTCAAGGCCCAACGCGAAGTAATCGACATCATGCGTCGCGACTTTCCCGGCCAGTTCATCGGCACCAGCAATGCGCACCTTGCCTATGAGTTCGACCTGCCGCTGATCGGCACCATGGCGCACCAGTGGCTGATGGTGCACCAGCAACTGGGCCGCTTGCGCGAGAGCCAGAATGCCGCGCTGGAAAACTGGGTGCGTGAATACCGTGGTCGCCTCGGCATTGCCCTGACCGACTGCATCAGCACCGACTTTTTCCTCAAGGATTTCGACCTGTACTTCGCCAAGCTCTACGACGGCCTGCGTCAGGATTCCGGAGACCCCATCGTCTGGGCCGACAAAGTCCTGGCCCGCTACAAACAACTGGGCGTCGACCCGATGACCAAGGACCTGATGTTCTCCGACGGCCTGAACTTCGAAAAATGCCTGCCGATCCTGCGTCACGTGCGTGGCAAGGCCAAATTCGGCTTCGGCATGGGCACCAGCCTGGCGTGCGATGTGGACGGTGTTGAGCCGCTGAGCATTGTGATGAAACTGGTGCGGGTGCACGGCGAGCCGGTGGTGAAATTCTCGGATGACCCGATCAAGAACGTCTGCGAAGACCCATCGTTTTTGCAGTACGCGGCGAAGGTGTTCAACGTTGGCAACGTGGAGGTGTGACATGCAAGAACGTATCGCGCAGGAACTGAACATCAATCGGCAACTGGTTAAAGGCGGTGAAGCCAGGGAAATTCAACGGCGCATCGACTTCATCAAACACACGCTGCGCCACTCAGGCTGCAAGGCGTTGGTGCTGGGCATCAGCGGCGGGGTCGATTCCCTCACCGCTGGCCGCTTGTGCCAGTTGGCCGTTGAGCAATTGCGCGCCGAAGAATACGCCGCGCGCTTCGTCGCCATGCGTCTGCCCTATAAAGCCCAGGCCGACGAAAGCGATGCCCAGGCCTCCCTGAATTTCATCACCCCGGACCACATTGAAACGCTGAACATTGCTGCCAGTGTCGACGGTTTGATGGCCAGCCTCGCGGCCGACAGCGCGAGTGCCGAGCAGGTCGATTTCATCAAGGGCAACGTCAAGGCCCGCGCGCGGATGATCGCGCAGTATGCCGTGGCTAACCTGCACAACGGCCTGGTCGTCGGCACCGACCACGGCGCCGAAGCCCTGATGGGTTTTTTCACCAAATTCGGCGACGGCGCCTGCGACCTGGCCCCGCTGTCCGGCCTGACCAAAACCCAGGTGCGGCTGTTGGCTACTGCCCTCGGTGCACCGGCACATCTGGTGCATAAACTGCCCACCGCCGACCTTGAAGAGCTGGCGCCGGGCAAGGCTGATGAGCAAGCGTATGGTTGCAGTTATGAAGAGATCGACGCCTACCTGATGGGCGAGCCAGTGAGTGAGCGGGTGAGGGCGATCGTCGAGGGTGCCTACAGCAAGACCGCGCACAAACGTGCGTTGCCGGCCGTTCCCGACTGAGCCTGCAATTAGATTTTGATATTTTCTCGAATATTCCAGCCGACTTCTCAGTTCTCGTTTCATCCTTTGTCATTGCCCACTGCAATTTCATGATCGTGCGCGGCTATCCAGGCTGGCTATGGATCCCGGTGGTTCTGATGGTGCTCAGTTTGTTGGGGGTTTTACCAACCATCGAATATCGCCCTCACAAAGTGTTCTATGTACTGGGCCTGTTATTCCCGCTACTGGCTCTTCTGCTGATCAACAGTAAACGCCACCGAGAAGCTCGAGCCGAATGGGTAAAGCTCCGGCAAAAGCGTCAGCGCATCGCGAAGATCATCCATACCCAGCGTCAACGAGCTCGGCGCCGGGCAGGATGATGAGGCTTTACCGCTCGATAGACCGGCTCCACCGCGCATTCCACTCCGGCCGCGCCTGGTTCACCTGGTCCCAATCAATCGAAATCGCCGTTTGCAAATACCCTTGCATCGCTTCAACCCGTGCACGGGTTTTGTCGGTGGTCGGCGTGGTCGGGTTCGACGGAATCTGATCACCTTCTTCCAGCGCCGGTGCCTGGGCTTCAGCTGTCAGCAGGAAGGCCGCAAGTTTCTGTGCCAGTTCCGGCTGGTCGTTGCGCGCGATGACGCATTCGGCCACGTTCAGCACCACCGCACCTTCCTTGGGCTGCGCGTATTCCATCGGCACGCCGAGCAGTTTCTGGGTGGCGACCTGTGTGGGCGTCAGCGGGAAGATCGCAGCTTCATCGGTTTGCACCATCTCGGAGATTTTCGCCGAGCTGGCGATGTACTCCAGCACATTCGGGCCGATGGTTTTTGGCCAGGCCTTGAAGCCCGGCTCGACGTCGGTTTCAGAGCCGCCCTGAATGCGGTTGAACATCAGGAAACCGTGCAGGCCAAAGGTGGAGGAGGCCAGGGACTGGAACACTACCTTGTCCTTGAAACGCGGGTCGGCCAGGTCCATCCATGAGGTCGGCGCAGCCCAGCCTTTTTCCTTGAACATCTTGGCGTTATAGCCCAAGCCCGTCACGCCGAGTGTCACGGCCACGGCTTCGTCCTTGATTTTGGCTTTGGCCGGGATCTGGTCGAGGGTCGGGTTGGGCGTGAGTTTGTCGCACAGGCCCATGGAAATGGCGCGGTACATGATGCCGTCGTCGAGGAACATCACGTGCATCTGCGGGTTGTCCTTGTTGGCCTGAACCTTGGCGAGGATGTCCGACGAGGTGCCGGGCACGATCACCACCTTGACGTTATTGGCCTTCTCGAATGCGGGCAGCACCTTGTCGGCGTAGACCCGTTCCATGGTGCCGCCGTTCATGCCCAGGTACAGCGTGGGCGCCGCGTGGGCGATGGACGCGAGCAACGCGAGGGGCAAACAGGACAGCGCGATACGTGTGTTCATGGATGTTTTTCCTCTCAGGCTTGGAAACGACGAATGGAAAACGCTTCGATGGGGTGCCGGCTGGCCCCTTCGCAGACGATCTCTGCGAGGGCTTCACCGACGGCGGGGCCGAGCTGGAACCCGGCGCCGGCAAAGCCGAAACCGTGGAGCAGGCCAGGTTGGGTACTGCTGGGGCCGATCACCGGTTCATGATCGGGGAGGTAACCTTCGGTGCCACTCCAGGTGCGAATCGCCTGGGCACCCTTGAGAAACGGGTACAGCTCAGCGGCATTGCGCAGAATCTCCAGCACCGCGGCCTGGCCGGGACGGGCCTGCAGCGGGCCGAGGGCAAAGCCGCGACCGCCGCCGAGGATGCAATTGCCCCGGGCGACCTGCCGCGCATAAATCCCGCCGCCTTCAACGCCGGTGCTCACGTTCATCACCACCGCCAACGGCTCGGTGACCAGCATCGCCGGGTGCGCCGAGGTGATCGGCACCGGCTCGCCAAATTGTTCGGCCACCGTGCCCGCCCAGGCACCGGCGCAGTTCAGCAGCCACGGCGCTTGCAGGCGCAGGCCGTTGGCGCACTGCACCTGGAATAACCCGCTGGCATATTCGATTTGAATCACTTGCGCCTGCTCGTACACCGACGCACCCAGACGCTGTGCGGCGCGAGCGAAGGCGGGCGATACCAGGCGCGGGTTGGCGTGGCCGTCTTCAGGGCACAGCGAGGCGCCGACGGCGATATCACCCACCCAGGCAAACCGTGCGCGCAACTCGCCGTAGTCCAGCAGCTGCAAGCCCAGGCCGAAGCCACGGGTGTGCTCGGCATACGCCTGCAATGTGGCGAAATCCGCATGGCTGCGCGCCAGTTTCAAATGCCCGGAACGCACGTATTCGCCGTCGATGCCGATCAAACCCGGCAAGTCGGCCCACAGTTCATGTGACCGCTGCGACAACGGCAGTTGGTGTAAAGGCCGGCCCTGGCGCCGCACGCCGCCGTAGTTGACGCCACTGGAATGCGAACCGCAGAAATCGCGCTCTACCAGCGCCACACGTTGGCCCTTCTGCGCGAGCATCAAGGCGGCCGAGGCGCCGACGATGCCGCCGCCCAACACGATGACGTCGATCATGGCTGCACCTCCACGCCAAACGGCAGCGGCTTGATCGGCGCCTGGCCGCGCAGCCGCCCGACGTGTTCAACCTCGCGACCACTGCGCTCAGCCACGATCTCCGCTGCTGCCAGCCCGCACATGCGGCCCTGACAGCGGCCCATGCCGACGCGGCAATGGGCCTTGACCCGATTGATTTCCCAGTGGCCTTCATCCACCACCGCGCGCACGTCGCCCACGCTGACTTCTTCACAACGGCACAGAATCAACTCATCCGGTGCCTGCGCGGCCCACTGTTCCGGGAAGGGGAAAGCGGTTTCCAGCCCATGGCGAAAGCGCTGGATGCCTGCCAATTGCTGTTCCAGTACGGCAGGGCGGCGATGATCGATGGCCAGACCTGAGTCTTCCAGCACCGCCAATGCTGCACGTTCACCGGCCATTTGCGCGGCGTCGGCGCCCATGATTCCGGCGCCGTCGCCAGCCAGGTACACACCGCTCACGCTGCTGCGCCCGGCGCTGTCGCGTTGCGGCAACCACGCGCGGTTCAAGGCATTCCAGGCAAATTCGCAGCCGAGCAAGTCCGCCAGTTGCGTCTCGCTGCGCAGGGCATGGGCGAAGGCCACGGCATCGCATGCCAGGGTCTGATTGCCCCAGCGAATGCCACTGACCCGCTGTTCACCGTCGATCTGCGTGAGTGTCGCGCCTTGATGCACGGGAACCCCATGGGCCGTCAGCCAGGCGCGGTAATACAAGCCTTTGGCCAATGTCGCCGGTTGCCCAAGCAATGCCGGCAGCGCACGGCATTGGGCGCTGAACGGCGCGCTGTCGAGTACTGCAACAACCTTCGCGCCAGCCTTGGCGTATTGATAAGCCACCAGATACAGCAACGGCCCGCTGCCACAAAACGCTACCCGTTGACCGATGGCGCAACCCTGATATTTCAAGGCGATCTGCGCCGCGCCGAGGCTGTAGACGCCGGGCAAGGTCCAGCCCGGCACTGGCAGAATGCGGTCTGTGGCGCCCGTGGCGACGATGATCTGCGAATATTCGACGCTTTCGGCGCGGCCATTGTTGAGCATATCGAGGCGACCGTCCTCGGCATTCCACACCAGGGTGTCTGGCCGGTAGTCGATCAGGGGTGCCAGCTCATCCATCGTGCGATGCACTGCCTCGGCCTTGTTTGCTTCAAAACCGTAAATCTGTTTGGCCGTGCGTTGAAAACCCACCGGCTGGCGGCGATAAATTTGCCCGCCACCGCGCAGGCTTTCATCCACCAGGCAAGGTTTGATGCCATGGTCGAGCAGGGTGCGCGCCGCGCTGATCCCGGCCGGGCCTGCGCCCACAATCACCACCGGCTTCATGGCTGACGCCCCGGATCACGGCTGATCGCCTGGCCTTCTTCCAGCAAGGTCGAGCAGGCGCGCACGCGGCGGCCATCGTCCAATCGCACCCAGCAATCCTGGCAAGCGCCCATCAAACAGAAACCGGCACGCCGTTCAGCGCTGAAATCACTGCCGCGCAGGTGTTCGGCACAGGTCAGCACAGCGGTGAGCAGGGTGTCGCCGAGCAGGGCGCTGGCAGGTTGACCATCCAGCGTGAAGGCCACGACAGGGCGCCCGGTCTCGGCCAAGCGTTTGAACAAGGCCATCAATGTTTCCCCACCAGCACGCGGTCCAGGCCGTAGACCCGGTCGAGCAGAATCATCGTCGCAGCGGTCAGCGCAATCACCAGCGCTGAAACGGCCGCCATCATCGGGTCGATGGATTCGGTGGCGTATACATACATGCGCACCGGCAGGGTTTGTGTGGCCGGCGAGCTGACGAAAATCGACAGCGTCACTTCGTCGAAACTGTTGATAAACGCCAGCAACCAGCCGCCCGCGACGCCGGGCAAAATCATCGGCAAGGTGATCTGCCGAAACAGCGTAAAGCGGCTGGCGCCGAGCGATTCCGCCGCCTGCTCGGCACTGCGGTCAATGCCGATGGCCGCCGCCAGCACCAGGCGCAGTACATACGGGGTGATGATCACCACGTGCGCGAGCATCAGCCAGGTGAAGCTCCCATTTACGCCCATCAGCGCGAACAAGCGCAGCATCGCCACCCCCAGCACCAAGTGCGGAATGATGATCGGCGACAGAAACAACGCGCTGAAAAAATGGCGGCCGGGGAACTGATAGCGGCTGATCGCCAGGGCGGCCGGCACGGCAATTAACGTGGCCAAACTGGCAGCGGTAAACGCCAGGATCAGGCTGTTATAGAACGCCTGGATAAAGTCAGCCCGCTCGAACACTGCGCGAAACCAGCGCAGGGAAAAGCCCGACGTCGGAATGCTCAAGGTGTTTTCCGGGGTGAAGGCCACCAGGCACACCACCACCAGCGGCGCCATCATGAACAGCACCACCAAACCATGGAAACCGAGGGCCAAAGGACCGTTTCTGGACATGCGCTTAAACCCCCAGGGACTTTTTGTAGCGGCTTTCGACCATGCGGTTCCAGCTCAGCATGATCAGCAAATTAACCAGCAGCAGTACCACCGCGATGGTCGCGCCCATGGGCCAGTTGAGTTCCGAGAGGTATTGGTCGTACACCACGGTGGCGACCATTTTCAGGCGTCGCCCGCCCAGCAGGCCGGGGATGGCAAACGAGCTGGCGGCCAGGCCAAACACAATCAAGGTGCCGGACAACACGCCCGGCATGACCTGCGGCAACACGATCTTGCGCATCACCGTGGCCTGGCTCGCACCAAGCGACAGCGCGGCCTGTTCCGCCGACGGGTCGAGCTTTTGCAGGGAGGTCCACACCGGAATGATCATGAACGGCAGCATCACGTGCACCAGCGCGATCACCACGGCGAACGGCGTATACAGCAGCTTCACCGGGCGCCAGCCGAGGGCCTGGATCACCTGGTTCACCAGCCCGTCCGCGCCAAGCAACAGGCTCCAGCCAAAGGCGCGCACCACCACCGAAATCAGCAGCGGCGTGAGGATCAGGATCAGGAAAATCGAGCGCCACGGTGTGCCCATGCGGCTGAGGATGTAGGCCTCCGGTACGCCGATGACCACGCACAGCAAGGTCACCAGTGCGCTGATCCAGAAGGTGCGCCAGAAAATCTCGTAGAAGTACGAATCGCTGAACAGCGACAGGTAATGGGCGAACGTCCACTCGTCGGCCTTCACGCCCACCTGGTAGTCAAACACGTTGAACGACAACACCAGCGTCATCAGCAACGGCAGGATCAACAGGCCGCTGAACAGCACCAGTGCCGGTAACGAAAGCAAATAACCCCGGCTCATGCGCGCACCTCATCCGCCGCCAGCACCCGCAGCAGGTCGGCGTGCCAGTCCAGGCCCACAAGGGCGCCGCTGCCCAGCGGCGCGCTGCCGTCGTTGCCGCGTACCACGGTGATTTCGCCCAGGCCCGTATGGATGCGGTACAGCCACTGGCTGCCAAAGAAATAGCTGTGGAGGATCTTGCCTTGCAGGCGACCGGTGCCGGCGTCCACCAGCTGGATTTTTTCCGGGCGCAGGCTCAGGGTCAGTTCGCCGTTGCCCGCTTCATGGCGCACTTGCGGGGTGCCCAGTGCGTCGTAGTCGCCGGGCAGCAGGTTGGCCTTGCCCACGAAGTCCGAAATGAACCGCGTGCGCGGGTGTTCATACAGCTTGTAGGGCGCGTCAATCTGGGTCACACGCCCGGCCTGCATCACCACCACGCGGTCGCTGATGGACAGGGCCTCGGCCTGATCGTGAGTAACCATCAAGGTGGTGATGCCGACAGCGCACTGGATGCGGCGGATTTCAAACTGCATCTCTTCGCGCAAATTAGCGTCGAGGTTTGACAGTGGCTCATCCAGCAGCAGCACCGGCGGCTCGATCACCAGCGCGCGGGCCAGAGCAACGCGTTGGCGCTGGCCGCCGGAGAGTTCACGCGGGTAACGGTCGGCGTGAGGCGCCAGGCGCACCAGTTCCAGCACGGTTTTGACTTTGCTGGCGATCTCGGCGGCGGGCACTTTGCGCATCTTCAAACCGAAGGCGACGTTGTCGCGCACGGTCATGTGCGGGAACAGTGCGTAACTCTGAAACACCACGCCCAGGCCACGGCTGGCGGGTTTGGCGTGGGTGATGTCGCGGCCGTCGAGCAAAATCTGCCCGCCGCTGACATCAACGAAGCCGGCGATCATTTGCAGGGTAGTGGTCTTGCCGCAGCCCGAAGGGCCGAGCAGGGAAACGAATTCGCCTTTTTCCACCGCAAGGTCAGTGGCGACCACCGCATCGACGGCGCCGTAGCGTTTGCTCAAGGCGTTGAGTTGGAGAAAAGCCATGGTTGCGTTCCACCTTTTTGAGTCGCGTCGAAACGCGCTTTTTGTTTTGGGCAGATGCGAAAAGGGTGTTGCGGGTGCGGTGGCGCTCGATCTTGAGTCGGCTGCCGTTAGTTGTTCATTTCGCCCCTGTGGACTCAGATTAGGACGAAGACTAGGATGGGCGGAAGATGGAATTTCACTGAATGGACTATTATTTTCAGTTTTATTCACTCACTAGAATATTGATAAAGGTTGAGTGTTATGGATTCCACTGAGCGGAACGAAAACAACAAAGAAGTCGGTGTCGGTGGTGTCTCTCGGCTGTTTGCGCTGCTGCGCGTGCTCGGCGCCGTGCCGGAAGGCGGTGAGCGCGTGACCCAACTCGCGCAACAGGTCGGCCTGTCTCAGCCCACCACCCACCGGCTGCTGCGCAGCCTGATGGATGAAGGGATGGTCGAGCAGGACGCGCGCAGCAAGCGCTATCGTTTGAGCCTGGAGTTTTTCGCCCTGGCGGCCAACGCGGGCAAGACCGGCAACCTGCGCGACCTGGTGCGGCCAAGCATGCTGCGCCTGAGCGCGTCCTTGGGCGACTCGCTGTTCCTGCTGGCGCGCAGCGGGTTTGATGCGATCTGCCTGGATCGCAGCGAAGGCCCGTACCCGATCCGCACGTTCACCGGCGACATCGGCGGGCGCGTGGCGCTGGGTGTGGGGCAGGGCAGCCTGGCGATTCTGGCGTTTTTGCCGGAGGAAGAGCGCGAGACGGTGATCCGCTACAACCTGCCTCGGCTGAAGGACTTCCACCTGTATGACGAAGTGCTGTTGCGTTCGGAAGTCGAGAACGTGCGCAAGCTGGGCTACGCCGCGCGCAACACCGGCGTGCTCGAAGGCATGGCCGGGTTGGCGGTGCCGATTTTGAACCGCGACGGGCACGCGGTGGCGGCGTTGAGCGTGGCGACCATCAGTGACCGGCTGGGGCCGACACGGTTGCCGATGGTGGTGGAGTTGCTCAAGCGCGAAGCGGCGGCGATCGGGCCGAGGATCAATCCCTTTGACCCGACCCTGCGCCGGCCTTCCCAAACCTTCGGCGGGTAGCCAATGTGCGCAACACCGCAGATCAAATGTGGGAGCTGGCTTGCCTGCGATGGCAGAGTATCAGTCACCGAAGATGCAAGCTGACTCACCGCTATCGCAGGCAAGCCAGCTCCCACACAAGCTCTATACACTTTCAGATGGCGGCCAGCGCAACTGATGTAGCGGCGGTGCGGGTCTCCACACCGAGCTTCACATACACATGCTCCAGATGCTTATTCACCGTCCTCGGGCTCAACCCCAAAATATCGCCAATATCCCGATTGGTCTTCCCACACGCCACCCAGCGCAGCACCTCAACCTCGCGCTCGGTCAGCTGAAACCGCGCCGACAATAACCGCTGCGCCGGCGCATCTTCCAGCGTCAACACACTCGGTTGCGTCGCCGCCCGCGCCGACAGCAAAATCCGCGACGTACGCAAATGCGCCGCCACCCGTGCCAACACTTCATCGGTCTGGATCGGCTTGGTCACGTAATCACTGCCGCCCACCTCAAACCCCTGCACCACGTGCTTGCTGTCGGTCAGCCCGGTCATGAACACCACCGGGATGTCCGCGCTGGAGGGCTGCGCCTTGAGCCGACGGCAGGTTTCAAAACCGTCCAGGCCGGGCATCATCGCGTCGAGCAAAATCAGGTCCGGGCGCCGGCGTTGCACACGGTTCAGCGCACTGAGGCCGTCGAGGGCCACCAGCACCATGTAGCCCGCGTCGTCGAGGGCGTCGGAGAGCATGGCGAGGTTGTCCGGGGTGTCGTCGACGATCAGCACCACGCCGGGTTCAGTGCTGCGGGTGAGTGCATCCATCTTCGGCCTCCTTGAGGGTTCGGTTGAGTTCATCCAGGCGAAAACCCTTGAGCAAACCGCGCACTTTGGTGATGAAAGGGCCGGTGTCCGGGTTGTGTTCCAGGATTGTGTCGAGTTTTTCGTGCAGGCCGCGTACATAGCCGATGGCGCTCAGTTCTATCAGCGCGGCGAGGTCTTCAGGCTGGGGCAGCACGCGGGGCGCCGCCGGAGGCACAAGGCTTTTGGTGCGCCGCAGCCAGTGTAAATCCAGGTGCTGTTGCAGGCGCCCGAGCAGCTCCGGCGTGCGCACCGGTTTGGCCAGGTAGTCGTTGCAGGCGGCGGCGATGCTGCGTTCGCGGTCGTCGGTGAAGGCGTTGGCCGAGATCACAATGATCGGCGCGGTGGACAGCGCATTGCGCCGGATCAACCGGCTGGTTTCATAGCCGTCCAGCGTCGGCATCGACAGGTCCATCAGGATCAGGTCCGGTGCCAGCAGCGCCACTTGGCGAATCGCCTCCTGACCGTTGCTGGCCTGAATCACTTCAAAGCCCAGCGGCGTGAGCATGCCGCTGAGTACCTTGCGGTGGTCCACATGGTCATCCACCACCAGAATGCGCCGGCGCTCACCTTGATAGCCGATGATGTCGTGCTCCACATGCACCACGGCTTGCGGCGCGCGCACTTGGGACAGGAACAATCGCACCTGAAAACAGGTGCCTTTGTCGAGTTCGCTGGTCACCCGCAGCTCGCCGCCCATCAAGGCGGTGAGCATGCGCGTGATGGTCAAGCCAAGCCCAACGCCCTTGTCTTGCCGCATCAGGTCGCCGCGTTCGAACGGTTGGAAAATCTGCTCGATCTGCCCCGGATCAATACCGATGCCGGTGTCGATAATTTCAAAATTGGCGGTTTCGCGCATGTAGCTGACCCGCAGGCACACCTCGCCGCTGTCGGTGAAATTGACGGCGTTGCCCAGCAGGTTGATGAGGATTTGCCTCACGCGTTTTTCATCGCCCCGCACCACCGCCGGGATCTTGCCCACGCAATCGAGCCGAAAGCGCAGCCCCTTGTCCTGGGCTTGCGGGGTGAACATCTGCTCCAGGTCGTGGATCAGCTCGGGGAAGGGGATTTCAGTGAGTTCAAGGCGCAACTTGCCGGCCTCGATCTTGGCCACGTCGAGCAAACCGTCGATCAGCGAGACCAGGTGCGAGCCACTGCGCAAAATCGTCGCCAGCGCGTCCTGATGTTGCTCGGGCATGGCGTGGTCACGCTGCAGGATCTGGGTGAAGCCGAGAATGCTGTTAAGCGGCGTGCGCAGTTCGTGGGACAGCCCGGTGACGTAACGGCTCTTGGCGGCGTTCGCGGCTTCTGAGGCTTCCTTGGCCTGTTGCAGGGCTTGGTCCGTGAGGCTGTGGGCGTCGATTTCCTGCATCAGCAGCAAGGTCTGGCGGTCGGATTCTTCCTGGGCCACGCCCCGGCTTTCCCGGGTCAGCACCACCCACCAGGCAAGCACGGCGGCCAGCACCGAGAGGGTGAGGAAGGCTTTGAAGAAGGCTTGGTAGAGGGTTTCGGAATGGGGTAACCCTTGCGCCGCCTGCACGTAGATCAACGCCAGGGCGCCCGCGAGCATCAGCACCAGCGCCAGCAATAGGCCGAGGTAATGCGCCAATCGCGTGTGCAGTCGCGGCACCAGCGTGTTGGGCAGCAACAGGCGCAACACGCTTTCAAACTGCGTCACCAGCCGCGCGTGGGGTTTGCAGCGATCGCCGCACCGTGCGTCCAGCGAACAGCACAGCGAGCAGATCGGCGTGCTGTAGGCCGGGCAGAACGCCATGTCTGCGGTCTCGAACGGGTTGCTGCACAGCCCGCACACCGCGTGGGTGGCGGGCGCCACCGGGTGAATCAAATGCAGGGCGCTGGTGCGGGCGATGTAGTACTTGCCCTTGGTCAGCCAGGCCAGCAGCGGCGCCATGATCAATGCCGTGCCCAGCGCCACAAACGGCGGCGCTGCCTGGGCCAGAGCGCCGAACAGGCCGAAGTGCGCGAGGATCGACAGCAACGAGGCGATCAGCATCGAGCCGACGCCCACCGGGTTGATGTCGTAGAGGTGCGCGCGCTTGAACTCGATGTGTTTGGGCGACAGCCCCAGCGGCTTGTTGATCACCAGGTCCGCCACCAGCGTGCCGATCCAGGCGATGGCGATATTCGCGTACAGCCCCAGCACCTGGTCGATCACATCGAACACGCCCAGCTCCATCAGCATCAATGCGATGGCCACGTTGAACACCAGCCACACCACACGCCCGGGATGACTGTGGGTGACGCGGGCGAAAAAATTCGACCAGGCGAGGGAGCCGGCGTAGGCGTTGGTCAGGTTGATTTTCATCTGCGAGATGAACACAAACAGCACCATCGCGCCGAGTGCCCATTCCGGCGAGCTGAACACGTAGCGGAACGCCACGAGGTACATCTGGGTCGGCTCGGCGGCGCGCTCCATGGGTATTTCATGTTGCAGGGCGAGAAACGCCAAAAACGCCCCGGCGAACATTTTTAACGCGCCGGGGATGATCCAGCCAGGGCCGGCGCAGAGCAGGGCGGCCCACCAGCGCTTGCGGTTGGCGGCGGTTTTTTCCGGCAAAAAGCGCAAGTAGTCCACCTGTTCGCCGATCTGCGTTACCAGCGACAGCGCCACCGTGCAGGCGGCGCAGAACGACAACAGGTTAAAGCCGCCGCTGTCACCGCTGCGCCCCACAAAGCTGGTCCAGTCGCTGAAGGCGTCGGGGTTTTTCCACCCCACAAAACCGTAGGGCAGCACCAGCAACAGCAGCCAGACAGGTTGGGTCCACAGTTGCAGGCGGCTGATCAGGGTCACGCCGTAAGCCACCAGCGGGATCACCAACAGCGAGCAGATCACATAGGCGATGGCCAACGGGATGTGGAAATACAACTCCAGCGCCAGGGCCATGATCGCCGCTTCAAGGGCGAAGAACAGAAAGGTGAAGCTGGCATAGATCAACGAGGTGATGGTGGACCCGATGTAACCGAAGCCGGCGCCACGGGTCAGCAGGTCCATGTCCACGCCGTAGCGCGCGGCGTAATAGCTGATGGGCAGGCCGGTGAGGAAGATCACCAGGCTGATCGCGAGGATTGCCCAGAAAGTGTTGGTGAAGCCGTAACTCAAGGCCAGCACGCCGCCGATGGCTTCCAGGGCCAGGAATGACACGGCGCCAAGGGCGGTATTGGCGATGCGCAACTCCGACCATTTGCGGAAGGACTTGGGGGTGTAGCGCAGGGCGTAGTCTTCCATGGTCTCGTCGGCGACCCAGGTGTTGTAGTCGCGGCGGATCTTGACGATGCGCTGGGTGCCGGAAGGAGGATGCACGGTGGGAGGCTCCGGGGAGTGGGCAGGATCGGTGAGCAAGTTCCATGCCCCGGCAGACGCTGAGATACAAATGTGGGAGCTGGCTTGCCTGCGATAGCGCTGGGTCAGCCACCGCAGAGGTTGCCTGATAGGCCGCCATCGCAGGCAAGCCAGCTCCCACAGGGGTATGAAGTGTCGGGGCGGGCGGGATCCTGCCCTGAAACAGTGCGAAGCGGCATACGTCAAATGACGTACTCGGTTACGTCAGGCTGCGTATACCCGCGCTGGCTCCTTGCCGCCATGCTGAACCCCTCATTGCAGAGGAGTCGCCCCATGGCATCACGATTGATTCGCTCCACACCGCTGTTGGCCTTGTCGTTACTGGCCGCCGCTCTGTTCAGCCAGGGCGCGCTGGCCGATAACGAAGGGTTGGCCGTGACCCCCACCGAAGTCACTGTGGGCCAGTTGCACTCGGCCACCGGCACCATGGCGATTTCCGAGACCGGCTCGATCCAGGCCGAACGTCTGGCCATCGACCAGATCAACGCCTCGGGCGGGATTCTGGGACGCCAGATCAAGGTGATTCAGGAAGACGGCGCCTCCGACTGGCCGACTTTCGCCGAGAAAGCCAAGAAGCTGCTGGTCAACGACAAGGTCGCCGCCGTGTTTGGCTGCTGGACCTCGGCGTCGCGTAAAGCCGTGCTGCCGATCTTCGAAAAAGAAAACGGTTTGCTCTACTACCCGACTTTCTATGAAGGCCTGGAACAGTCGAAAAACGTGATTTACACCGGCCAGGAAGCCACCCAGCAAATCCTCGCCAGCCTCGACTGGATCGCCAAGACCAAAGGCGCCAAGACGTTCTACCTGGTCGGCTCGGACTACATCTGGCCGCGCACCTCGATGAAGATCGCGCGCAAGCACATTGAAAACGTGCTGCACGGCACTGTGGTCGGCGAAGACTACTACCCGCTGGGCAACACCCAGTTCGGCTCGCTGATCAACAAGGTCAAGCTGAAAAAGCCAGACGTGGTGTTCGCAGCGGTGGTGGGCGGTTCCAACGTGGCTTTCTACAAACAACTCAACGCAGCCGGCGTGAATGCATCCAAGCAGACCTTGCTGACACTGTCGGTCACCGAAGACGAACTGCTCGGCATCGGCGGCGAAAACATGGCCGGTTTCTACGCCTCCATGAAGTACTTCCAGAGCCTGGACAACCCGAACAACAAAGCCTTCGTCGAAGCCTTCAAGGCCAAATACGGCAAGGACGCGGTGATCGGCGACGTGACCCAGGCAGCCTACCTCGGCCCTTGGCTGTGGAAAGCGGCGGTGGAGAAGGCGGGCAGTTTCGACGTGGATAAAGTGGTTGCTGCGTCGCCTGGCATCGAGTTGAAAAACGCACCGGAAGGCTACGTGAAGGTCCACGAAAACCATCACCTGTGGAGCAAGTCGCGCATCGGTGAAGTGCTGCCGAACGGCCAGTTCAAGGTGATCTACGAGTCGGACCTGATCGAGCCGAACCCGTTTCCCAAAGGCTATCAATAAATAACAGGCAAACCCGGAGCCAACGGTGGGAACTGGTTTTGTGTGGGAGCTGGCTTGCCTGCGATGGCATCAACGCGGTGTCACTGAAAGACCGAGCCGCCAGCATCGCAGGCAAGCCAGCTCCCACATAAATCTAAAGCAGGCTGCATTTTAACTATCACCTCCCGCTCAGGAGACCATCATCATGGAATGGCTATCGGAATTTGGGGCCATCGCGGCAATGCAGGGGTTCAACGGCTTGTCCGTGTTCTGCGTGCTGTTGCTGATGGCATTGGGGCTGGCGATCATTTTCGGCCAGATGGGCGTGATCAACATGGCCCACGGTGAGTTCCTGACCATCGGCGCCTACACCACCTACGTGTGTTCCAGCCTCACCGCGCACTTTGCGCCGAGCTTCCAACCCTATTACTTCTTCTTTGCCATCGCCCTGTCATTCCTCGTCGCCGGTGCCGTCGGCTGGCTGGTGGAGTGGGCGATGATCAGCCGTTTGTACAAACGGCCATTGGACACGCTGCTGGCGACCTGGGGCTTGTCGCTGGTGATGCAGCAAACCTTCCGTTCGGTATTTGGCGCCCGCGAGGTCAGCGCCGAACCGCCGGCCTGGCTGATGGGCTCGGTGAACTTCACCGAAGCCATCGAAATCCCGCGCAACGGCCTGTTCATGATGGGCCTGACCTTGCTGCTCACCGCTGCCATCTTCCTCATGCTTTACCGCTCGCGCTGGGGCCTGCAGGTGCGCGCCACGGTGCAAAACCGCTTGATGAGTCGCGCAGTCGGTATTAACACCCGCAAGGTCGACCGCATGACCTTCGCCCTCGGTTGTGGCGTGGCCGGTGTGGCCGGCGCGGCGTTTACTACCATCGGCTCGACCGGGCCGACGGCGGGTTCGCAGTACATCGTCGACACCTTTCTGGTGGTGGTGTTCGGCGGCGCGCAAAGCCTGTTCGGCACCATCGCCTCGGCGTTTGTGATCGCCCAGACCCAATCGCTGTCGGAGTTTTTCCTCAGTGGCTCGATGGCCAAGGTGCTGACCTTGTCCTCGGTGATTCTGATCCTGATGCTGCGCCCGCAAGGGTTGTTCTCCATCAAAGTGCGCAAGTAGAGGCGAGCAGATGAAGGCTTTAGACAAGCTGCTGGGCAGCCAGCAAAACCTGATCGGCATCGTGCTGTTGGCATTGTTGATTCTGGTGGTATTCCCTCTGACCCTGGATGCGTTTCGCCTGAACATGGTCGGCAAATACCTGACGTACGCGTTCGTCGCCGTAGGGCTGGTGTTGTGCTGGGGGTATGGCGGCATTCTCAGCCTGGGGCAGGGCGTGTTTTTCGGGGTTGGCGGTTACTGCATGGCGATGTTTCTGAAGCTGGAAGCGTCGGACCCGCTAAGCACCAGGATCCAGTCCACCCCCGGCATCCCGGACTTTATGGACTGGAACCAGATCACCGAATTGCCGCTGTTGTGGCAGCCGTTCCACAGTTTTACCTTCACCGTGGTGGCGGTGGTCGCAGTGCCGGTACTGCTGGCGTTTGTGATCGGCATCGCGCTGTTCAAGCGTCGCGTGGGCGATGTGTATTTTTCCATCGTCACCCAGGCGATTGCGCTGATCCTCACGGTGCTGATCGTCGGCCAGCAAGGCCTCACCGGCGGTGTCAACGGCATCACCGACCTCAAGACCCTGCTCGGCTGGGACCTGCGCACCGACAGCGCCAAGCTGATCCTGTACTTCATCAACGCCGGCCTGCTGTTTGGCTGCATCTTTATCGGCAGGTTCATCCTCGCGTCCAAGCTGGGTCGGCTGCTGATGGCCATGCGCGACAAGGAAGAACGCGTGCGGTTTTCCGGCTACGACGTGGCCAGTTTCAAGATTTTCGTGTTCTGCGTGGCCGCTGCGTTTTCGGCGATTGGCGGGGCCATGTTTGCCTTGCAGGTGGGCTTTATGTCGCCGTCATTCGTGGGCATTGTGCCGTCGATTGAAATGGTGATTTTTGCCGCCGTGGGCGGGCGCATGTCGCTGCTCGGCGCGGTGTATGGCGCGCTGTTGGTGAACTACGGCAAGACCTACTTTTCCGAGTCCTTTCCCGAGTTGTGGCTGTACTTGATGGGCGGCCTGTTCATCGCCGTGGTCATGTACTTCCCCAACGGCTTGGCCGGGTTGTGGGACAGCCATGGGCGTCAGGCGCTGGCCAGGCTGCTGCGGCGTGAGCCGGTGGTGAAAGCCGCTGCGCCCGTGGTCAAGCCCAGGACTGAAGCGAAAATTCTGGAGACTCAGCCATGAGCGCCGTCGGCTTTGAAATGAAAAAGCCGGTGCTGGCCATCGAAGGCCTCACCGTGTCGTTCGACGGCTTCAAGGCGGTCGATAACCTCAACCTGTACATCGACCGCAACGAGGTGCGCGTGGTCATCGGCCCCAACGGTGCCGGAAAAACCACGGTGCTCGACCTGATCTGCGGCAAGACCCGCGCCACCAGCGGCAGCATCCAGTTTGACGGCCAGGAACTGACCAAAATGCGCGAGTACAACATCGTGCGCGCAGGCGTCGGTCGTAAATTCCAGAACCCGTCGATCTACGAAAACCTCACGGTGTTTGAAAACCTTGAGATGTCCTATCCCGCCGGGCGCAAGGTCTGGGGCGCGCTGTTCTTCAAGCGTAACGCCCAGGTCGTCGCGCGGGTCGAGGAGGTGGCGCGGGAGATCTTCCTCGGCGACCTGCTGCAACAACAGGCAGACCTGCTGTCTCACGGGCAAAAGCAGTGGCTGGAAATCGGCATGCTGCTGATGCAAGACCCTGAACTGCTGATGCTCGACGAACCGGTGGCCGGCATGAGCGTCAACGAGCGGGCGCAAACCGCTGAGTTGCTCAAGCGCATCAGCCAGGGCCGTTCGGTGCTGGTGATCGAGCACGACATGGAATTCGTCAAAAGTATCGCCCACAAGGTCACGGTGCTGCACCAAGGCAAAGTGCTGGCCGAGGGCAGCATGGAGTCGGTGCAGAGCAACCCTAAAGTCATCGAAGTGTATTTGGGCCACTGAGGAATCCGGCATGTTCAAGATCGACCAGTTGTCCTGTGGCTACGGGCAGAGCCAGATTCTCCACGACCTGGACCTGAACGTGGCCAAGCGCGAGATCGTCGCGGTGATGGGCCGCAACGGCATGGGCAAGACCACGCTGTTCAAGAGCCTGATGGGAATTTTGCCGCAATGGCAAGGCCACGTCAGTGTGGACGGGCACGAGGTGTCGGCGCTGGAGACCCATGAACGGGTGGCGCGCGGGATTGCCTATGTGCCGCAGGGGCGGATGATATTTCCGAGCATGACGGTGCTCGAGAATATCCAGACCGGCTTGCCGGCGTCGGCACGGGGCAAGGTGCCGGAGGATTTGTATGCGTTGTTTCCGGTGTTGCACGACATGCAATCGCGCAAGGGCGGTAACCTGTCTGGCGGGCAGCAACAGCAGTTGGCGATTGCTCGGGCGTTGGCCACCAATCCGAAGGTGTTGTTGCTGGATGAACCGACGGAGGGGATTCAGCCTTCGATCATCAAGGACATTGCCCGCACGCTCAAAGAAATCCGCAACCTGCGGGACTTGACCATTGTGGTGTCGGAGCAGGTGTTGTCGTTCACCCTGGAAATCGCCGACCGCTTCCTGGTGATTGAGAAGGGCAGGTTCGTCATCGAAGAGACCCGGGATCGGGTGGATGAGGCGACCATCAGCCGGTATTTGTCGGTTTAAACCTGGGGTGTGCAGCTCCCACCGTTGATGTTTGCCGAAGTACCTGACAACGCACCGAGCCTGCCCGGATGACGGAGCGGTCTGCTCCGCCTCCGTGCGGTCTCAGCCCTTACGCCACATTGAAAAACGCCACCTTGGTGCTCAACCGGTCTGCCAGCTCCGCCAGCTCGCGGTTTGAGCTTTCCGCCACAGCGGAACCGGCAGCAGACTGCACCGTGGAGGTGTGAATGCGCGTGACGTTCTGCGCCACCTCTTCAGCCGCCGCGCTTTGCTGCACGGAGGCACTGGCAATCTGCGCGTTCATCGCATTGATCGCGCCCACTTCCTGACTGATCTTGCCCAGCGCCACCTGAGAGTCGCGGGTTTGCATAACGGTGACCTGGGCCAGGCTGCGGCTGCGTTGCATGATATCGGCGGCGTCCTGGGTGCCGCTTTGCAGCTTGCTGATCATTTCGCGGATCTCCTGGGTAGATTCCTGAGTGCGCGTGGCGAGCGAGCGTACCTCATCGGCTACCACCGCAAACCCGCGGCCATGTTCGCCCGCGCGCGCCGCCTCAATCGCCGCGTTCAACGCCAGCAGGTTGGTTTGTGCGGCGATAGCGTTGATGACTTCGATCACGGTTTCGATGTGTTCACTGTCGCTGGACACTTGATTGACCCGCGTGGTGGCTTGGTCGAGGATCGTCGCCAATTCTTCAATGGCCACGCTGACTTCGCCCACCAGGCGGTGGCCGCTATCGACTTCGGCGTCTGCCAGGATGGTCGCCCTGGAGGCGGCTGACGCGTAACCCGAGACCTCGCTGACCGAGGCAGCCATTTGCGTGATGGCTGCCGCGACGTGCTGCGCTTCACTGGTTTGCAGGGTAATTTGCTGGCGGTTGTCACTGGCCACCGACAACAGCGTGACCGAGGAATGGCGCAAGGCCTGGGCCGCCCCGCGCACCTCGGTGATGGTGTCGCCCAGGCGTAACAGGGCGTTCTTCAGAATGCCCATCACACTGTCGGGGTAGCGGGTCTGGATGGGCTGGTTCAGCTCGCCATTGGCCAGGCGGCGGATCGCCTCGGCCACCTCCTCAGGCTCTGCGCCCAGGGTGGCCTTGACCTTGCGGATGATCAGCAACGACACCAGTACGCTCAAGATGACTGCCACCGTGCTGGCGGCGATCATCAGCAGCGCAAATTGGCTGGCGGCAGTCTGTACGGTGCCCAGGCTGTGTTTGATCTGGGCTTCTTCGAAGTCGATCAGGGCGTTCACCCGTTTCAGCCATTCGCTGTAGAGGCCTGAGGTCTGTGCGAGCAACAAGTCCTGGGCGCCGGCGATATCGCTGCCGCGCCGCAGGTTGACCACGCGCTCGGAGGACGCGAGCGCCTGGACCTCAATGGCTTTGATATCGCTCAGCAGACGGGTTTCTTCGGCGCTGGCGCTGGTACCGAACAGGCGGTCGAGCATTACCGCGGAATCCTGGTAGTCATGCTTGAGCTGGTCGATTTCAGCCAGGTGCCCGTTCAACGCCTGCTCATCCTTGACCAGCACCGCATCGCGAATGGCAATGGCGCGGTTGTGCACGCTGCCGCGAAAGTTGATCGCGTAGCGCTGGGCTACGGCGGCTTGTTCGGCGACGTTCTTAAGGGTGCTGTCGATAAAACCCACGCGCTGAATACCGACGGCGGTGATCAGCACCAGCAGCGACAGCGTGGACGCGAAACCCAGGCCAATACGCATCGCCAGCGAGACAGGTTTTTTCATGAAGGGCTCGATATTCAAAGGGTTGGGAATGATGGCTAAAAGCTATCTATGTGGAGAAATCTAAACACTTCTCGACGGTGCGTCCAATCAGTAATTGCTGTCCCTGACATTGAGCGAATTGATGGAATAAAACCCGACCTCTGGGTTTTATACGTCATCCAACGTATTTTCCGTTTGCTCCTGGCGCCTGAGACTGGCTTGAACGCAACACGTCATCCGTCCAGGAGCCAGCCATGACCGAAACGCTGATCAAAGTCGACCTCAACCAGCCCGTTACCGAAAACGAAAATATCCATAACCGCTGGCACCCGGATATCCCGATGGCCTGCTGGGTAAAGCCGGGCGATGACTTCATCCTGGAAACCTACGACTGGACCGCCGGCGCGATCAAGAACAACGACGACGCCAGCGACGTGCGTGATGTGGACCTGTCCACCGTGCACTACCTGTCGGGGCCGGTGGGTGTGCACGGCGCAGAACCGGGTGATCTGCTGGTGGTGGATTTGCTCGATATTGGTGCCAAGGCCGAGTCGCAGTGGGGCTTCAACGGCTTTTTCTCGCGGCAGAACGGCGGTGGGTTTCTCACCGATCACTTTCCCAGCGCGCAAAAAGCCATCTGGGATTTCAAGGGCATGTTCACCAGCTCGCGGCACATTCCGGGGGTGAATTTCGCCGGTTTGATCCACCCCGGTTTGATCGGTTGCCTGCCCGACCCGGTGATGCTTGCCGACTGGAACCGTCGCGAGCAGGAGCTGATCGACACCAACCCGACCCGCGTGCCGCCGCTGGCCAACGCGCCACTGGCCGCCACCGCGCACATGGGCAAGCTCAAGGGCCAGGCCCGCGATGACGCCGCCGCCACGGGTGCGCGCACCGTGCCGCCGCGTGAGCATGGCGGTAACTGCGATATCAAGGACTTGTCCCGGGGTTCGAAGATTTTCTTTCCGGTTTACGTGAACGGCGCCGGGCTGTCGGTGGGCGATTTGCACTTCAGCCAGGGCGACGGCGAAATCACCTTTTGCGGCGCCATCGAAATGGCCGGTTGGGTGCACATGAAAGTCGAGCTGATCAAGGGCGGCATGGCCAAATACGGGATCAAGAACCCGGTATTCAAGCCAAGCCCGATCACGCCGAATTACAAGAACTACCTGATCTTCGAAGGCATTTCGGTGGACGAACAGGGCCAGCAGCATTACCTGGACGTCAACGTTGCCTACCGCCAGGCGTGCCTGAACGCGATCAACTACCTGACCAAGTTCGGCTATTCGCCCGCTCAGGGCTATGCGCTGCTGGGGTCGGCGCCGGTGCAGGGGCATATCAGCGGCGTGGTGGATATTCCGAATGCGTGCGCAACCTTGTGGCTGCCCACCGAAATTTTCGAGTTCGACATCAACCCCAACGCAAACGGGCCGACCCGGTTTTTGGACGGCAGCATCGACCTGCCCATCGCCCCGGACCTGTAGCCATGCCGACCTACGAATACAGCTGTGAGACCTGTGGCTCCTTCACGATGCTGCGCCCGATTGCCCAACGCCATGATCCCAGCGAATGCCCGTATTGCGCCTCGGCGGGCGGGCAACTGCTGGTGTCGGCCCCGGCGCTGGGCATTCTTTCTGCCAACCAGCGTAAAGCCATCGCTGGCAACGAGCGCAGTGCGCACGCGCCGCAAACCGTGGGTGAGTATCAGGAAAGTCGTCGTCACCCGGCGGGCTGCAGTTGCTGTGGCACCGGCAAAAAAGTCGAGCCCAGCAAGGCCAATCCGCTGGGGCTTAAAACCAAAACCGGGCCACGGCCGTGGATGATCAGTCACTAGACCAGGAGCGTTGTTATGCGTCATGGCGACATTTCCAGCAGCCCCGACACCGTCGGTGTCGCAGTGGTGAACTACAAGATGCCGCGCCTGCACAGCAAGGCGCAGGTCATCGAAAACGCGAAGAAAATTGCCGAGATTATCGTCGGCATGAAACAGGGCCTGCCGGGCATGGACCTGGTGGTGTTCCCGGAATACAGCACCATGGGCATCATGTATGACCATGACGAGATGATGGCGACCGCCGCGAGCATTCCCGGCGAAGAAACCGCGATTTTCTCGGCGGCCTGCCGCCAGGCGAATACCTGGGGCGTGTTTTCCCTGACGGGTGAGCGCCACGAAGAACATCCGCACAAGGCGCCGTACAACACGCTGGTGTTGATCAATAACCTCGGCGACATCGTGCAGCGTTACCGCAAGTGCATTCCGTGGTGCCCCATCGAAGGCTGGTACCCAGGCGATCGCACTTATGTGTGCGACGGGCCCAAGGGCATGAAGGTCAGCCTGATCATCTGCGACGACGGCAACTACCCGGAAATCTGGCGTGACTGTGCGATGAAGGGCGCCGAGTTGATCGTGCGCTGCCAGGGCTATATGTACCCGGCCAAGGAGCAACAGGTGCAGATGTCCAAGAGCATGGCCTGGGCGAACAACTGCTACGTCGCGGTGGCCAACGCTGCCGGGTTCGACGGGGTGTATTCATACTTTGGGCACTCGGCGATCATCGGGTTTGACGGGCGCACCCTGGGCGAATGCGGCGAAGAGGAAATGGGCATTCAGTTCGCGCAGTTGTCGGTGTCGCAGATCCGCGATGCGCGGGCCAATGATCAGTCGCAGAACCATCTGTTCAAGCTGCTGCACCGGGGCTACACCGGCATGCACGCCTCGGGCGATGGCGACAAGGGCGTGGCCGACTGCCCGTTCGAGTTCTATCGCACCTGGGTGCTGGACGCGCAAAAGGCTCAGGAGAACGTTGAGCAATTCACCCGCAGCACGGTGGGCGTGGCCGACTGCCCGGTGGGGCAACTGCCGCACGGCGGTAAAGAAAAGACGGCGGAGTAGGGCATGCGGTTTACCTTTGAACCGGCTCAGGTGATGGCGCTGTTGCGCAGCCGGATCGTCGGGCAGGACGCCGCGCTCGCCCAGGTGGAAGGGTTGCTCAAGGTGGTCAAGGCCGATATTGGCGAGCGTGACCGGCCACTGAGCGTCAACCTGTTCATGGGGCCAACCGGTGTTGGCAAGACCGAAATCGTGCGCTTGCTGGCCCAGGCACTGCACGGGCGTGCCGACGGTTTTTGCCGCATCGACATGCACACGCTGGCGCAGGAGCATTACGCCGCTGCGCTGACCGGCGCGCCGCCAGGGTATGTGGGCAGCAAGGAGGGCATCAGCCTGTTCAACAGTGAGTTGATCCAGGGCACTTACAGCCGACCGGGCATCGTGCTGTTCGACGAACTCGAAAAAGCCAGCCGGGAAGTGGTGCGCAGCCTGCTCGGTATTCTCGAAAATGGCCAACTGACCCTGGCCGGTGGCACGCGCACGCTGGACTTTCGCAACAGCCTGATCTTTATGACCAGCAATGTCGGTGCGCAACAGGCGCGGCGCCATCGCCAGCGGTTTGCCCATGGCTGGCGACGTTTGCTGCGGGTCTTCGTACGGGGCGAGGCGGCGGTGCTGGAAGAGGCGTTGCACAGGCATTTTGAGCCGGAATTTCTTAATCGTATTGACCGTATCCTGATATTCGAACCCATTGACAGCCAATGGCTCGAAGCATTGCTGGACGTGGAGCTGGCAAAGCTCAATCAGCGCCTGGCGTTGCAGCGTCGCTCGCTGACGCTGGATGAGCGGGCGAAGGCGTGGTTGTGCCGTCAGCACGACGCGCGCTTTGGCGCGAGGGCGTTGGGCCGGCGCTTGCGGGTGGAACTGGAACCCGCCATTGCCGAATGCCTGCTGCGCGAACCGGCTGTGCAAGCGATGCGCGCGACGGTGCGCGAGCAGCACCTGGAGGTTTTTGCGCAATAGCCTTGCAAGCCGCACCCTCCTGACTAATATGATCCGGGTAAAACACATAACATCCGGGTAAAACATCATGCCTGCGCAAAACTTGCCTCTGTGCACCGCTTTCGTTGGTCATCAGCGGGTGGTGGCCGGTAGCTATGCCGATGTCTGCGAGAAACTGTCACACCTCGGATTGGCGACTGGCAGCTTCCTGGTTTTCGATGATGCCACCGGCACCCAGGTCGACTATCCCTGGCCGGCAGGTTACGCGCCCGAGCAGCCAGCACAGGAAGATACCGATCCTGAGCCGCCCGTATCGCTGTCCGTCGGGCGTCCAAAATTGGGCGTCGTCGCGCGTGAGGTCACCTTGCTGCCGCGCCACTGGCAATGGCTCGGCCAACAGCGTGGCGGTGCCTCGGCGGCGTTGCGTCGGTTGGTCGATGAGGCTCGCACTGACCATGCCTCCCGTGATCAGATACGCCAGGCCAAAGACGCCAGCTATCGTTTCATGAGCGCTATCGGCGGCGACCTGCCCGGGTTCGAAGCCGCCTCGCGAGCACTGTTTGCCGGTGATGCGGCGACCTTTTCCAGCAAGATTGCGCAGTGGCCGACCGACGTGCAGACGTACCTGGCCTGGCTGTCGCGCAATGCTTTCCCCGCCTGATAATAATTCCGGGACCTGAATGACCATGCAAGTCACTCCCAATCGGCCTTTGTGGCGGATCTACCTGATCTTTCTGGCACCGATGGTGCTGTCCAACTTCCTGCAAAGTTTTTCCGGCACGCTGAACGGCATCTATGTCGGGCAAATGCTCGGCACCCAGGCGCTGGCGGCAGTGTCGGGGATGTTCCCCATCGTGTTTTTCTTTATTGCTCTGGTCATCGGCCTGGGGGCGGGCGCTTCGGTGTTGATCGGCCAGGCCTGGGGCGCTCAGGAAACCGCGATGGTCAAGGTGATCACCGGCGCGACCTTAACGCTGGGCGCGTTGGTGGGCCTGATTGCGGCAGTGCTCGGCAGCCTGTTTGCGCGCCCGGCATTGCAGGCGCTGGGCACGCCCATCGATGTGTTGGACGATGCGGTTGGGTACGCCCAAGTCATGATGTTGATCATGCCGCTGCTGCTGGTGTTTATCCTCTATACCCAGTTACTGCGGGGCGTCAGCGACACGATTTCGCCACTGCTGGCGCTGATGGTTTCAACCCTGGTGGGCCTGCTGCTGACGCCGGCACTGATTCGCGGCTGGATCGGCCTGCCGCCCATGGGCATCCAGAGTGCGGTGTACGCAGGCTTGGTGGGCAACGCGTCGGCCATGCTGTTTCTGATCCTGCGGCTGCGCCATAAAAATCATGTGATGGCGCCGGACCGTGAGCTGTTTGCAGCCTTGCGCCTGGACCGCGCGATTCTCGGCAAAGTCCTGCGCATTGGCCTGCCCACCGGCTTACAGATGGTGGTGCTGTCGTTGTCGGAATTGGTCATCCTCGCCCTGGTCAACAGCCATGGCTCCCAAGCCACGGCGGCGTATGGGGCAGTAACGCAAATCGTCAATTACGTGCAGTTCCCGGCGCTGTCGATTGCGATCACCGCGTCGATTCTCGGTGCCCAGGCGATTGGCGCCGGGCGCCTGGAACGTATCGGGCCGATCCTGCGCACCGGGCTGTTGATCAACACCTGCCTCACCGGCGGGCTGATCGTACTCGGCTACCTGTTGTCGCACTGGCTGCTGGGCTTGTTCATCACCGACGACGCCGCGCGCGTCAACGCCGAACACCTGTTGCACATTATGCTCTGGAGCGTTCTGGTGTTCGGGTTCCAGGCCGTGATCGGCGGGATCATGCGCGCCAGCGGCGTGGTGCTGATGCCCGTCGCCATTTCGATCTTCTGCGTGCTGTGCGTTGAGCTGCCGATAGCGTATTTGCTCAACGCGCACTTCGGCCTTGAAGGCGTGTGGATGGCGTTTCCGGTGACCTACCTGGCGATGCTGGCATTGCAGACGGGGTATTACCGACTGGTATGGCGGCACAAGCAGATCAAGCGGCTGGTGTGATTATTTAAAGTGGGTGTCGGCGACCGGCAGGATGCTCGCGACGTGCCAGCCGTTCTAACCGATGCGCTGCATCGCGGGCTCCATGGGGCTCATCGTTTGAGTCCCCGCACAAACAGCTCCAGCCCCTGCAGGCTTTCTTCAAGCCGTTGCGGCGGGTGCGTATCCCCGGCAATCCATAACGCACTGCTCACCAGGCTGCCATTGATCAGGCGCGCCAACGCCTGGCTGGCAGCCGGCTCGATGATATCTGCACGCATCAGGTCCTCCAGTACCGTCGCCAGAGAGTCCACGCAGTGTTGCTGATGGGTTGATGCTATAGCGCCGAGAACCGCGGGTGCATCTTGTAAAACGATGCGCTGGATTTCTGCATTTTGCGCCATACGCAGGTAAGTTCGGCAACGTTCACGGAACCCCTCCCACGGGTCGGTTGCCTGATCGGTGATGTGTTGCAATTGTGCATCCATCTCGCCGTCGAGTTGGGCGACCACCGCCGCCAGCAAGCCTTTTTTGTCACCGAAGTGGTGGTACAACGCACCCCGCGTCAGCCCGACGCGGGCGGTAAAATCGTCCATTGAGGTGTTGGCATAACCCTGCGTGGCGAAGGCCTCGCGAGCACTGGCGATCAACCGGGCGCGGGTGTCTTCGATCATGTCAGCGCGGGCTCGGCTCATGGACAAGTCTCGTTGAGGTGGGTGAGTGATTGACATACGCTGCGTATGCGAAGCATGATTTGCCACATACGCACCGTATGTATTTTGCCTTGATAACGTCAGATAGCAAGTTTCAAGGCGCCATGGAAGAGGTTAAGCAGGATGGCAAACCCCTACGCCGAGTTGTTCAAGGTCCCCGGCGCCCGAGCTTTTGTGCTGGCGGGCATGCTGGCACGCATGCCGGTGTCCATGACCGGTATCGGCCTGATCACCATGCTCTCGCAGGTGCATGGCGGCTATGGCTTGGCCGGCGCGGTGGCGGCGGTGTTCGCCCTGGCCACGGCCGTGTGTGCGCCGCAGGTGTCGCGCCTGGTCGACCGTTATAGCCAGGGCAGGGTGCTGCCGATTGCCGCAGTGATCGGCGGCGGTGCGTTATTGCTGCTGTTGCTGTGTACCCGGTTGCAGGCGCCGAGTTGGCTGTTGTTCCTGTTTGCGGCACTGGCCGGATGCATGCCGAATATGTCGGCCATGGTGCGCGCACGCTGGTCCGAGTTGTATCGCGGTCAGCCCCAATTGCAAACCGCGTTTGCCCTGGAGTCGGTGCTCGATGAAGTGTGCTTCATTGTTGGCCCGCCGATTTCCGTCGGCTTGAGTGTGGTGCTGTTTCCCGAAGCGGGACCGTTGGTGGCGGCGCTGCTGCTGGCGGTGGGCGTGACCACCTTTGTGCTGCAACGTGAGACCGAACCGCCGGTGCACGCGCACGAGGATCACCATGGCCGCCTGTTGATCGCCTCGCCGTCGGTGCTGATCCTGATGATCCTGCTGCTGGCCATGGGCGTGATCGTCGGCGTGGTCGATGTGGTCAGCGTCGCCTTCGCCCAGCATCAGGGCCAACCGGCGGCGGCGAGCATCGTGCTGTCGGTGTATGCCATCGGTTCGTGCCTGGCGGGGCTGGCGTTCGGCACACTCAAGCTCAAGGCGCCGCTGCCCCGGCAGTTTCTGTTTTGCGGCGTGGCCACCGCGTTGACCACCTTGCCGTTATTGCTGGTGACAGACATTCCCGGCCTGGCCGTGGCGATCTTTATCTCCGGGCTGTTCTTCGCGCCCACCTTGATCGTGTCCATGGCCCTGGTGGAGCAGGTCGTCCCGCCCAGCCGCCTCACCGAAGGCATGACCTGGCTGATCACCGGCTTGAGCATCGGGGTAGCCATTGGCGCCGCCAGTTCGGGCTGGATGATCGACCACTACGGCGCCACCGGCGGGTTCTGGGTGGCACTGGTGGCAGGCGCAGTGGTATTGGGTTCAGCCGTGCTGGGGTATCGATGGTTGGGCAGTCAGCCGATTGCCGGGCAAGGGTCTGCGCTGTGATGCTGCAAAAACTCGTTCAGCGCCTGGCGCGTCAGATCATTGAGCGTCACTTTCTTGCGGGCGGCGGCCAGGGCCGCGGCCAAATGCAGTTCATGGCCTACGCGTACGTTGAACGAGCCCTTGCAAGGCTTTTCCGGTAGCTGCCCCAAGCGTTGGCACGTGGCGAGGTAATCGTCGACGGCTTCACGGAAGGCCGCGTCCAGTTCAGCGACGGTTTTTCCTTCATAGCTGACCAGCGCCTTGATGAACAGAACCTTGCCGAACAGGCAGTTGTCTTCGAGGCTGGCGTCGATAGAGCCGATGTAGCCTTGGTGCTTCAGTTGGTTATTCACTGAATCAGTTCTCCTGATTTCAATTGTTCGATGATCTGGCGCCGAATGTAGCGTTTCAGTTCGTTGCCGGGGTGAGGCTTGTGCAAGGTGATCATTGCACTGGGGTGGCCGATGTCGAACTTGACGCGGCTTCCAGCCCTTCAATCTGTGTGTAGCCGAGCCGGTGCAGCAGCGTGATGAGCTCTGGCCAGGTAAATGCCATGTGCTCGTTGAGCAGTTTGGCGAGCAGCTTTTCATTTTTGGACACGGCGATCCTTGCCTGTAACTAAATGTAGTTGCAAAAAGTGATATGCGTCAATGCTAGCGTGTGTTCGTGCGCCTTTCCTGAGATTGATGTAACCCTTGATGACACCTCGCTCCATGCCCCCCATCCCCCGCTAATTTTTCCCTCCCCGGTTCGTTTTATAGGGACGACGTGCCTTTGTGCTTCCTGCCTATTGCTCCGGACTCCAACAAATGAATGCTGAAGACTCCTTGAAACTTGCTCGCCGGTTTATCGGGTTGCCCCTGGAAAAACGCCAGTTATTCCTGCAGGCCCTGCAGAAAGAAGGCGTGGACTTTTCCCGGTTTCCGATTCCGGCAGGGGTGGAGGTGGAGGATCGCCAGGTGCTGTCCTACGCGCAGCAACGCATGTGGTTTCTGTGGCAATTGGACCCGGCCAGCGGGGCCTACAACTTGCCGGGCGCGGTACGGCTCAAGGGTGAACTGAGTTTGCCCGCGATGGAGCAGGCATTTGCCAGCCTGGTGGCTCGCCATGAAACCTTGCGCACCGTATTCCAGCGCCAGGCGGATGACCGCTTGGCACAAGTCGCTGTCGAGCCTTCACTGGCCATCGAGCGGCTGGACATAAGCGCCCTGGCACCCGCCGAGCGTGAGCAGGCCGTCAACGAGGCTGCCACCCGTCAATCGCTGTTGCCCTTCGACCTGGAACACGGTCCCTTGCTGCGTTTGCAATTGCTCACCCTGGGTGATCAGGAGCATGTGTTGCTGCTGACCCTGCACCACATCGTCTCCGATGGCTGGTCGATGAACGTGCTGATCGACGAATTCATCCGTTTCTACGACGCGCACGAACGCAACGACGCGCCGCAACTGCCGGCGCTGCCGATTCAGTACAGCGACTACGCCCTGTGGCAGCGCCGCTGGCTGGAAGCGGGGGAGCAGGCGCGTCAATTGGAGTACTGGCAAGCGCGTTTGGGCGATGAGCATCCGGTGCTTGAGTTGCCGACTGACCGCCCGCGCCCGGCCAGGCCCAGCTATCAGGGCACCCGGCATAATTTTGCGATTGACCCGGGCCTGGCCGCGCAGCTGCGCACCTGCGCGCAACAGCACAACGTTACCCTTTTCATGCTGTTGCTTGGCGCGTTCAACGTGTTGCTGCATCGCTACACCGGGCAGGGCGATATCCGCATTGGCGTGCCCATCGCCAACCGCAATCGCAGTGAGGTGGAAGGGCTGATCGGCTTCTTCGTCAACACCCAAGTGCTGCGCACCGAGTTGACCGGGCAAACCCGCGTCGCCGAGCTGCTGCAAGGCATCAAGGAGCACGCCCTCGGCGCCCAGGCCCATCAGGAGCTGCCGTTCGAGCGCCTGGTGGAAGCCTTGAAGGTCGAGCGCAGCCTCAGTCATACGCCGCTGTTCCAGGTGATGTACAACCACCAGCCAGTGGTGGCGGACATCGCCTGCGTCAGCACCGCTTCCGGGCTGGAATTGGCCTTGGTGGAATGGCAGGGCCGCACCACCCAGTTCGACCTGACCCTCGACACCTATGAGAAATCCGGCACCCTGCACGCCGCGTTGACTTACGCGAACGACCTGTTTGAGGCGACGTCCATCGAGCGCATGGCGCGGCACTGGATCAGCCTGCTGCAGGCCATGGTTGCCGATGGCGAACAGCGCGTGGGTGAATTGCCGATGCTGGCTGCCGACGAGCAGCACTTGCTGGTGCGCGACTGGAACAGCACCGCCCAAGCGTACCCGACCGAGTGCGCTATCCATCAACTCATCGAAGATCAAGTACAGCGAACGCCCGATGCGCCGGCGCTGGTATTCGGCGCAACCACCTTGAGCTATGCCCGGCTCGACGCGCGCGCCAACCAGTTGGCCCATGCCCTGCGCGAGAAGGGCGTCGGCCCGGACGTTTTAGTCGGTATCTGCATCGAACGCTCCATCGAAATGGTGGTGGGCCTGCTGGCCATTCTCAAGGCAGGCGGCGCCTACGTGCCGTTGGACCCGGAATACCCCGAGGACCGGCTGGCCTACATGATCGAAGACAGCGGCATTCAGCTGCTGCTGACCCAGCAAAGCCTGCAGGCCTTGCTGCCCACCGAGGGCATCCAGGTAATTGCCCTCGATCAGCCGCACGACGGGCTCGACACCTACAGCACACAGTCGCCCGCCGTTGATGTTCACGCGCTCAACCTGGCTTATGTGATCTACACCTCGGGCTCCACCGGTAAACCGAAAGGTGCTGGCAACAGCCACCGGGCGTTGGTCAACCGCCTGTGCTGGATGCAGCAGGCATATGGCCTGCAGGCCCGCGACGCAGTGTTGCAAAAAACCCCGTTCAGCTTTGACGTGTCGGTGTGGGAGTTCTTCTGGCCGTTGATGACCGGCGCGCGATTAGTGGTGGCTGCTCCGGGTGAACACCGTGAACCGGCGCGCCTGATCGAGACCATCAACCGTCACGCGATCACCACCTTGCACTTCGTGCCATCGATGCTCCAGGCGTTTATCCATGAACCGGGTGTACACGCCTGCACAGGCCTCAAGCGCATCGTGTGCAGCGGCGAAGCCTTGCCGCTGGACGCGCAACGGCAGGTGTTCGCCAAACTGCCAAACGCCAATTTGTACAACCTCTACGGCCCGACCGAAGCTGCGATCGACGTGACCCACTGGACCTGCGTCGACGAAGGTGCCGACAGCGTGCCCATCGGCCGCCCCATCGCCAACCTCGCCACGTATGTGCTTGATGCCCAACTCAACCCGGTCCCCGCCGGTGTGGCTGGCGAACTGTACCTGGGCGGCACGGGCCTGGCGCGCAGCTACCACCGTCGCCCGGCGTTGACCGCCGAGCGCTTCGTGCCGAGCCCGTTTGTGAGGGGCGAGCGCCTGTACCGCACGGGTGACCGCGTAAGCCAGCGTGCTGACGGCGTCATCGACTATCTCGGCCGCCTTGATCATCAGGTCAAGCTGCGCGGCTTGCGTATCGAACTGGGTGAAATCGAGATGCGCTTGATGCAGCACCCAACGGTGCGCGAGGCCGTGGTGTTGGTGCAGGGCGGCAAGCAACTGGTCGCCTATTTGGTGCTCGAAAGCGATGAGCTAGCCGACCTCAAGACCTGGCTGCTCAAGAGCCTGCCGGAATACATGGTGCCGACGCACCTGATGCCGCTCGCTACACTGCCGGTGACCGCCAACGGCAAGCTTGACCGCAAGGCGCTGCCGCTGCCGGACGCTGCGCCGCCGCAGGCTTTTGTCGCGCCGCAAACTGACCTGCAAAAAGCCTTGGCGGCTATCTGGTGCGACGTGCTTGGCGTCGATCAGGTCGGCCTGGACGACAACTTTTTCGAACTGGGCGGCGATTCGATCATCTCCATCCAGGTGGTCAGCCGCGCCCGTCAGGCGGGCATTCGCCTCAACCCGCGTGACCTGTTCCAGTACCAGAGCATTCGCAGCCTGGCCCCCGTCGCAACCCGTGAGCAGGCCAGCGTTGTCGATCAAGGGCCGGTCAGCGGCGAGGTGATCCTGACACCTGTGCAGCAGAGCTTTTTTGCCCAGGCGATCCCCGCGCGTCACCACTGGAACCAGTCCCTGCTGCTGACCCCGCGTGAGGCGCTGGAGCCAACACGCCTGGAAGCGGCGCTGACGCAGTTGCTCAACCATCATGACGCCCTGCGCCTGCGCTTTGTGAAGCACGCCGACGGTTGGCAGCAAGCCCATGCCGCGCCAGTCACCGAACCTGCGCTGTGGCAGTGCCGCGTCAACAATGATACGGAATTGGCCGCGCTGTGCGACGAAGTCCAGCGCAGCCTCGACCTGGCGCAAGGCCCATTGCTGCGCGCCGCCCTGGTCGCCATGGCCGATGGCTCTCAGCGTTTGCTGCTGGTGGTGCATCACTTGGTGGTGGACGGCGTTTCGTGGCGCATCCTGCTCGAAGATCTGCAACAGGCTTACCGCGGTGCGCCGCTGCCGGCCAAGACCAGCGCCTATCAGCAGTGGGCGCACCACCTGCAAGCCCACGCGCAAACCCTCAACGCACAACTGCCTTTCTGGCAGGCGCAATCCGTCGACGCCGAGCTGCCGTGTGACAACCGCCAGGGCAGCCTGCAAAACAGCCTGGGCTGCAAAATCGAAGTTCGCCTCAGCGCCGAGCACACGCGCCAGTTGCTGCAAGATGCTCCGGCGGCCTATCGCACCCAGGTCAACGACCTGCTGTTGACCGCATTGGCTCGCGTGGTGTGCCGTTTCAGCCATCAGCCGGCAGCGCTCATCCAGCTGGAGGGGCATGGTCGCGAAGATCTGTTCGAAGGCCTGGACCTGACCCGCACCGTGGGCTGGTTTACCAGCCTGTTCCCGTTGAGTTTGCGGGGTGAGGGCACGCTGTCCGAGTCGATCAAGACCGTTAAAGAGCAACTGCGCGCAGTGCCAGACAAGGGTATTGGTTTCGGTCTGTTGCGCTACCTCGGCCAACCGCCAGCCCGCGCCACTCTGGCGCAACTGCCAGTGCCTCGAATCACCTTCAACTATCTGGGCCAGTTCGACCGTCAGTTTGATGACTCGACGCTGTTTGTACCGGCCACCCAGGGCAGCGGCCAGGCTCAGGACCTCGAGGCGCCTCTGGCCAACTGGCTGACGGTAGAGGGTCAGGTCTACGGCGGCGAGTTGGCCTTGAACTGGGGCTTCAGCACGGCGATGTTCGACGCCGCCACCGTGCAGTCGCTGGCGGATCAGTTTGCCACCGAACTCGTTGCCGTGATCGAACATTGTTGCGCGCAAGCTGCGCCGCACGCCACGCCGTCGGACTTCCCGCTGGCCCGCGTAACGCAGGCTCAACTCGATGCATTGCCGGTGCCGTGCGGTCAACTCGATGACCTGTACCCGCTGTCGCCAATGCAGCAGGGCCTGTTATTCCACACCTTGTATGAGCAGGCAGCAGGCGAATACATCAACCAGTTGCGCGTCGACGTCTCGGGCCTCGACCCGCAGCGTTTTCGTGCGGCCTGGCAGGCCAGCGTCGACGCCCAGGACATTCTGCGCAGCGGATTTGTCTGGCAGGGTGAGTTGGCGCAGCCGTTGCAAATCGTGCACAAGCAGGCGCAATTGCCATTCACTGTTGTTGATTACCGCAACCGCAGTGATCAGCGTCAGGCACTCGTCGCCCTGGCTGACGCCGAGCGCCAGCAGGGTTTTGACCTGGCACAGGCGCCGTTACTGCGCCTGGTGCTGGTGCAACTCGGTGCTGATCAATGGCACCTGATCTACACCCATCACCACATCCTGATGGACGGCTGGAGCAATTCACAGCTGCTCGGCGAGGTGTTGCAACGCTACCGCGGCGAGACGCCCGCGCGTGCCGGTGGCCGTTACCGTGATTACATTGCCTGGCTGCAACGCCAGGACGGCCAACTGAGCGAGCATTTCTGGAAGGCGCAACTGGCGCCGCTGCAAACGCCTACACGCTTGGCGCGAGTGGCACCGGGCGAAGGCGATGAGCGCGGTCACGGCGATTACTTCCAGACCCTCGATGCCAAGGCGACAGGCGTATTGGAACGCTTTGCGCGTCAGCAAAAAGTGACCGTCAACACGCTGGTCCAAGCCGCCTGGCTGCTGTTGCTGCAGCGCTACACCGGTCAGGAAGCAGTGACATTCGGCGCGACCGTGGCCGGTCGCCCGGCTGACTTGCCGGGCATCGAAAATCAGGTCGGGTTGTTTATCAATACGTTGCCGGTGATCGGTACGCCGCGTCCTGACACCAGCGTCAGCGCCTGGCTGCACGCCGTGCAAGCACAAAACCTCAGCCTGCGTGATTTCGAACACACGCCCATGGCAGATATCCAGCGCTGGGCCGGGAGGGGCGGCGAGGCCTTGTTCGATACTATCCTGGTGTTTGAAAACTACCCGATTGCCCAAGCGTTGCAGCAGCCCGGGCTGGAGTTGGTGTTCGGTGACGTTGGCAACCTGGAACAAACCCACTACGCGTTGAGCGTGGCCGTGACGCTGAGCCAACACCTGACGCTGCATTACAGTTTCGACCGCGCTCAGTTCGCCCCTGACACCGTGACCGATATCGGCGCGCACCTGCTGCACCTGCTGGAGCAATTCGCCCAGGCAGGCGAACGTCAGCTCGGTGAAATCGCCCTGGCCAGCCCCACGGAACAAGCGCGCCAGCAGATGAGCAATCAGCCGCAACCTTACCCGGTGGATGTCGCTGTGCATCAGCGCATCGCTGCGCTGGCGCTGGCGCAACCACAGCGAACGGCAGTCATTTTCAATGACCAACCCTTCAGCTACGCCGAAATCGATCAGCGCGCCAACCGCCTTGCCCATGCCCTGATCGCCCGTGGCGTTGGCGCCGAAACACGGGTGGGCGTGGCGTTGCCGCGCAGCGAAGCAGTGATTGTGGCGCTGCTGGCGGTGCTCAAGGCTGGCGGTGCTTATGTACCGCTGGACATCAGCTACCCAAGCGAACGCCTGGCCTACCTGATTGAGGATTCCGGCCTGGCGCTGTTGCTCAGCGATTCCTCGGTCTCGGCGCAACTGCCGGTGGGTGAAGAGGTGCCGCTGCTGGAACTCGACCGCCTCGATCTGCGCGAACAGCCGCTGGTGGCCCCGCAGGTTCAGCTCGACCCACATAACCTCGCTTATGTGATTTACACCTCCGGCTCCACGGGTAATCCCAAAGGGGTGAGTGTGGCTCATGGCCCGCTGGCGATGCATTGCCAGGCCATTGGCGAGCGCTATGACATGCGCGACAGCGACTGTGAGTTCCACTTTATGTCGTTTGCATTCGACGGCGCCCACGAACGCTGGCTCACAGCCCTGACCCACGGTGCTTCGCTGCTGATTCGCGATGACAGCCTGTGGACGCCGGAACAAACCTACAACGCGATGCGCAAGCACGCGGTCACGGTGGCGGCCTTCCCGCCGGTGTACCTGCAGCAACTGGCCGAGCATGCCGAGCGCGAGGGTCAGCCGCCAGAGGTGCGTATCTATTGCTTCGGTGGTGACGCGGTGCCCGCTGCAAGTTTCGAGCGGGTCAAGCGCGCCCTGAATCCGCACTATATCATTAACGGCTACGGCCCCACTGAAACCGTGGTCACGCCGCTGATCTGGAAGGCTGGCCGCGATGTAGCGTGCGGCGCTGCCTATGCGCCGATCGGCAGCCGTATCGGCGACCGCAGCGCGTATGTGCTCGACGCCGACCTGAACCTGCTGCCCCAAGGCATGGCCGGTGAGTTGTACCTCGGCGGCACGGGGCTTGCGCGGGGTTACCTGAACCGACCGGGGTTGACCGCAGAGCGTTTTGTTGCCGACCCGTTCAGCCACACTGGCGGCTTGCTCTACCGTACCGGCGACCTGGTCTGCCAGCGGGCCGACGGTACATTCGACTACCTCGACCGAATCGACAACCAAGTCAAAATTCGCGGTTTCCGTATCGAGTTGGGTGAGGTTGAAGCTGCCTTGCAAGCCCTGGACGGTGTGCGTGAAGCCGTTGTGGTCGCCCAGGAAGGCAGCGCCAGCAGCGGCAAGCGCCTGGTCGCCTATGTGGTCGGCGATGTGCCAGACGCGAGGTTTACCGAACGCCTGCGCGAACAACTCACCGTCAACCTGCCTGCGCATATGGTGCCGGCCTATGTCGTGCGCCTGGAACGAATGCCGTTGACCCCCAATGGCAAACTTGATCGCAAGGGCCTGCCCAAGCCTGACGTCAGCCAGTTGCAGCAGGACTATGTAGCGCCGCAATCGCTGTTGGAGCAGCAGTTGACGGGCATTTGGCAAGACGTGCTCAAGCTGGAGAAAGTGGGCATCAACGATAACTTTTTCGAGCTGGGCGGTGACTCGATCATCTCGATTCAGGTGGTCAGTCGCGCCCGTCAGGCCGGCCTTCGGTTGACCCCCAAAGACCTGTTTCAACACCAGACTGTCCAGGCGCTCGCCAGCGTGGTGCGCAGCGATGCGCCGGCGCAGGTCATTGATCAGCAGGCGGTGACGGGTAGCACCGCCTTGCTGCCGATTCATCAGGCGTTCTTTGCCCAGGACATTCCTGACCGCCATCACTGGAACCAGTCGGTGATGCTCAAACCTGGCAGTGCGCTGGAACTGCACCTGCTGGAACAGGCCATGCAGGCGCTGCTGGTGCATCACGACAGCTTGCGCCTGAGGTTTTTCGAGGGGGCTGCTGGCTGGTCCACCCAGTACGCTGATCTGCCTGCGGCGGGTGATCCGCCATTGGTGTGGCAGGCGGATGTCAGTGATGCCGCGCAACTGCAGGCGCTTGGCAATCAGGCCCAGCGCAGCCTGCACCTCAGCGACGGCCCACTGGTGCGAGGGCTTCTGGCGAATTTGCCGGACGGCACCCAGCGTCTGCTGTTGATCGTGCATCACTTGGTTGTCGACGGCGTTTCGTGGCGAATTTTGTTCGACGATTTGCAGACCGCTTACCGTCAGTGCCTGGCAGGCCAGGCCATCGCGTTACCGGCCAAGACCAGTGCGGTCAAGGCCTGGGCACAAGCGCTGCAACGCTACGCGGTTTCGGCGCCGTTGCAGGCGCAAGTGGGTTTTTGGCAGCAACAGTTGTACGGTGCCTCGCCGGTGTTGCCGTGTGATCGCCCGGACGGTGAGCAGCGGTATTGCCAGTCGCTTTGCGTGCGTAGCCGGTTGGACAAAAACCTGACCCGTGCGCTGTTGCAGGACGCACCGGCGGCCTATCGCACCCAGGTCAACGACCTGTTGCTGACCGCCCTGGCGCGGGTGGTGGTGCGCTGGACCGGTAACGACAGCCTGCTCGTGCAGCTCGAAGGCCATGGCCGCGAGGACCTGTTTGACACTGTCGACCTCACCCGCAGCGTCGGCTGGTTTACCAGCCTGTACCCGGTGCAGTTGACCCCGCACGCCGAGTTGGACGCTTGCCTCAAGCACATCAAGGAACAACTGCGCGCAATCCCGAACAAAGGCATCGGCTTTGGTGCCCTGGCGCAGTTTGGCGATGAACAGGCGCGTCAGGCGTTGGCCGCACTGCCGGTGCCGCAATTGACGTTCAATTACCTGGGCCAGTTCGATGGCAGTTTCGCCGCGAACGACGAAGCGTTGTTCGTCCCGGCGAGTGAATCCGGCGGTGAAGAGGTGAACCTGCAAGGTCCACTGGGCAGCCGGTTGGCCCTGGACAGCAAAGTCCTGGGAGGCGAGCTGGACCTGAGCTGGACATTCAGCAGCGAGGTATTCGATGAAACCAGCATCCAGCGCCTGGCCGATGAGTATCTGCGCGAGCTGACTTCGTTGATTACCCATTGCTGCGACCCTGCCAACCGGGGCGTCACGCCATCCGACTTCCCGCTGGCGCGCTTGAACCAGACGCAACTCGACGCGCTGGCCTCTCAGCCGCAGAACGTCGAAGACGTCTATCCCTTGTCGCCGATGCAGCAAGGCATGTTGTTCCATACGTTGCTGGCCCAGGGCGATGGCGATTACATTAATCAGATGCGCCTGGACGTCGATGGCCTCGACCCGCAGCGTTTCCGCGCCGCCTGGCAGGCCGTTATGGATGCACACGACATTCTGCGCAGCGGGTTTTTCTGGCAGGGCACGCTTGAGCAGCCGGTGCAGGTGGTCCGCCGCCAGGTCGACGTGCCGTTCCGCATGCTTGACTTGAGGGCCACGCCCGACCTCGACGCCGCTGTGCAAACCCTGGCTGACGAGGAACGCGCCCAAGGCCTGGACCTGACGCACGCACCGTTGATGCGCCTGGTGCTGGTGCGCACTGGCGCTCACTCCCATCACCTGATCTACACCAACCACCATATCCTGATGGACGGCTGGAGCAGCGCGCAGTTGCTCGGCGAAGTGCTGCAGCATTACCGCGGTGAAGCCGTGCCCCGCCCGAGTGGCCGTTATCGCGACTACATCGCGTGGCTGCAACGCACAGACTCGGCACTCGGCGAGGCCTTCTGGCGCGACCAGTTGCGTGACCTGAACGAACCTGTGCGGCTGGCCGACGCGTTTTCCCGACCGATACGCGCCATTGCCGAACCGCTGTATGAGCACCATCACCTGAACCTTGAGAGCGAACAAACACGGCGCCTGGGGGAGTTTGCCCGCGAGTCGAAAGTGACCGTCAACACCGTGGTGCAGGCTGCCTGGTTGCTACTGTTACAGCGGTACACCGGTAAATCCTGTGTGGCATTTGGCGCGACGGTGGCTGGCCGTCCGGCGGAGCTTGCGGGGATCGAGCAGCAAATTGGCCTGTTCATCAATACCCTGCCGGTCATCGCCAGCCCGCGCTCCGAGCAGCGCCTGGGTGAGTGGTTGCAAAGCGTGCAGGCGCAAAACCTTGCGCTGCGCGAGTTCGAGCATACGGCCCTGTTTGATATCCAGCGCTGGGCCGGGCAGGGCGGGGATGCACTGTTCGATAATATTCTGGTGTTTGAAAACTACCCGATTTCCGAGGCGCTGGAAAAAGGCTCGCCCCAGGGGCTGCGCTTTGGTGCAGTGTCCAATCTGGAGCAGACCAACTACCCGCTCACGTTGCTGGTCGGGCTCGGTGCCCAATTGACGGTGCAGTTCAGCTATCAATGCGCGAGCTTCAGCCAGCAGGCCGTCGAACAACTGTCCACACACCTCAAACGCCTGTTGCTGCAAATGAGCGGGGATGCGGCACAGCCGTTGGGTGCGCTGACCTTATTGTCACCGAGTGAAACGACACAACAGTTGCTGGAATGGAACGCCACTCGCCAGCCGTATCCGGCGCACGCCAGCCTGCACGCGCTGTTCGAAGACCGGGTGCGACTGACACCGCACGCGACTGCGCTGGTGTTTGCCGAACATTCCTTGACCTACGCGCAACTCAATGCCCAAGCCAATCGCCTGGCCAATCGCCTGATCGAGCACGGCGTGCGGCCGGATCAGCGGGTGGGCATCGCCCTGGATCGCGGGGTGGAAATGATTGTCGGGCTGCTGGCGATCCTTAAGGCTGGCGGAGCGTATGTGCCGCTTGACCCGCAGTACCCGGTGGACCGTCTGGCCCACATGATCGAAGACAGCGGCCTGCGCTTGCTGCTCACCCAGGCCTCCTTGCTGGGCCAGTTGCCGCTGCCTGCCGGCGTCCAGACCCTGTTGCCGACGGCGCTGCATGAGCCAATCAGCGATTCGCTGGAGGACAATCCTCAGGTAGCAGTCAGCAGCGACAACCTGTGTTACGCCATCTACACCTCCGGCTCCACCGGCAAGCCGAAAGGCGTGATGGTGTCCCACGGCGCACTGGTGAATTTTGTCGCGAGTATGGCGCGTGAGCCGGGCATCGAGGCCTGCGATCGCGTGCTGTCGCTGACCACATTCTCGTTCGACATTTTCGGCCTGGAACTCTATGCCGCCCTGTCCAGCGGCGCGACTGTGGTGCTGGTGGACACGCTGACCGCCCATGACCCACAGGCGCTGCTGGAGGTGATCGAACAGCAACAGGTCAGTGTGGTTCAAGCGACGCCCTCAACCTGGCGCATGCTGCTCGACCATCCCCAGGCCGCCCGTCTTGCCGGGCGCAAATGCCTGTGTGGCGGTGAGGCGCTGGCCGAAGAGCTGGCGCAACGCTTGCTCGACGTGGCGGGCGAGGTCTGGAACCTCTACGGGCCGACCGAAACCACGGTCTGGTCTGCGGCCTATCAACTGACTGCGGACAAGCGTTTGCCCTACCTCGGTCGACCGATTGCCAATACAACGCTGTATATCGTCGGTGAGCACTTCGCAGCCAACCCGGTCGGGCTGATCGGTGAGCTGCTGATTGGCGGCGACGGCCTGGCACGCGGTTATCACCACCGCGCGGCGCTGACGGCCGAGCGTTTCTTGCCGGACCCGTTCGGCAATGGCACGCGTCTGTACCGCACCGGCGACCTTGCGCGGTATCGCGCCGACGGTGTGATCGAGTACATCGGCCGGGCTGACCATCAGGTGAAGATCCGCGGGTTCCGCATTGAACTGGGCGAAATCGAAGCCTGCCTGCTGGCACACCACAGCGTCCGCGAAGCCGTGGTGGTGCCGCAGCCGGGGCCGGGCGGGATGCAACTGGTGGCCTATCTGGTTGCAGCCGATGGCCAGAGCAAGCCATTGCCGGCAGCGGGCACCTTGCGCGATGAGTTGAAGACTCACCTGGCCTCGTTGCTGCCCGACTACATGATTCCTGTGCACTGGATGCCGCTTGAACACTTCCCGCTGACCCCCAACGGCAAGCTTGACCGCAAGGCGTTGCCGCTGCCGGATGCCAATCAACTGCTCAGGGCCTATGTGGCGCCGCAGGGCGCGCTGGAACACAGCATCTCGCTGATCTGGCAGGACGTACTCAAGCTCGCGCGGGTAGGGCGCGAGGACAATTTCTTTGAACTGGGCGGGCATTCGCTTCTGGCAACCCAAGCCACTGCACGCCTGCAAATGGAGCAGGGCGCCGCCGTGCCCCTGGACCTCTTATTCAGCACCGCATCGTTGGCCGAATACGCCGAGCAACTGGCGGTTCACCTGACCCCTCACTCCAGCGATGACCTGAGTGAGATGCATGACTTCCTGGCAGACCTGGAGACCCTTTGAAAATGACTCAGCTCGATAACCTGTCTCTGGTTCAGCGATTTATCCGTTTACCGCTGGCCCAACGCCAAGCTTTTTTGCACAAGCTGCACAGCAAGCACATGAGCTTCGCAGCGCTGCCGATTCCGGCGATGCGCGATGAGTTCGAGACCATCGGCCTGTCGTATGCCCAGGAGCGCCAGTGGTTTCTCTGGCAACTGGACCCCCACAGCGCGGCCTACCATGTGCCGACCGCGCTGCGCCTGCGCGGAGCACTGGACCTGCAGGCGTTGCAAGCCAGTTTCGACGCCTTGCTCGCGCGCCACGAAATCCTGCGCACGGTGTTCATGGAAGGGCCGGACGGGCCGTGCCAGGTGGCGCATGCGCAACTGAGCCTGCCGATCATCCCGACGGTGTTGCAAACGCCGCCGGACGCCCAGGCGCTCAAAGCATTGATCGACGCCGAAATCGCCACCCTGTTCGACTTGCAGCAAGGGCCGTTACTGCGGGTCAAACTGCTGCAGCTGGCGCCGGACGATCACGTGCTGGTGCTGACTCAACACCACATTATTTGCGACGGCGCGTCCGCGCAAATCATGGTGCATGACCTGGTTCGGCTCTACGCGGCCCACAGCGCTGGCTTGCAGGCCGAACTGCCGACGCTGCCGATTCAATACGCGGACTATTCGATCTGGCAGCGCAAGTGGATGGAAGCCGGGGAGCTGCAACGCCAACTGGCCTATTGGACCGAGCGCCTGGGTGACAGCGGCGAAGTGCTGCCGCTGCCCACCGACCGCGCGCGGCCGGCGGCGCAGAGTTATCGCGGCGCACGTCTGGACCTGAACGTTGATGCCGGGCTGGCCCGCCAGCTCAAACAGTTGGCGCAGCGCGAAGGCTGCACGCTGTTTATGATTTTGCTGGCCTCGTTCCAGGCGCTGTTGCATCGCTACAGCGGTCAGCAGGACATCCGCGTCGGCGTCCCGGTCGCCAATCGCAATCGCCTGGAGACCGAAGGCCTGATTGGCTTCTTCGTCAACACTCAAGTGCTGGATGCGCAGATTCATGGCGACCTGCCCTTTGACCAATTGCTGGCCCAAGTCAAACAGGCCGCGGTGGGCGCCCAGGCCCATCAGGATTTACCCTTTGAGCAACTGGTCCACGCGCTGGCGCCGGAACGCCATATGCGCCACAGCCCTCTGTTTCAAGTGATGTTCAATCATCAAGGCAGCGCCGCCGACCACGCCTTGCAGTTGCCGGGCCTGCAGGTGGAAAGCCTGGATTGGAGTTCCCACACGGCCCAGTTCGACTTGACGCTAAGCACCCAGGAATCGGAGGGTGAATTGGCGGCCACGCTGACTTACGCCACCGATCTTTTTAATGCCGACACCGTGCAGCGTATGGCGAAGCATTGGCTGAACCTGCTGCAAGGCGTCGCTGTTTCGCCCCAGCAACGCATTGGCGACTTGCCAATGATGGATGCGGCCGAGCAGCAGCACAGCATAAACGCATGGAACCCTAACCCGCAGGTTTTCCCGAGCGAGCATTGTGCCCACGAGTTGATCGCCGAGCAGGCCCGCCGACGTCCTGATGCCATCGCGCTGAGCTGTAACGGTGAAACCCTGACTTACGGCGCGCTCAACGCTCAAGCCAACCGCCGCGCGCATCAACTGATCGCCCACGGCGTTGGCCCGGATGTGCTGGTCGGGCTTGCGGCTGAGCGCGGTATCGAGATGATTGTCGGCCTGCTGGCAATCCTCAAGGCCGGCGGCGCTTACGTGCCGCTGGACCCGAGCTACCCGGAAGATCGCCTGGCGTACATGATCGAAGACAGCGGCATTCAACTGCTGCTGAGCCAGGCGTCTTTGGCCGGCAAGTTACCCGTACCGCCGAGCGTAAAAACCTTGTGGCTGGACGCCGACGTCAGCACGTTTGCCGACACCGACCCGCAAGTTCCGATGCACGCGGCAAACCTGGCCTACGTGATTTACACCTCCGGCTCCACCGGCAAACCCAAGGGCACCTTGCTGCCCCACAGCAATATTCTGCGCCTGTTCGCCGCCACCGACAGCTGGTTCGGGTTTGGCGAGAGCGACGTGTGGAGCCTGTTCCATTCCTACGCGTTCGACTTCTCAGTCTGGGAAATCTTCGGCGCGCTGCTGCACGGCGGCCAATTGCTGATCGTGCCTCACGACGTCAGTCGCTCGCCCCAGGAGTTCCTGGACCTGCTGTGTAGCAGTGGCGTCACGGTGCTCAACCAGACGCCGTCGGCGTTCAAGCAACTGATGCAAGTGGCGTGCGCCGACAGCCGCGCCAATGCGCTGCGCTGTGTGGTTTTCGGCGGCGAAGCACTGGACGTGAAAAGCCTGCGCCCGTGGTTCGAGCGCTTTGGCGACAACGCCCCGCAGCTGATCAACATGTATGGCATCACCGAAACCACGGTGCACGTGACCTACCGCCCCTTGTCGATGGCGGACCTGGAGCAGGACGCCAACAGCCCCATCGGCGAACCGATTCCGGACCTGTCGTGGTACGTGCTCGACGGTCACTTGAACCTTGTCGCGAAAGGCTGCGTCGGCGAGTTGTACGTCGGCCGGGCCGGTCTGGCCCGGGGTTACCTGAACCGTGGCGACCTGACGGCGCTGCGTTTTATTCCCGACCCGTTCGGTGAAAGCGGCGCGCGTCTGTACCGCACCGGTGACCTGGCGCAGTACCGCAGCGACGGCGTGATCGAGTACGTCGGGCGAATCGACCACCAGGTAAAAATCCGTGGTTTCCGAATTGAGCTGGGTGAAATCGAAGCGCGCCTGAACGCCCTGGAGGCCGTGCGCGAAGCGTTGGTAGTAGCGCAGGACGGCCCGAGCGGCCAGCAATTGGTGGGCTATGTGATTGCGGCTGCAGGTGACGAAGACGATTTGAGGGCGCACATCAAGGCGCAACTCAAGGCCGACCTGCCGGATTACATGGTGCCCACGCACTTGCTGTTTCTCACGCAATGGCCATTGACCGCCAACGGCAAACTCGACCGCAAGGCGTTGCCACAGCCGGACGCGAGCCAGTCGCAGCAGGCTTATGTAGCGCCGCAAACCGAGTTGCAGCAACAGGTCGCGGCCATTTGGCAAGACGTGCTGCAACTGGAGCGTGTCGGTCTTACCGATAACTTCTTCGAGCTCGGTGGCCACTCACTGTTGGCCACGCAGATGGTGTCGCGCATTCGCCAGACCCTGGGCCGTAACTTGCAGCTGCGCGCACTGTTTGAAAATGCCAGCCTGCAAGCCTGCGTGGCGGCGCTGGACTCGGCACAGGCTGCGCCGACTGCACGGATTCCCGCGCTGTCACGGGATGAGCCTTTGCCACTGTCTTATGCCCAACAGCGTCAATGGTTCCTGTGGCAAATGGAACCCAACAGCACGGCGTACCACATTCCGGCCGCGCTGCGCATTCACGGTGCCCTCGACGTGCAAGCGCTGCAACGCAGTTTCGCCGTACTGGTGCAGCGTCACGAAAGCCTGCGTACCACTTTTGTGCAAGTGAATGAGCGGGCGGTGCAGGTCATTAATGACCTGCCGTACCCGGCGCTGATCGTGCAGCAGCTGGAGTCGGGTTCGGCGCAACAGATTCAGGCCTTTGTGCAACAGCAGATCGGCCAGCCGTTTGACCTTGAACACGGCCCGCTACTGCGCGTCGGTCTGTTGCAGGTCGCGGCCGATGAGCACGTGCTGGTGTTGACCCAGCACCATATCGTCTCCGATGGCTGGTCGATGCAGTTGCTGGTGCAGGAACTCATCGAGTGCTACGCCGCCTTTAGTCAGGGCGAATCGGTTGAGCGCGCGCCGTTGCCGATCCACTACGCGGACTACGCGGTGTGGCAACGCCAGTGGATGGACGCCGGTGAACGCGAGCGGCAGTTGGCTTACTGGACCGGCCTGTTGGGCGGTGAGCAACCCTTGCTAACATTGCCAACCGACCGAGCGCGGCCCGCCCGCCAGAGCTTCGCCGGTGCGCGCCTTGGGATTGATGTGCCCCAGGCCCTTGGCCAAGGGTTGCGCCAACTGGCCCACCGCGAAGGCTGCACGCCGTTCATGCTGTTGCTGGCCTCGTTCCAGGCGCTGTTACATCGTTACAGCGGCCAAACGGATATCCGTGTCGGCGTGCCAATTGCCAACCGCAATCGCGTGGAAACCGAAGGCCTGATTGGCTTCTTCGTCAACACCCAGGTGCTCAAGGCGGATGTTGACCCGCTGCAGCCGTTCACCACATTACTGCAACAGGTCAAGACGGCCGCCTTGGGCGCCGAAGCCCACCAGGACCTGCCGTTTGAGCAACTGGTCGAGGCCCTGCGCCCTGAGCGCACCCTGAGTCACAGCCCGCTGTTTCAGGTGATGTACAACCACCAAACCGCTGGCCGCCAGGACGTTACGCAATTGCCGGGGCTGGTGATCAAGGCCCAGCCGTGGGAAAGCCGCACGGCCCAGTTTGACCTGACGCTCGACACCCTGGATGCCGAGGGTGAGTTAAGCGCCACGCTGACCTACGCCACCGACCTGTTTGATGCCAAGACTGCGCAGCGCATGGCCGACCACTGGTTGAAATTGCTGCATGGCATTGTCGCCGCACCGCAGCAATGCATTGGCGACTTGCCAATGATGGATGCGGCCGAGCAGCAGCACAGCATTAATGCATGGAACCCTAACCCGCAGGCTTTCCCGAGCGAGCATTGTGCCCACGAGTTGATCGCCGAGCAGGCGCGCCGACGTCCTGATGCCATCGCTTTGCGCTGGAACGGTGAAACCCTGACTTACGGCGCGCTCAACGCTCAAGCCAACCGCCGCGCGCATCAACTGATCGCGCACGGCGTTGGCCCGGATGTGCTGGTCGGGCTTGCGGCTGAGCGCGGTATCGAGATGATTGTCGGCCTGCTGGCAATCCTCAAGGCCGGCGGCGCTTATGTGCCGCTGGACCCGAGCTACCCGGAAGATCGCCTGGCGTACATGATCGACGACAGCGGCATTCAACTGCTGCTGAGCCAGGCGTCTTTGGCCGGCAAGTTACCCGTACCGCCGAGCGTAAAAACCTTGTGGCTGGACGCCGACGTCAGCACGTTTGCCGACACCGACCCGCAAGTTCCGATGCACGCGGCAAACCTGGCCTACGTGATTTACACCTCCGGCTCCACCGGCAAACCCAAGGGCACCTTGCTGCCTCACAGCAATATTCTGCGTCTGTTCGCCGCCACCGACAGCTGGTTCGGGTTTGGCGAGAGCGACGTGTGGAGCCTGTTCCATTCCTACGCGTTCGACTTCTCAGTCTGGGAAATCTTCGGCGCGCTGCTGCACGGCGGCCAACTGCTGATCGTGCCTCACGACGTCAGCCGCTCGCCCCAGGAGTTCCTGGACCTGCTGTGTAGCAGCGGCGTCACGGTGCTCAACCAGACGCCGTCGGCGTTCAAGCAACTGATGCAAGTGGCGTGCGTCGACCGCCGCGCCAATGCGCTGCGCTGTGTGGTTTTCGGCGGCGAAGCACTGGACGTGAAAAGCCTGCGCCCGTGGTTCGAACGCTTTGGCGACAACGCCCCGCAGCTGATCAACATGTATGGCATCACCGAAACCACGGTGCACGTGACCTACCGCCCCTTGTCGATGGCGGACCTGGAGCAGGACGCTAACAGCCCCATCGGCGAACCGATTCCGGACCTGTCGTGGTACGTGCTCGACGGTCACTTAAACCCTGTCGCAAAAGGCTGCGTCGGCGAGTTGTACGTCGGCCGGGCCGGTCTGGCCCGGGGTTACCTGAACCGTGGCGACCTGACGGCGCTGCGTTTTATTCCCGACCCGTTCGGTGAAAGCGGCGCGCGTCTGTACCGCACCGGCGACCTGGCGCAGTACCGCAGCGACGGCGTGATCGAGTACGTCGGGCGAATCGACCACCAGGTAAAAATCCGTGGTTTCCGAATTGAGCTGGGTGAAATCGAAGCGCGCCTGAACGCCCTGGAGGCCGTGCGCGAAGCGTTGGTAGTAGCGCAGGACGGCCCAAGCGGCCAGCAATTGGTGGGCTATGTGATTGCGGCTGCAGGTCACGAAGACGATTTGAAGGCGCACATAAAGGCGCAACTCAAGGCCGACCTGCCGGATTACATGGTGCCCACGCACTTGCTGTTTCTCACGCAATGGCCATTGACCGCCAACGGCAAACTCGACCGCAAGGCGTTGCCGCAACCGGACGCGAGCCAGGTGCAGCAGGACTACGTGGCGCCCCACAGCGAGCTGGAACAGCAGATTGCCAACGTCTGGCAGGACGTTCTCAAGCTTGCGCGCGTAGGCCTCACCGACAACTTCTTCGAATTGGGCGGTGACTCGATCGTATCGATTCAGGTCGTCAGCCGTGCCCGCCAGGCCGGCATCCGCTTCACGCCCAAAGACTTGTTCCAGCATCAGACCGTCCAAGCGTTGGCCGCTGTCGCACAGACCGCTGCCGAGCAACCCTTGATTGACCAGGCACCCGTGAGCGGCGAGACCGTGCTGCTGCCGATCCATCAGGCGTTTTTCGCCGATGCCATTCCCGAGCGCCATCATTACAACCAATCGGTAATGCTGACCCCGGCCACCCCGTTGCAAGGCGCTTTGCTGGAGCAGGCACTGCAAGCACTGGTGACGCATCACGACGCCTTGCGCCTGTCATTCAGCGAAACCACGGCAGGCTGGCGCGCCAGGCACCTTGAGTCGGCGGCGCAGGGTGTGCTGTGGGTGCGTGATGTCGCTGACGCAGAGGCGCTGCACACACTGGCGAATCAGGCGCAACGCAGCCTCGATTTGCACAACGGCTCCCTGCTGCGCGGGGTGTTGGCCACCTTGAGCGACGGTAGTCAGCGCCTCTTGTTAGTGATCCATCACCTGGCAGTCGACGGTGTGTCGTGGCGGATCCTGTTCGATGACCTGCAAGCCGCCTATCAGCAGTTGCTCGCTGGAAATCCCGTGCACTTGCCGCCCAAGACCAGCTCAGTCAAAGCTTACGCGACACAGTTGCAAGCCCATGCGCGCACCGCAGAACTGCAACAGCAGTTGGCGTATTGGCAGGCGCAACTGCACGGCGTGCCGGCGGATTTGCCTTGCCTCAACCCCGAAGCCACGGCGCTGAACCAGCAGGCAATCACCGTACACACGCGCCTGGATAAACAGCTGACCCGGCAACTGCTTCAAGAGGCGCCGGCGGCCTATCGCACCCAGGTCAACGACCTGCTGCTGACCGCGCTGGCACGGGTGGTCTGCCGCTGGACCGGGCATGACAGTACCTTGATCCAGTTGGAAGGGCATGGCCGGGAAGAGCTGTTCGCCAACATTGACCTGACCCGCACCGTGGGCTGGTTTACCAGCCTGTTCCCGGTGAAATTGTCGCCGGGGGCAACACTTGCAGCTTCAATCAAGTCGATCAAGGCAGGGCTGCGCGCGATCCCCGACAAAGGCGTGGGCTTTGGCGCACTGCGCTTTCTTGGCGACGACGCCAGCCGAGCGGCTTTGCAGGCGCTACCGCAGCCACGTATCACCTTCAACTACCTGGGGCAGTTCGACGCCAGCTTCGACAGGGCGCAGGGCGCGCTGTTCAGCCCGGCCAGTGAAGGTGCCGGCGACGAGCAAAGCCCACTGACCCCCCTGGGCAATCTGTTGACCCTCAACGGGCGCGTATTCGATGGCGAACTGAGCCTGGGTTGGACCTTCAGTGACGAACAGTTCGCGCCCTCGACCATCAAGAGACTGGCTGATGAATACGCGACCGAGTTGGCCTCGCTGATTGCCCACTGTTGCGACCCGCTGAGCCAGGGGCTGACGCCTTCGGACTTCCCACTGGCCGACTTCACACAAGCGCAACTCGACAGGTTGCCGCTGGCAGCGCGGCTGGTAGACGACATCTACCCGCTGGCACCGATGCAGCAGGGCATGTTGTTCCACAGCGTGTACGAACAGGGCAGTGGCCACTACATCAATCAGCTCGGCCTGGACATCGAAGGCCTTGACCCGCAACGTTTCGAAGCCGCCTGGCAGGCGGCGGTCGATGCCCATGACATTCTGCGCAGCAGTTTCGTCTGGGAGGGGTGCGAGCGCCCGGTGCAGATCGTTCACAAACAGGCGCGGGTGCCGTTTCGTACCCTCGATTGGAGCGCTCACAGTGATGTGACCCAGGCGCTGAAAGAGCTGGCCAACAGCGAGCGCGAGCAGGGTTTCGACCTCACCCATGCGCCATTGCTGCGCCTGGTACTGGTCAAGACCGGCGCACAGCGCTACCACTGGCTTTACACCCACCATCACATCTTGATGGATGGCTGGAGCAACTCGCAGTTGCTCGGTGAAGTGCTGCAGCGCTATGACGGCCAGGCACTGGGGCGTCAAACCGGGCGCTATCGTGACTATATCGCCTGGCTGCAAGGGCGTGACGCCAAGGTCAGCGAGGCCTTCTGGCGTGAGCAGTTGCAAGGGTTTGAGGCGCCGACCCGCTTGGCTGACCCGCGTCACCTCGGTTCGCAGGCGCCGTCTGCCAGCAGTCACGCCAACCACTACCACCTGCTGACCGCGCAGCAGACCCGGGAGCTGGGCGAGTTCGCCCGCCGACAGAAAGTGACCTTCAATACCGTCGTCCAGGCCGCCTGGCTGATGATGCTGCAGCACCACACTGGGCACGCCACCGTGGCCTTCGGCGCCACCGTGTCTGGGCGGCCGAGTGAACTCATGGGCGTCGAGCAGCAGATCGGGCTCTTCATCAATACCTTGCCGGTCATTGCAAGCCCGCTCCCTGAGCAATCGCTCGAGCACTTGCTGCAACAGCTTCAGGCTCAGAACGTTGCGCTGCGCGAACACGAGCACACGCCGCTGTTCGAGATCCAGCGCTGGGCCGGGCAGGGGGGCGAGGGTTTGTTTGACACCTTGCTGGTGTTCGAAAACTACCCGCTGTCCGAGGCCCTGCAGGCGCAGGCGCCATCAGGTTTGCGTTTCGGCACCGTCGGGAATCAGGAACAGACTAATTTCCCGTTGACCCTGGCCGTTAATCTCAATGAGACCCTGAGCCTGCACTTCACTTATGCCCATGCCGCTTTCCCCACACACACCATCGAGCGCCTGGCTGAACAGCTGGCGCATGTGCTCGCGCAAATGCTGACGCTTGACGACGATGGCTGCCTGGGCGACATCGACCTGTTGGGCGATGCGTCGAGCGCGTTGCTGCATGAGTGGAATGCCACGGCGGTGCAGGTGCCAGAACCTCGCCATGTCCATCAGTGGATTGAGTCCCAGGCACGTCGCACGCCGGATGCACTGGCCGTGTGCAGCGATGACGAGTCCCTGACCTACGCCCAGCTCAACAACCGCGCCAACCGCTTGGCCCATGCGCTGATCGAGCGCGGTGTCGGCCCGGATGTTCTGGTCGGGTTGTCGATGTCTCGAAGTGCGCAGATGGTGGTGGGCTTGCTCGCGGTCCTCAAGGCTGGCGGTGCTTATGTGCCGCTGGACCCGGCGTATCCACAAGACCGCCTGATGTACATGATTGAAGACAGCGGCATCGCTTTGCTACTGACTGAAAGCGCAGTGCTGCCCCGTTTTGGCGACGCCAACGTAACCACTCTGCTGCTGGACCAGCCGCATAACCGTTTCGACGACCACAGCGCGCTTGAGCCCGCACCGCGGCTTCACGCGGATAACCTTGCGTATGTGATCTACACCTCCGGTTCCACCGGCAAACCCAAGGGCGTGACGATTCGCCATGGCGCGCTGAGCAATCACATGCAGTGGATGCAAGCCACCCTGCCATTGCAGGCCAGCGACCGCGTACTGCAAAAAACTGCCATCAGTTTTGATGCCTCGGTCTGGGAGTTCTGGTTGCCGTTGATGAGTGGCGCGCAGTTGGTGCTGGCTTCGCCGCACCTCAACCTTGACCTGACGACGCTGTGGGCGCACGTCGCACGCTGGAAAATCAGCGTGTTGCAAATGGCGCCGTCGCTGCTGCAAGCACTGCTGGCGCTGGCTACGCGCGAGCAACTGGCGTCGTTGCGCCTGTTGCTGTGTGGCGGCGAGGCGCTCAGCGCGCACGTGTCTCGACAGGTGATGGCGGTGTTCGACGGTGAGTTGCGCAACCTGTATGGCCCCACTGAAGCCACGATTGATACCAGCAGCCACGTGGTTGAACGCGATATTGAAGACGATGCGCGGATCATCGCCATCGGCCGTCCGATTCACAACGTGCGCACCCACGTGCTGGACCGCGCGCTGCAACCCTGCGCCATCGGCGCGATCGGCGAGTTGTATATCGCCGGAGACTCCCTGGCGCGCGGCTACCACAGGCGCCCGGCGTTGACCGCCGAGCGTTTTATTCCCGACCCGTTCAAAGACGCTGGCGCCGGGCGCCTTTACCGTACCGGCGATCTGGTGCGGTATGCCGAGAACGGCGACATCGAGTACCTGGGCCGTATCGACCATCAAGTGAAGATTCGCGGCTTGCGCATCGAGCTGGGTGAAATTGAGGCGCGCTTGCGTGCCGACAGCCAGGTGCGTGACGTGGTGGTGCTCGCCAGTGAAGCGGCGAGTGGTGCAAGCCTGGTCGCCTGGCTGGTCAGCCACGATCGCACGCTTGATGCCTCGGCCGAGGCCAGTTTGGGCGAGCAGCTCAAGCGCCGGCTGGCCGAGCAGGTGCCGGACTTTATGGTACCGACTCACCTGATCTTCCTTGATCAACTGCCGCTCATGCCCAACGGCAAACTGGACCGCAAGGCCCTGCCGCAGCCGGACAGTCGCCCGCAGCACTCGGCCTGGCAGGCCCCTGTCAGCGACCTGGAGTGCAAGGTGGCGGCGATCTGGCAGGACGTGCTCAAGCTTGAAGCGGTCGGACTGGGCGATGACTTCTTTGAGTTGGGCGGGCATTCGCTGCTGGTGGTGAGCGTGGTCTCACGCCTGCAACTCGAGCTGGGCCTGACATTGACGCCCCAACTGCTATTCCAATTCCCGGTGCTGGGCGCATTCGTTGCGAAACTGGCACCGGCCAGCGAACACATAAATACGTCGAAATTGAGCAAGCTTGAAGCGCTGCTCGATGAATTTGAGGAGGTTTGATGGACACCGCTGTCGCACACCGTATTGCCAGGCGCTTCATAACGCTGCCGCTGGAAAAACGCCGCCTTTACCTGCAAAAAATGCTCGAAGAGGACGTTTCCCCGGCGAACCTGCCGATTCCGCCTGTCAGTGCCGAGTTCGACACGCTGTCACTGTCTTTCGCCCAGGAACGCCAATGGTTCCTGTGGCAGCTGGACCCCGCGAGCGCGGCGTATCACATGCCCACTGCGCTGCGTTTGCGCGGGCCGCTGGACATCGCCGCCTTGCAACGCAGTTTTGATGCATTGGTAGCTCGTCACGAGAGCCTGCGCACCACGTTTGTGGTGCACGGCGAACAGACGGTGCAGCAGATACACGAGGCGGCGGCGGTGCCGTTGCAGGTGCAGGCACTCGCGCAGGTGCCGGATGAAACGCAACTTCGGCACCTGATCGAAGACGAAACCCGCCAGTTGTTCGACCTGCAGCGCGGGCCATTATTGCGCACGCGGCTGCTGCAACTGGCGGCGGATGATCACGTGCTGATCGTGACCTTGCACCACATCGTTTCCGATGGTGGGTCGATGCAGGTCATGGTCGAGGAACTGGTCAAGGGCTACGCTGCCTTCAGCCAGGGCCTTGAACTGGAACTGCCGGCGCTGCCAATCCAGTACAGCGACTATGCCATCTGGCAGCGGCACTGGATGGAAGCGGGTGAACGTGAGCGCCAGTTGGCGTACTGGACGGTGCAACTAGCGGGCCGGCAACCCGTCCTTGAACTGCCTGCAGACTATGCGCGACCGGCCGTGATGAGTTATCGCGGCGCGCGACTGGAACTCGACATTGACGCCGCGCTGGCAAGCCAACTCAAGCAGTTGGCTCAGCGTGAAGGGGTCAGTCTGTTCATGCTCCTGCTGGCGTCTTACCAGGCATTGTTGCATCGCTACAGTGGGCAGACGGATATCCGCGTGGGCGTGCCGACGGCTAACCGCAACCGCGTGGAAACCGAGCGGCTGATCGGCTTTTTCGTCAACACTCAGGTGCTCAAGGGCGATGTGCAGCCCCAGGACACGTTCAGCACGCTGTTGCATCAGGTCAAACAGACCGCACTGGACGCCCAGGCCCACCAGGACTTGCCGTTCGAGCAATTGGTCGAAGCGCTGCAACCGGAACGCAATCTCAGCCACAGCCCGCTGTTTCAAGTGATGTTCAACCACCGCACGCAGGGTCCAACCGGCGAGGGGCCGGTGGGCGCCTTGAAGGTCGAGGGCTTGAAGTGGGACACCCACAGCGCGCAGTTCGACTTGACCCTGGAAACCGTGGAGTACCCGGGCGGGCTGTCGGCGGCGCTGATCTACGCCACCGACCTGTTCGGCGTGGATACCGTCACACGCATGGCCGGGCACTGGCAAAACCTGTTGCGCGCGATTGTCGCCGACCCCGCGCAACGCATCGGCGAACTGTCGTTGCTCGACGCTACGCAGCGCCAGGCGCAGCGCAACGAGGGGCATCGCACGCCGGCGCCGGTCGTCCAGGAGGGTTTTGTACACCAGTTGTTTCAGGCCCAGGCGGCGCGTACCCCGGGTGCCCCGGCACTGGTCGTCGACGGCCAGCGCTTGAGCTACGGCCAACTCAATGCGCAGGCCAATCAGCTGGCAGCAAAGCTGCGCAGTCTGGGTGTTGGCGCCGATGTGCTGGTGGGCGTTGCCGTCGAGCGCAGCCCGCAAATGCTCATCGGCCTGCTGGCAATTCTCAAGGCCGGCGGCGCTTATCTGCCGCTTGATCCGGCGTTCCCCGAGGACCGCCTGGCCTACATGATCGAAGACAGCGGCATCACCTTACTGCTGACCCAGGCGGCGCTGCTCAACCACTTGCCGATTCCGGATGGCGTGCAGGCGTTGGTGCTGGATCAGCCCGGTGACTGGCTGACGGGTTATGCCACGGTGGACCTGCCGCTGGCGCTGAACCGCGAGCATCTGGCTTACGTGATCTACACCTCCGGTTCCACCGGCCAACCCAAAGGGGTGATGGTGCGTCATGGGGCACTGACCAACTTTGTTGCGAGCATGGCGCAGGCGCCGGGGATGACAGGCGCGGATCGGGCGCTGTCGCTGACCACGTTCTCGTTCGATATTTTCGGCCTGGAAGTCTATGTGCCGCTGATGGTGGGTGCATGCATCGTGCTGACCGGCCCTGAGGTGGCGCAGGATCCTTATGCGGTCCTGGCGTTGATCGAGGCCGAGCAGGTCAATGTGGTGCAGGCAACGCCGTCCAGTTGGCGGATGCTGCTCGACAACGAAAATGCCCACCTGCTGCGCGGTTGCAAGTGCCTGTGCGGCGGCGAAGCACTGCCACAGGAACTGGCGGCGCGCATGCTGGCCCTCGACGGTGAGGTGTGGAACCTCTATGGCCCGACGGAAACCACTATTTGGTCGGCGCTGCACCGCCTGCAAGGGCAGCCCGCGCAGCCGTGGCTCGGCGGCCCGATTGCCAATACAGCGTTGACCATCGTCGGCGCCGACCTGATGCCGGTGCCGTATGGGGTGGCGGGTGAGTTGCTGATTGGCGGTGAAGGCCTCGCACGGGGCTACTTCCAGCGTCCGGCGTTGACCGCTGAGCGCTTTATTGCCAGCCCGTTTTCCAGCCGTGGCGAACGCCTGTACCGCACCGGCGATCTGGTGCGTCAGCGCGCGGACGGCATTATCGAATACCTGGGGCGCATCGACCATCAGGTTAAAATCCGTGGCTTTCGTATTGAGCTGGGTGAGATCGAAGCGCGTCTGCTTGAGCAGGCTGCGGTGCGCGAGGCAGCCGTGTTGGCCCAGAACACGCCCGCCGGTCAGGCGCTGGTGGCGTATGTGGTGCCAAATGTTGACCTGGAGGGCCTCGACGCCGAAGGGCAGGGCCAGTTGCGTGAGCGCCTCAACGCGCAATTGAAGGTCAACCTGCCGGACTACATGGTGCCGGCGCACACGGTGCTGTTGGCGCGTTTTCCGCTGACGCCGAATGGCAAGCTGGACCGCAAGCAATTGCCGCCGCCGGATGCCAGCCAATGGCAGAAAACCTATGTGGCGCCGCAGACGCCGGCACAGCAGACGGTCGCCGCGATCTGGGCCGAGGTGCTGAACGTGCCGCAAGTCGGCCTCAGCGACAACTTTTTCGAACTGGGTGGCCACTCCTTGCTGGCGACTCAGGTGGTCTCGCGGATTCGCCAGCGCTTGCAACTGCAAGTGCCGTTGCGCCTGCTGTTCTCGCATAACACGTTGCAGGCGTTCGTCGACGCGATGGGTGCAGCGGCGGCAGGCGATGCGGCAGTGATAGCGCGTATCTCCCGCGAGCACACCCTGGAACTGTCGTTTGCCCAGCAACGCCAATGGTTCCTGTGGCAGCTCGAGCCCACCAGCACGGCCTACCATATTCCTGCGGCGCTGCGCCTGCGTGGCGCACTGGACCGGGCCGCGTTGCAGCAGAGTTTCGATGCGCTGGTGGTGCGTCACGAATCCCTGCGCACCCGCTTTGTGCTGGACGCCGAGCGGCCGGTGCAAGTGATTGACGCGCCGTCGGCGGTGGACCTTCGCTGTGCCAGCGAACCCTCTGCGCAGGATGAGAACCACCTGCGTGGCTTGATTGAAGCCGAGACTGGCCAGCTGTTCGACTTGCAGCGCGGGCCGTTGCTGCGGGTCAAACTGCTGCAACTGGCGGCGGATGACCACGTGTTGATCCTGACCCAGCACCATATCGTCTCTGACGCCTGGTCAATGCGCGTCATGGTCGATGACCTGATGCAGCTCTATCGCGGGTTCAGCAGTGGTCAACCGGTGACTCTGCCGGCATTGGCGATTCAATACGCCGATTACGGACACTGGCAGCGCCAATGGTTGGCGGCGGGTGAGCAGGCGCGCCAACTGGCCTACTGGACCGCGCAACTGGGCGGTGAACAGCCGATTCTCGAATTGCCCACCGACCATCCGCGACCGCTCCAGCAAAGCTATCGCGGGGCGCGTTTGCCGGTCGTGATTGAGCCGGCACTTGCAGACGGCCTCAAGCGCCTGGCCCAACAGCAGCACTGCACGCTGTTCATGCTGTTGCTCTCCAGTTTGCAGACGTTGTTGCACCGCTACAGCGGCCAGAATGACATTCGGGTCGGCGTGCCGATTGCCAACCGCAACCGTGCGGAAACCGAAGGCTTGTTGGGGTTCTTCGTCAACACCCAGGTGCTCAAGGCCGAGATTGACGGCGGTGTGCGGTTTGACCAGTTGCTCGGTCAAGTCAAACAGCGCGCGTTGGAGGCCCAGGCGCATCAGGATCTGCCGTTCGAGCAACTGGTGGAGTTGCTCGCACCGGTACGTGATTTGAGCCGCACCCCGTTGTTCCAGGTGATGTTCAACCATGCCAGCGAGGGGCGCGGTGAGGTCAAGTCACTGCCGGGCCTGAGCCTTGAGCAGCTGACCTGGGAGTCGGGGACGGCTCAGTTCGACCTGAGCCTGGACACCTTCGACTACGGCGATGGCCTCAGCGCCGCACTGTCTTATGCCACCGACCTGTTCGAACCGGCCACCATCATGCGCCTGGGCGAGCACTGGCTGAACCTGCTGCGTGCCATCGTCGCCAACCCGACCGAACGCATCGGCCAATTGCCGATGCTTGATTCGGCGCAGCGCCGGGTCATCGTCGAGCAGTGGAACCACACCTTCGCCGACTACCCCACTCACCAGCCGGTACAGCGTTTGATCGAGGCGCAGGTGGCGCGTACGCCTGACGCCGTCGCACTGACCTTTGAGGGGCAATCGCTGACCTTTGCCGAACTGAACGTGCGGGCCAACCGATTGGCCCATGCATTGATCGAGCGCGGCATCGGCCCGGATGTACTGGTCGGTATTTCTTTGCACCGCAGCCTCGACATGGTGATCGGGCTGCTGGCGATCCTCAAGGCGGGCGGTGCCTATGTGCCGCTGGACCCGGAATACCCGGCCGAGCGCCTGGCCTACATGATCGATGACAGCGGCATCGACTGGTTGCTGACCCAACAGGCGCTGGCGACGCACCTGCCGATCCCGGCGCACGTGCGCACTCTGATGCTCGACAGCGGCGACGATTGGCTGAAGGACGCAGCGCAGAGCAACCCCGTTTCGCCCGTCAGCGCGCAGCATTTGGCGTACGTGATTTATACCTCTGGCTCGACCGGTAAACCCAAGGGTGCCGGCAACAGCCATGGCGCACTGACGAACCGTTTGTGCTGGATGCAGCAGGCCTACACCCTGGGCGCCGGCGACAGCGTGCTGCAAAAAACGCCCTTCAGTTTTGACGTGTCGGTGTGGGAGTTTTTCTGGCCGTTGATGACCGGCGTACGCCTGGTCGTCGCCGCGCCGGGCGACCATCGCGATCCGACGAAGCTGGCCAGCCTGATCCAGCGCGAACACATCACCACTCTGCATTTCGTGCCATCAATGCTGCAAGCCTTCCTGTTGGACGGCCAGCTCAGCCGCTGTACCTCGCTTAAAAATATTGTGTGCAGCGGTGAAGCGCTACCGGTGGATGCCCAGCAACAGGTGTTCGCTCAATTGCCGGGTGTCGGGCTGTACAACCTGTATGGCCCGACTGAAGCCGCGATCGACGTGATGCATTGGACGTGTCGCGACGAAGGGCGTGAGGCGGTGCCTATCGGCGAGCCGATTGCCAACCTGATGACGTATATCCTCGACGATGAGCTCAACCCGGTGCCGAGTGGCGTCAACGGTGAGCTGTACCTCAGCGGCCAGGGCCTGGCGCGGGGTTATCATCGTCGCCCCGACCTGACGGCCGAGCGTTTCGTTGCCAGCCCCTTCGTAGCCGGTGAGCGGCTGTACCGCACCGGTGACCTGGCGCGTTATCGGGCCAACGGGGTAATTGAATACATCGGTCGAATCGACCACCAGGTGAAGATCCGTGGGTTGCGTATCGAACTGGGTGAAATCGAAGCGCGGCTGCTGGAGCACGCAGCCGTACGCGAAGCTGTGGTGGTGGCGCTGGACAGCCGCAGTGGCAAGGTGTTGAGTGGCTACGTGGTGGCTGCACAGGGTATGGCTGACGACTGGGCACACCTGCGCGAAACCCTGGCCGCGCACCTGCGCCAGACCCTGCCGGAGCACATGGTGCCGTCGCACCTGACCCTGCTCGACACAATGCCCCTGAGCCCTAACGGCAAGCTCGACCGCAAGGCGTTGCCTGCACCGGATGTGGCGCAGGCGCAGCAAACGTTCGTGGCCCCGGCCAATGCCATCGAAGCGGCGCTGGTGCAGATTTGGCAAGGCGTGCTGGGGGTTGAACGCATCGGCACCGGTGACAACTTCTTTGCCCTCGGCGGTGACTCGATCAATTCGATTCAAGTGGTCAGCCGCGCACGTCAGCAGGGTATCGGCCTGGCCCCCAAGGACTTGTTCCTTAACCAGACGATCCAGGCCTTGGCCCGGGCAGCGAGCGCCGAGCAAAGTGTGCCCATTGATCAGCGGCCGGTCTGCGGCGACAGCCCTCTGGTGCCGATGCAGCACCTGTTTTTTGCCAGTGAGATCACGCATCGCGAACACTGGAACCAGTCGTTGATGCTGACCCCGCGAGCCCCGCTGGACGCCGAGCATTTGCAGCAAGCCCTGGCACAGGTGGTGGCCCATCACGATGCACTGCGCCTGCGTTTCACGCAGCGCGATGACGGCACGTGGCAGGCCAGCCACCAGGCCGTTGACGCAACACAAACGCTGGTCTGGCTGCGCCAGGCGGAAGGTGCCGATGAAATCCTCGCCATCGCCAATCAGGCGCAGCGCAGCCTGGACCTGGAACATGGGCCGCTGTTGCGCTGTAGCCTTATCGCTGTGCAAGACGGCACTTCGCGCCTGCACCTGGCGGTTCATCACTTGGTTGTCGACGGCGTGTCGTGGCGAGTGCTGCTCGAAGATCTGCAAACCGCCTACCGGCAGTTGATGGATAGCCAGCCTGTAGCGTTACCGAGCAAAACCACGGCGTTCAAGGCCTGGGCCGAGCAGTTGCAGGGTTACGCCCACAGTGAGGCGCTGGGCGAGGAACTGACTTACTGGACTGAAAGACTTGACCAGAACCTGCCTGAGTTGCCGCGTGCGCGCCCCGATGGCAGCCAGGCGGCGGTGCATGGTCAGCGCGTCAGCACGCGGCTGGATGCCGAGTACACGCAACGCCTGCTCAAACAAGCGCCTATGGCTTATCGCACCCAGGTCAATGACCTTTTGCTCAGTGCCCTGGCGCGGGTGATCTGTGAGTGGACGGCGCAGCCCGCATGCCTGGTAAACCTGGAAGGGCACGGTCGCGAAGACGTGTTTGAAGGGGTCGACCTGAGCCGCACAGTCGGCTGGTTCACCAGCCTGTTCCCGGTGGTGCTTACGCCGTCGGCGCAGCTCGCGGACTCACTCAAACAGATCAAGGAGCAACTGCGCGCGGTGCCCCACAAAGGCCTGGGCTATGGCGTGCTGCGCTACCTCGGTACGCCGCAGGTGCAGGCGCGCCTGGCCCGTCTGCCCCAGGCGCGGATCACCTTTAACTACCTGGGGCAATTCGACCAGAGCTTCGACGAGCAGGCGCTGTTCGTGCCCAGTGCTGAAAGCAGTGGCGACGGGCATGGCGACGACGTGGCGCTGGGTAACTGGTTGAGTATCGATGGCCGGGTGTTCAACGGTCAGTTGTCGCTGGAGTGGACGTTCAGCCGCGAGGTGTTTGACGAAGCCACCGTCCAGCATTTGGCCGATGCCTATGCCGTCGCCTTGCAGGAATTGATCGATCATTGCTGCGCCGCTGAATATCAGGGCCTGACGCCGTCCGACTTCCCGCTGGCCCGTCTGAGCCAGGCGCAACTGGATACGCTTGCTGTTCCGGTGGCACAGGTGCAAGACATTTACCCGTTGTCACCGATGCAGGACGGCATGTTGTTCCACACCTTGGCCGACGACAGTTCCGGCCTGTACATCAACCAGATCAGCCTGCCGGTCAATGGGCTGGACACCGAGCGTTTTGCCCGCGCGTGGCAATCGGTAATCGAGCGCGAGAACATCCTGCGTACCAGTTTCCATTGGCAGGGTGAACTGGGTGCGCCAGTGCAGGTCGTCCATCGACACGCTGACTTGCCGCTGCAGGTCGAGGATTGGCGTGGCCGGGACATCAGCGAAACAGCCATCGAACAACGCGCGACTGCCGACTACCTGCAAGGCTTCGATTTGACGCGCGCGCCGCTGCAACGCGTGTTGCTGTTGCGCCTGGAGGACGACCGCTACCAGATGATCTGGACCTGCCACCACATCCTCATGGATGGCTGGAGCAGCTCGCGGCTGTTCGGTGAAGTGATGCAGTTTTACGCCAATGGCCAGGCCCACGGACGCAACGGCCGCTATCGCGACTTCATTGAGTGGCTGCAACGCCAGGACCAGGGTGCGCTGGAGAACTTCTGGAGAAGCCGCCTGGCGCCACTGGAGCAGGCGACGTCGCTTAATCAGGCGATGTTCCCCCGTCATGTCGAAGACTTACCCGGCCACCAGGCGCTGTATTCCCGATGGGACACGGCGCAAACCACGCGTTTGCAGCAGGCCTGCCGCCACTTGCAGATCACGCCTAACACGCTGATTCAGGGCGCGTGGTTATTGCTGCTGCAACGCTTTACCGGGCAGAGCACTGTGGTGTTTGGCGCCACCGTTGCCGGGCGCCCGGCAGGGTTGGCAGACGCCGAGACTATCCTTGGCCTGTTCATCAACACGTTGCCGGTGATCCAGACGCTTGATCCGCAGCAACCGCTGGACCAGTGGCTGCAGCAATTGCAGGCCTACAACACGGATATCCGCGAGCACGCCCATGCGCCACTGGCAGACATTCAGCGCTGGTCTGGCTTGGGCGGGCAGGGGTTGTTCGACAGCATTATTGTGTTTGAAAACTACCCGATCGATGAGCGCCTGGGCGAGCAGCAGGGTACCGGGCTGAGTTTCGGTGAGTCGCGCAACCACGACGTCACCAACTTTCCGATGGACCTTGCGGTGAATCTCGGCGAACGGTTGTCGATTGAATACCTGTTCCTGCGCAACGCGTTCAGCGTCGAAGCCGTGGAGCTGATTCGGCGCAGCATGGAAGACACCCTTGAAGCGATGATTGTCGCGCCTCAAGAGCGGTTGGGTAACCTGCAACGGTTGCGCGCCGAACAGTGGCGCGCGTTTGAGCAATGGAGCGCGGCGCCGAATGCCGATTATCAGGCGCAGCTGCTACCGGCGCTGATCGGGCGCCATGCGCAGCTGCGTGGGCAGGCCACGGCGCTGGTGTGTGGCGAAAGGTCGCTGAGCTACGCGCAGCTGGACAGCCGCGCAAATCGCCTGGCTCACCGCTTGATCGAACTCGGCGCCGGGCCGGAAGTGGTGATCGGAGTGGCGCTGGAGCGCTCCGTGGAGATGGTGGTGGCGTTGTTGGCCGTGATGAAAAGTGGCTCCGCCTATGTGCCGCTGGACATCGATTACCCACCAGAGCGGCTGGCGTTCATGATGCAAGACTCGGCCATGGCGATGTTGCTGACCCACAGCGAGGTGCAGCCGCGATTGCCTGCTGTGGCGGGCTTGGCGCAATTGGCCATCGATGCTTTTGACGGCTCGAACTACAGCGATACAGCCCCTGCGAGCGGTTTGCTCGGCGCCAACCTGGCCTACCTGATTTACACCTCGGGTTCGACCGGACGGCCTAAAGGCGTCGCGGTGGCCCATGGCCCGATGAGCATGCATTGCCAGGCGATTGTCCGGCTGTATGACATGGATGAACACACCCGTGAACTGCATTTCATGTCGTTTGCCTTCGACGGTGCCCACGAGCGTTGGCTCAGCACGTTGTTGAGTGGTGGCACGCTGGTGATTCGCGATGCCAGCCTGTGGACGCCGGAGCAGACTTTTGAGGCGCTGCATCAGCAGCGCATTACCATCGCCTGCTTCCCGCCGGCCTACCTCAAGCAATTGGCCGAATACGCTGCCCAGAGTGGGTTGGCGCCACCGCCGGTGCGCGTGTATTGCTTTGGCGGCGACGCGGTGCCCGATCAGACCTTCGAACAGGTCAAGGCTGCCCTGCGTCCACAGTTCTTCACCAATGGCTACGGCCCCACCGAAACAGTGGTCACGCCCATGCTCTGGAAGGTGCCGGCGAATGCCCGTTGCGAAGCGGCCTATGCGCCGATTGGTCGGGCTGTCGGCGAGCGCGCCTTGTACGTCCTGGATGAAGACCTCAACCCACTGCCGCCTGGGCTGGCCGGTGAGTTGTACATCGGCGGGCAGGGTATCGCCCGAGGCTACCATCGACGACCGGACCTGAGTGCCGAGTGTTTTGTGCCGGATCCGTTCGGCAAACCTGGCGACCGTATGTACCGCAGTGGCGACTTGGTGCGCCAACGTGAGGAGGGTGTACTGGATTACGTCGGGCGTATCGACCATCAGATCAAGGTGCGCGGCTTCCGTATAGAACTGGGCGAAATCGAGGCAAGCCTGCGCCTGCTGGAGGATGTCAGCGATGCGCTGGTAATCGCCCGCGACAGCGCGTCGGGCAAGCAACTGATTGGCTATGTGGTGACCCCCGAGGGCGTGGCCGTGGGGGATCGTCTCAAGGCCCGGTTGCGTGCGCAGTTACCGGATTACATGGTGCCGGCGCAGATCATTTGCCTGGCCGCCATGCCGATCACGCCCAATGGCAAGCTCGACCGCCAGGCCTTGCCTGAGCCTGAGTTCAGGGGCGCCGAGTATGTGCCAGGCCGCACCCGTGACGAGCAACTGCTGGCCCAGGTGTGGGCCGATGTATTGCAAGTGGAGCAGGTGGGCATCACCGATAACTTCTTCGAGTTGGGGGGTGACTCAATCTTGAGCCTGCAAGTGGTTTCGCGCGTGCGTAACCACCCCGAACTGAACATGGAACTCAAGCTGCGCGACTTGATGCGCGGGCAGACCATCGAGGCGATTTTCGAACAGCGCTCCAGCAGTGTTGCGACGCGCAGCGAGGACCTTTCCCAGTTGGCCACCGAGGGCCAGTTCAACCTGATTCCGATCCAGCAATGGTGGTTCGATCAGCAGATGAGCGAGCCGCACCATTACAACCAGGCGCTGATGCTGCGCGCCCGTCAAGCGTTGAACCTGCCGGCACTGGAATTGGCGTTGCGCTGCATGATGGAGCAGCACGACGCCTTGCGGCTGCGCTTCAGCCAGGTCGGTGAACAGCACGTGCAACATTATCTGCCGCTGGCCGACCTGCAAATGCAGTGGGCCGCTGAGCCGTTGCTGTGGCAGCAAGGTGTCGCCGATGAGGCTGAACTGGAAAGCTACGCCGAGCAAGTGCAGCGCAGCCTGGACCTGCACAACGGTCCGGTATGGCGCACGGCCCATGTGACCCTGGCCAATGGAGAGGTGCGCGTGTTGATGGTGATTCACCACATGGTGATCGACACGGTGTCCTGGCGCTTGCTGTTGCAGGACTTGCAGACGGCCTATGAGGCTTATGACAAAGGCCAGGTGCCGAGCCTGCCGATTCGCACCAGCAGCTACCGAGCCTGGGCCGAGGGTTTGCAGGCCTATGCCGCAGATTTTCCGGCTGCGGAACGTGCCTGGTGGCTTGAACAGATCGACAGGCCGGGCCGTGAATTGCCCTGCGACAACGTGCGTGGCAAGAACCAGGTGCAACACCAGGCGGTGGCGTTGTTGGGCCTGTCGCAAGCGCATACCCAGCAGTTGCTCAAGCAGGTGCCGGCGGTGTATCAGACTCAGATCAACGACGTCTTGCTGGCGGCGCTGAGCCGCGTGCTGTGCCGCTGGAGCGGGGACGAGTCGGTGTTGGTCCAGCTGGAAGGGCATGGCCGTGAAGACCTGGTCAAGGATATTGACCTGAGCCGTAGCGTGGGATGGTTCACCAGCATGTTCCCGGTGCGCTTGAGCCCCGGTGTGGGCAGCACTTTTGGCTCGTCGGTGAAGGCGGTGCAGCAGCAGATGGCGGCCGTGCCGAACAAGGGCCTGGGCTACGGCGTTTTGCGCCACCTCAGCGGCGGCTGTGTAGCCGAAACCCTGAGCCGCGCGCCGCAGGCACGCGTCACGTTCAACTACCTGGGCCAGTTCGACCAGAGCTTCGACGACAAGGCCATGCTGGTGCCCGCGGCCGAAAGCTACGGCAGTTGCTACAGCCCGCACGCCGCACTGGGTAATTGGCTGGAAGTGGTGGGGCAGGTGTATGACGGGCGGCTGTCGATGCGCTGCATTTACAGCACGCGTCGCTACCGTGCGCATACGGTCGAGCAGTTGATGCGCGAGTATCAGGCAGAGCTGGAGGCGCTGATCGAACACTGCGTTGCACAGGCGGCTTAAGTATTGCCGCCGACCCCTCGTTATACACAGAGAGGAGGAGCGCACTAACTGTGGCGAGGGAGCTTGCCCACTCTTTCTCTCGTCTGTGGCTTTTTCATAAGGAAACCTGCGATGTCGCTGCATCCGGAACTCAATGCCTTTCTCGATCTGGCGCAAGAAAGCCAGGCCGACGGCCCTGGGCCATTTCATCTGTCGACGCCTGCCCAGGCCCGGGACGCATTCGAGCGCACCACCGTGCAATTGCGCTGGGGCGCACCGGCGCAGGTGAGCTGCGCCTCAATGCCGTTCGTGGCCCGTGACGGTGCAACGCTGCAGTTGCGCCTCTATCGTCCATCCACGCCGGCTGCGCAGCCTTTGCCGGTGCTGGTGTATTTCCACGGCGGCGGTTATGTCGTGGGCAGCCTGGACTCTCACGACGGTGTGTGCCGTGAATTCTGCGCCAGAACCCCGTGTGCAGTGCTGTCTGTAGGGTATCGCCTGGCGCCGGAACATCAGTTTCCGACGCCACTGGAAGATGGGGCCGACGCGCTCGCCTGGCTGGCGCACAACGCGGGTGCCGAAGGGTTGGACGCCACTCGCGTGGCGTTCGGTGGTGACAGTGCAGGGGCGACCCTGGCGACCGTCCTGGCATTGCAGTCGGCCCTGCAACCGGCGTCGCTGGCGATCACGCCGTGCTGGCAATTGTTGTGTTATCCGGTGACGGACGCCTCCACCCGTAGCCCTTCAACCGAATTGTTCGGCGAGGGTTACCTGCTGGAAAGCGAAACACTGGAATGGTTTTACCGCCACTATGCGCGCGAGCCGGCAGACCGCCTGGACTGGCGCTTCTCGCCGCTGCTCGCGAGCACTTTTAAGGGCATGGCCCCGGCGTTGATCGCAGTGGCCGGGCATGATCCTCTGCTGGACGAAGGCCGCGCCTACGCACAGCGCTTGCAAGCCGCGGGGGTGAGGGTGGAGCTGATCGAATACGAGGGCCTGATCCACGACTTCCTGCGCCTGCAAAGCGTGGTACCGGAAGTGGATGGCGTTTACGCGCAATTGAGCCAGGCGCTGCGCGCTGCACTGGCTGGCTGAATCGCCGGCACAAAAAAACCGGGCCTGGCCCGGTTTTTTTGTGCGCGGTGAGCTTTAGAAGTCGTAGGTTACGTCCAGTGACGCCACACGTTCCTGGCCGTAGTAGCAACCGAACGAGTAGTTGCAGTGGGAGACGTATTCGCGGTTGAACACGTTCTGTACGTTCAGGCTGGTTTGAACGCCACGCAGGCTCGGCGACACTTTGCTCATGTCGTAGCTGACGGTGGTGTCGTAGACGACGAAGCCTGGAACGTCGAACGAGTTGGCCGCGTCACCCGGTTTCGGACCGGTGTAGCGGGCGCCTGCGCCAAAGGTCAGGCCATTGAGCACGGCCTGGGCGAAGTGGTAGTCGACCCACAACGAGGCTGAGACCGGCGCTTGTTGCTCGGTACGGTTACCGGTGTTGTTGTAGTTGTTCTTGATGTAGAACGCATCGAGGTAGGACGCCGCCGCCAGGATGTCGACATTGTCGAGAGTGGATTTGACCTCCAGTTCAACACCGCGCGAGCGCACCTGGCCCTGCTGGGTCGAGTACTGCGGGTATTCGTTATCGCTGCTCAGCACGTTTTTCTGCTTGATCTGATACACCGACGCAGTGATCAGGGTCTTCTCGAACGGTTGGTATTTCACACCGACTTCGTACTGCTCGCCTTCGACCGGCAGGAACGCTTTACCGCCGCGCTGCGGTGCGCTGGTGCCCACGGTTGGCAGGAACGATTCGGAGTAGCTGACGTAAGGTGCGAGGCCGAAATCGGTGACATAGGTCAGGCCCACACGGCCGGTGAACTTGTGGTCACGCTGCTCGGTGATGGTGCGCGCCAGCAGGTCCTTGTTTTCAACTTCGGCCCAGTCGTGGCGGCCGCCGATGGTCAGGATCCATTTGTCCAGTTTGATCTGGTCCTGCAGGTACACGCCGGTCTGGCGCACGGTGTTGTCCCATTGGGTGTCTTTGACCGGCATCACGCTGCTGGTGTCGTAGTTGTTGTTGGCGCCGTACAGGTTGATCGGCAGCACGTTGTAGGCGTTGTAGCCGGTGTATTTGCGGTTGAAGTTGCGGTAATCCAGGCCCACGAGCGTGGTGTGCTCGAGGATGCCAGTGTTGAATTTGTATTCCAGGTTGTTATCGATGGTGTAGGCAGTGTTGTGCTGGCGCCAGTCGAGTTTCACCCGATTGGCCCGGGTTTGATCCACCACGCCGCCGTTGGTGACGAAGCTGCGCAGGTAGAAACCCTTGTAGTCGTCTCGCACGTCGGTATAGCGCGCGGTGGAGCGGTATTTGAGGTCTTCGGTGAAGTTGTGGGTGAAGTCATAGCCCAGCACAAACTGGTCACGTTTGTAGTCGTTCCAGTTCGAGTCGCCGGAGAAGAAATTGCGGTCGATACGCTGGCCGCCGGGGCCTCGCTCCAGGGAACCAAAGCGCGGCAGCGCCTGATAATCTTCCAGGCCGTTATCGCGCTGGATCTGCGCCAGCACGGTCAGCGAGGTGTCATCGTTCGGCGCCCAGGTCAGGCTTGGCGCCAACAGCATGCGTTCGCTGTGGGTATGGTCGACCTGCTGGTTACCTTTTTTGCCCAGTGCGATCACGCGGTAGCTGAATTCTTTCTGGTCATCGATCGGGCCGCTGGTATCGATTGCGCCGTTAAGGCGGCTGTAGCTGCCTGCGCCGATCTTGACCTGGGTGCGCTGTTCCGTGGTGGGGCGCTTGGACACCATGTTGATCAGGCCGCCCGGCTGGTTTTGCCCGTACAGCACCGACGCCGGGCCCTTGAGCACTTCGATGCGTTCCAGGGTGTACGGGTCGATCTGCGGTGCGCCCCCCAGGCTGCCGGCGTACGGCAGGTAGGCACCGTCCAGGTAGAGCTGGGTTGGAGCGAAGCCACGGCTGGTGATTTCGTCCGCGATGGCGTTGCGATCAGTGAAACCGCCGGTGTTCAGGCCAGGCGTGTAGCGCAGCGCTTGCGTCAGGTTGCGAGCGCCCTGGGTTTCGATTTGCTTGGCGGTGACCACGTTGACGGTCTGCGGGATTTCCAGGATCGGCGTATCCGTCTTGGTACCGGTGCCGCTGCGGCTGGCGACCAGCCCATCGACCGGGCCATAAGCCGACTCAACCGCCCGCGCATTGATGTTGGTAGCGTCCAGCTCCAGTGAGTCGCCCGTGGCTCTGGCGCGTACGTTGGCGGTGTTGCCCTGAACGGTAAACGTGACGCCGGTCCCCACCAGCATCTGCGCCAGGGCCTGTGCAGGCGCCATTTTCCCGCTCACAGGCTGACTGCGCTTGCCCTGCACGTCGTCAACGCTGTACAGCACCTGCATGCCCGACTGGCTGCCCAAGGCCTGCAGTGCGCCGGCAAGCGGCTGTGCAGGAACATTCAGATCGGCTTCCTGAGCCTGTACCTGAGCGCTTAACGGCAATGCCAGCGCCATGCTGAAGGCAGTGGCGCTGAAGCTTGGCACCAGCATGCGACGCATGAACAGTGCCCTGGTGAAACGTGGAAGCCCCGGAAATGCTGACATGTATCTCACTCTTAATGGTTTTAAGGTTTGTGTAGTTGTTAGCGATTCTTAATTAGACGCACGGGGAGTAAAAAACCGGAATGAGAATTCAAACTATTTACGCAGGCTGCAATTGGGTGATGACCTGTCCTGCTTCCATGCGCACCAATTGGTCAGCGACATTGAAGTAGCGGTCGTCATGGGAGATCACAATGATGGTTTTACCGAGGCGCTTGAGGTCCGGCAGCAGCTCGGTGTAGAAGATCCGCCGGAAGGTCGGGTCCTGGTCCGCCGCCCATTCGTCAAACACCAGTACCGGGCGCTCTTCGAGCCAGGCATTGACCAGCGCCAGGCGTTTGCGTTGGCCGGTGGAGAGGTCAGTGGTGGTGAATTTGCCGTCCAGCACGCTGACTTTGTGTGCAATTTCCAGGCGCTGCAGATAGGTGTTGGCGTCTTCGGGTATATGCGTGTCGCCCTGAACCACGTCGTCGAACAGGTAGTAATCGGCGAAAATCGTCGTGAACAACTGGCGATAGTCATCGCGGTTAACCGCGCTGACCCGTTGCTCATTGAGGCGGATCTCACCCTGTTGCGGTGCATAGAGGCCCAGCAACAACTTGATCAGCGTGGTTTTGCCGCAACCGTTTTCGCCGACGATAAACACAATGTCGCCTTTCTCGATCTTCAGGTTCACCGGGCCGAGACGGAAAGGTGCGCTGCCTTCGGTGGGCGGGAAACTGTAGGACACCTCATTGAGTTCCAGGCTCTGCACGGGTGTGCTCTGGTGGCCGTGGTCGCTCAATAGCAGATGGGGCTCCGGTGAAGAGAACTGCTCCGACAGCGCGGCGATGCGGCGAAACGCAATCTGTGCCCGGCTGACGATCGGCAGCGTGCCTATCAAGTGTTCCAGCGGGCCTTTCATGTATAGCAGCACCAGCACGAACCCGCTCATCACCGATTTGTCGGCGCTTGGCCACAACGATTGCAAGGCGAGCGCCAAGCCGATCACCACAAAGAACAGCATCGAACCGAGGGTCTTGGCGACCACGAAAATATTCACCGAGCGAATCTGCATGTCGCAGATGTTGTCCGCCGTGCGCTCGATCCCCGAGACAAACATGCGATGCCGGCGCGGGCGGTGAATGCGCAGCTCCTTGGCGCCCTCGGCGATGGCGTTGTAGTGTTTTTGCAAATCGTCTTCTGCATCGCGAGCCTGCATGAAGCCCTTGATCCCACGGCCGCGAGCGATGTACTGGACCACCGTGCCGATGATGATCGCCACCACCATAATCAGGAACATTGGCCAGGACAGCATCGCCAGGTAGCCCATGCAGCCGAGGGTGACGGTCAGGGAAATCGCCAGTGGCGCAAATGCAAAAGCGAAGTCACTGATGGTGTCTACGTCATGGGTCAACACGGGAATCAGCCGGTGGCTGCGGTAGCGCTCGATCTGCTCGATTGGCGCCGAGAGCACTTTTTCCCCCAGCTCTTTACGCAGTTTGGCGATGATCTTCTGGCCGACATAGTTGGTGCCGATGTCGGAAAAAATCGAGCTGACCAGCGCCAACAGGCACAGCCCGGCAAAGGCCCCGACCACCGTGTTGCTCAAGCCGCTGTCGCTGTGCAGCACATTATTGATCGTGGCCAGCAGCACCGTGACGCTGAGGCCGCCGACCATGCCGAGCAGGATCGAGGCCACCACAATCAGGCGGAAAGGTTTGAGCAGGGTGAACAATTCATTGATCACCCCGCGTGTCTGTTTGCTCATGGAGGTTCCCTGCGTGAAGAATGGCCTGGATGACGTAGAGGGCGGTGGCGCGCCGCAATCAATGGAGCGCACACACCTGTAAAACGACGGGGAGGAGGTTTAATTTAACGGGCGGTTCTACAGCTCCCGCACTACGCGAAAGCCGATCCAGTCGCCGCGATTGTCGGGGATCAGTGCATTGCGATTGCCGGAGCGGGAGAACACCGGGGCCTCGCCCCAGTCGTTGCCACGGATGCGGCGGAACTCGCATTTACCGGTCAGCCAGGCGCTGCCATCCGTCGGTGCGCCGATGTAGTTGTCGTTGAAGCAGTCGGCGGTCCACTCGTAGACGTTGCCGTGCATGTCATACATGCCGAACGCGTTCGGCGGATAACTGCCCACCGGCGAGGAGTAGCTGTAGCCGTCCGACGGGCCGTAGGTGTTGGCGTGTTCGGCGATGCTGTAACCCTTGCCGGCATCAAACGGGAAGGGGAATGAACCGCTCGAACCTGCTCGCGCGGCATATTCACGCTGCGCTTCGCTGACCATGTGGTACGTCTGGCCGGTTTTTTTCGAGAGCCACGCCACGTAGTGCTCGACATCCTCGAAGTCCATGCACACCGCCGGCTGGCGCGGGCCTTGCGGATAGCGCGGCTTGCTGGCGACGCATTCGCGGCCCGGGCGTTCATCGCCATTGGCGATCTTCACGCCGGACTGGCGTACGTAGCTGTCCCACTCACCGGCAGTCACTTGGAAGCGGCTCATGGCGAACGGCTTGGCGAAGGTCACGTCATGCATCGGGCCTTCATCCGGCTCGCGGCCGACTTCGTCTTCCGGGGTGCCCATGGTGAACGTGCCCGCAGGCAATACGACCATTTCGGGGCAGTCCTTGCAGTCCTTGAACACCTTGCCGGGCTGCGGCGCTGCGGCGTGGGCGAGGGTTGGCAGCATTGCGCCGCACAGGGCGGCCAGCGTCAGGGCTGCCAGGGGCTTGAGTCGGGATGGATTCATGTGGGCATCTCGTTCAAAGAAAAAAGGGGCGTCACAGGCGCGGGCTGAGCAAGGCCATGAAGCGCTGGATTTCATCGCGGCTGTTAAGCAGGCCGGGAGAGGTACGAATCACCGGGCCGGCGTCGCGGTATACCGAGTCGATCACCACGCGGTTTTTCATCATGTAGGCGGCTACTTCGTCGCTGTCCTGGCCCTTGACCCGGAAGAACGTGAAGCCGGCAGACAGCTCGGGGCTGCGCGGCGTGACCAGTTCGATCTGCGGATGGGCCAGCAGCTGGTTTTTCAACTCGGTATTAAGCGCGTGAATCTGCGCCTGCACCTGCGCCTTGCCCAACTGCAGGTGCAATTTGAAGGCTTCGTCGGCCGCCCAGCGATGCTCGAAAGCGTGGTAGCCGCCGGGGGTCATGGTGGTGGCGAAATCGGTGTCTTCAGAGAAGGTCGGCACCATCGGCGTGACGTATTTATTCTCGGCGTCACGGGCGCACACCAGCCCTGTGCCGCGTGGGCCGAACATCCATTTATGGGTACCGGCGATGAAGAAGTCGCAGTTCATTGCCGGAAAATCCAGGTTTTCCACGCCGAAACCGTGCACGCCGTCGACCACATACAAGATGCGGTCCTTCTCGTCGCGGTTGCGGTTGTGTTCATTTACCAGCTGGCCGATTTCGCCGATGGGCAGCTTCACACCGCTGCCGGATTGCACCCAAGTCATGCCCAGCACGCGGGTGTTCGGGCGGATATTGCGTTTGATGTTGCCGAGTACCTCGTCGACAGAAACCTGGGCTGCCTGCTCGAACAGGCTGATCCGGCGCACCTGGGTGCCTTCCTTGAGTACGCGAAAATTCAGGCTGTTCTGCGTCGCATAGTGCTCGTGAACCGTGGTCAGGATTTCCTGATCGGGCCGCACCTTGATGCCGCCGTAGATCATCGCCAGGCCTTCGGAGGTGCTGCCGGTGAGGGCGATCTGCGCAGGTTTGGCGTCCAGGTAGCGACCGGCCCATTCGCGCACCTGGCCTTCACGCTTCCAGGTTTCCTGCAGGTCCCAGTCCATTGCCAGCCCGGGGTTGCGGTCGATCTGCACACGGTAGCGCTCAATGGCGTCGCGCACCGGCTTGGGGTGCGAGGCCACGAGGAAGTTGGAGAAGTGCAGGTAATTCGGGTCCTGATTAAACAGCTGCTTGAGCCCCGTCCATGGGGTGGCTGCCGGTGTGGCGGCGCTGGCGTGTGGCAGCATCGCGGCGCCCAGCGGCAGGCTGGCGGCGAACACACCAGCCTGTTTGAGAAACGTACGGCGGTCGGTCATGGACTTATTTCACGGCTGATTAGCGATTGGCCAAGGGTTTGGCGGCTTTTTGTACCTGGTCCCACACCCGCAGGAAGTTGCCGCCCCACAGCTTGGCGATATCGGCTTCGGAGTAGCCGCGCTGGATCAGCTCGGCGGTGACGTTGCGCACTTCGCTCACGTCGTTCCAGCCCTGGATGCCGCCGCCGTCGTTGAAGTCCGAGGCGATGCCCACGTGATCGATGCCGATCTTGCGCACGGTGTAGTCGATCGCATCACCGAAGTCTTTGAGGGTCGCCTTGGGCTCTTCTTCAAGAATGGCGTAGAGCGCGCTGGCGTACTGGCCGAACTTCTGCTCGGACCAGGCGGCGATGATCGGGTCGCCGGGCATCAAGGCCATGGCCAGGTTCGGCAGTGGCGGCAGATCAAACCGTGCGCGCAGGCTGTTGAGCTTGTTCTGGGTCGGCTGGCTCAGCGGGCGCAGATAGGCCGGGAAGCCCACCACCTGAACCACGCCGCCGCTGTGCTTGATCAGTTGCAGTTCCTTGTCGCTGAGGTTGCGCGGGATGTCCACCGAAGCACGTGGGGCCGAGTGGGAGGCGACCATCGGCGTACGGCTCAGTTGTGCGACTTGCTCCAGCGCCTTGGTCGACATCTGCGACACATCGATGATCACCCCCAGGTCGTTCAGGCGTTGCACCGCCTGCTGACCGATCGGCGACAGCCCTTCAAGGGCGTCGGTGGTGTCATTGAAAAACGGCAGTGGGCGCGAGGAGTCCGACCAGGCATTGTTGCCGATATAGCTGAAACCAAACATGCGCATGCCACGCGCTGTCCAAAGGTCCAACTGGTTCAGGTCATCACCTAGCGGGTAGGCGTTGAGCATGCTGATAAAGATCGCAAATTTGCCCTCGCCATGCAGGCGCCGGAAATCATCCGGGGTGTAGGCGATGCCCACCTGATTGGGGAAATCGCGCACCATGCCGGAGATGATTTTGTAACGCACCTCCTGCTCGTGGCGCGCCTCTTCGACAAAACCGTCGGTAGGCTTGTGCGGGGCGTTGGCACCGTTCCAGATTTCCGGCCAGCCGAAAATCGTCAACGCAGCGCCGGACAAGCGCCCGCGACTGGCCTTGGCCAAATCGAACTGGCCGCTGCCATCCTTGTCGGCCTCATTGCCGGCGGTGCCGAAATTCAGCGGCACGGTGATATGGCTGTCAAAGGACAACAAACGGTCCTGCATCTCATTGGCCTGCTTGATCACCTCCAGCGGGTAGCCGGCATTGCCCTTGAACCAGTGATCCCAGACCAGGAAACCGGCGCCGGCACAGACGGCCAGTGCCAGCGGCAGGCCCAGAAACAGCGCCTTTTTCGAACGTGGTTTTGTCATTGCCATCTCAGTCAGTTGAGGCCTTTGCTATCAGGGAGGAACGAGCGATGGCGGGGGAAATTTAGGCGGGGAGGGCAAGGCGGTAAATTTTGCGCGGCTGCAAACGTTCTAGCTCTGATCACGCAGCTTCCTAAGGTAGACAATGACCCTCTCTCGACGTGGCTTCATCGCAGGCCTGGCACTGACCGGCGCTGCCGTGCCGGCGGCCTTTTATGCCCATCGCGAGCTGACGCGTGAAGAATTCCCGATCACTCCCGGCGAAGCCACGGTAGACCTCGCCGACACCAATGGTCAGCACTTGGCAAACAGCTTGCGCGGCGTGTGGAGCGTGCGTCTGGAAGGGGCAGATGGCGGACTGAAAGGCTTGCCGCAGCACGGCCTTGAGCTGCTGCTTGATGTCGCCCCCCGTGGCCGTGGCCTGCGCGGCTATCTCGATACCGCCAGTAACCTGCGCGCCGATGCTGAACCGCGTTACCGCCTATTGGGAGACCTGGTCACGGGCGACAGCAAGGTGTTGTACTGGCGCCTGATTGATCGCGATTCGGCCGCAGGCGTACCCGCCTATGAATTCAAAATGAGCCTGGATGAAGTCTGGGCCGACTTCGGCAATGCGGGCAGCGGCACCCTCAGCGGCACCATCCTCGATCTGGACCGTCCCCTTGCATTGAACGAGCGCGACAACCGTTTTATCGCGCACAAACAGCTGTTTCCCGAAGCCCGCCAGCGCATTGGCCTCAACCCGACCTTGCTGGCATGGCTGATCGCTCCCGAGCACCGACTGTTCCACCAACTGTGGCACGCCACCCGCGACCAGTGGCACAAACTCTCCGAGGAAAAGCGCGAGGCGTTGCGCGGTATTGGCTGGCAACCCGGGCCACGCGGCCAGGAGCGCGACGCGCGCGGCAAGCACAAGGACCGCAACGGTTCGGGTATCGACTTCTTTTTCATGCACCGGCACATGCTCGGTACTGCCCGTTCAATGCAGGACCTGCCTTCATGGCCGGCTTTCCCGGAACCCCAGCCGGCGCTGGAGCGTGATCGCCTGGGTTTCGTGCGTTACTTCGACAACCATGATGGCTTTGCGCTGCCGCCCACTTGGTCGGCCCCCGACGACAGCGATTACACCCAATGGGTCAGCGATATCAAGGCGGCAGAGACCTACCACAGCAACTTTCAAGTGTGGGAATCCCAGTACCGCGACCCGCGTTACCTGGCCAAACTGAGCCTGGGGCAACTCGGCTCGGAGATGGAACTGGGCCTGCATGACTGGCTGCACATGCGCTGGGCCTCGGTACCCCGCGACCCGTCCAACGGCGCCCCGGTGCCATTCGCCCGCGATCCGTCGGACTTCGCCGCGCGTTGGTACGCACCGGAAAACGACTTTCTCGGCGACCCGTTCTCCTCCCACGTCAACCCGGTGTTCTGGCACTTCCACGGCTGGATCGACGACCGCGTCGAGGATTGGTTTCGCGCCCACGATCGGTTCAATCCGGGTGAAGTCAGGCGGCTGGAGGTCAACGGTGTGCCGTGGTTCGCGCCGGGGCGCTGGGTTGAAGTCAGCGACCCCTGGCTCGGCCCGGACACCCACGGTTGCAGCACCACGCCGGGCTTGCAGGTGGGGCGTTCCATGGAGATGGACCCGGAAATCATGAAGCTGGCGCTGCGCATCACCTTTGGTTCTGACGAAGACATGCTCAAGGGCCTGTTCAAGCGAGTACCGCAGCGGCCCTGGTATGCGCGGCACTTGAAGGTCAAGGTGCGGGAGGCTTAAGCGTTTGGGACTGAACAAAGAAGGCGCGTGGGCAGCGATCAAAATGGCCCGAGCGCTGGGACGCGACACCTCCGAACTGTGTAGCGAGTGCGGCTGCAGATTAGCAAGGCGGTGATATGGATCGACCGCGACCTGCATTAATCGAAGACGAAAAAAAACCGGCTGATCAGGCCGGTTTGGGGTGCCTCGCCAACAGCGAGGGTTATGCGTTGTTGCTATGCAGACGATCCGCGCCACCTTCGGCCAGACCACGTTCCTGCAGACGATCCGCGCCGCCTTCGGCCAGACCACGTTCCTGCAGACGATCCGCGCCACCTTCGGCCAGACCACGTTCCTGCAAGCGATCCGCACCGCCTTCAGCAACGCGGTTGCCTTGCAGGCGGTCGGAACCACCTTCAGCAACACGGCTTTCCATCAGGCGATCCGCGCCGCCTTCAGCGACAACAGGGTGAGCAAAAGCATTTGCAGCGAGTACCGAGAAAGCGAGGCTAAGCAAGATTTGGCGTTTCATGAGTGTGTGCTCCGAGTGTTTTAGTTGGGTGTCGTTCTGTATGGGTTTGATGTTACGCGTTGCATTTTTTAAGAGAACTTCATTGAGCTGATGGTGACTATCGACGCCAGCGATGACCCGTTTTGGGGCGGGCCATCGCGCTCAGCATCAAGGCCGCTGCGGCAGTTCCTGAGGGCGCAGGTCGAACACCAGCACTTCGGCGTCTTCGCCGTGGCTCAGGCGGATCTGGCGTTCATCCCGCACGCGGGCGCCGTCACCTTCCTGCAGGCGCTGACCGTTGACCTCGACGCTGCCACGGGCCACATGAATGTACACGTGGCGCTCTGGCGGCAAATCCAGGCTCGCGGCTTCGTCGCCGTTGAACAGCCCGGCATACACCCGTGCATCCTGGCGAACGTTCAGCGAACCGCCGGCGCCATCCGGCGAGATGATCAACTGCAAGCGCCCGCGTTTCTGCGCATCGCTGAAATGCTCTTGCTGATAGCGCGGCTCGGCACCGGCTTCATTCGGCACGATCCAGATTTGCAGGAAGTGCACGCCACGGTTCTGGCTGTGGTTGAACTCGCTGTGCGCCACGCCGCTGCCAGCGCTCATCAGTTGCACGTCGCCGGGGCGAATCACCGAGCCGGTGCCCAGGGTGTCCTTGTGTTCCAGGGCGCCTTCAAGCACATAGGAGAAAATCTCCATGTCGCGGTGCGGGTGCTGGCCGAAGCCTTTGCCGGCGGCAACGCGGTCATCGTTGATCACCAACAGGTCGGAGAAACCTTGCTCGTCGGCGTTCCAGTAGTTGGCGAACGAGAAGGTGTGGAACGACTTCAACCAACCGTGATTGGCGGCGCCGCGTTCGGAAGCTTTGCGAAGGGTCAGCATGGTCTTGTCCTCAAGTGAGCGTGGGCTGCGAGATGCAGTTCGCTTGCGTTGAGAAGAAGGTTACTGGTTACTGAAATATTCATTAAGAAGCTGAAATTTGAATAACTGTCTCTATACAGTTGACAGTTAAAGGCGTGTCATAATGCCCGCCGCCCTTTCTTCTTGATGGACGTTCTCTTTATGCAAACCGTGGCCATGGCGCTATTTCCGGACTTCCTTCTGCTCGACATGGCCGGGCCGCTTGAAGTGTTTTCCATCGCGAACCGTTACCTGCCGACCGCGGCTCACTATGAAATCCTCACCGTCGGTACCGAACCCGGCCCGTTGCGCGCCTCCAATGGCGTCAGCGTGCAACCGAACGTGGTGTTGGGCCAGGCCGATGACGCCTATGACTTGTTACTGGTGCCCGGCGGGCCCGGCGCCTATAACGAATGCCATCCCGACCTGTTGCCCTGGCTCAAGGCCGCAGCGCCCAGGGCCAGGCGCTTCGGTTCAATCTGCACCGGTGCCTTTGTGCTCGGGCATGCAGGGTTGCTGGACGGCCGCCGCGTCACCACCCACTGGCACTACACCGAACGCCTGATCAAGGCGTTTCCGGAGGCTATCGTCGAGACCGATCGCATCTACTTGCAGGACGGGCGTTTGATCACCTCGGGCGGCGTCACCGCCGGCATCGACCTGGCGCTGTCCATCGTCGCCCAGGACCACGGCAAGCAAGTGGCGGTCGAAGTCGCCAAAGTGCTGTTAGTGGTGATGAAGCGCCAGGGCGGCCAGGCCCAGTTCAGCCCGATGACCGCCGCCGTAGCGCCCCATGAAACGGCGATCACCCGGGTGCAGAACCACGTGCTGGCGCAGTTGCATCAACCGTTCACCATCGACTCCATGGCCGCGCTGGCAGGCATGAGTGCCCGCCACTTCGCGCGGCTGTTCGCCAAAGAAGTGCAGATGACGCCCATGGCCTTCCTGCAGGGCGCGCGCATTGATCGCGCCCGGCACCTGCTGGAAACCACCGACCTGCCGCTTAAAACCGTCGCGTTCCACGCAGGCTTTGGCAGCGTGCGGCACATGCGCTTTCTGTTCAGTGAAAAGCTCGGCCTTAACCCTACCCAATACCGACAGCAGTTCAGTTAACGACAGGATGGCCGTCTCGCGCACCCAAAAGTCCGTATCGCTCCCCGTGCCAGCATTGTCCTGTCACGGGTAGCTGGCAAGATAGCCAAAGGCCCATGGAAGAGGATGCGCAGACGCCCTAGGCCGGGTGTTCCAGCGCATGTGCACAAATGAATCACCCTCATGCAATGAGCTTTGGTCCGTTCACCTTTCACCGGCAACAGCGCCTGGTCAGCAAGATCGGCCTGCCGGTGCCATTGGGTGGGCGTGCACTGGATATCCTCACGGTGCTGTTGGAGACCCCGGGGCAATTTGTCAGCAAAGCGGCCTTGATCGCCCGAGTTTGGCCGTGCAGCGTGGTGGAAGAAAACAACCTGCGCGTGCACATCGCCGCGTTGCGTCGAGCCCTGGACGGGGCGCGCTACATCCTCAATGAACCGCAGCGCGGCTATTGTTTCGCTGCGCCACTGGCTGTTGCGGCGACGGTGCCCCGGCACAACCTGGCTGCGCGGCTGAGCCCGGTGATCGGCCGTGATGCCTTAATCGGCACGCTGGCGCGGCGCCTGGCCGCGCAACCGTTGCTGACCCTCACCGGTTGCGCTGGCGTCGGTAAAAGCACCCTGGCCCTGGCGTTGGCCGAACGTGTGCTGCCGCGTTATCGCGACGGCGTGTGGTGGGTTGACCTGGCAACCGTGGACGCCCCCATGACCCTGCTGCGCCACCTGGCCCAGGCGATGGACCTTGCGCCGTGTGGCAGTGCCGCTGAGCTGTGCGATCAATTGGCCGGGCGGCACCTGTTACTGGTGCTGGATGGCGCCGATTTGCTGCTCGGCGCCTGCCGTCACCTGATACGTACCCTGCGCGCGCGCGCGCCGCAGGTCACGGTGCTCCTGAGCAGTCGCCAAACCCTGCAGTTGCCGGGCGAATGGGTGCAGCGCGTGCCAGCGCTGGCGCTGCCAATACCGTCGGCGTGGGCCAGTGTCGAACAGGCGATGGCGTACCCGGCGGTGCAGCTATTTGTCGCGAGGGTGCGTGCCGGGCAACAGGGTTTTGCCTTGCGGCCTCAGGACCTGGCGCCGCTGCGCGATATCTGCCGACGCGTCGACGGTATTCCACTTGCTCTGGAGTTGGCGGCCGCGCAGGTCGATACCCTTGGCGTCCATGGCTTGCAGGCGCAATTGCGCAGAGGTTTGCAGGTGCTTGTCCGTGGCCGGCGCACGGCAGTGGAGCGGCATCAATCCCTGGCGGCTGCGCTGGATTGGACCTATGGGCGCTTGAGCCTGCCGGAACGCTGGCTGTACTTGCAATTGGCGTTGTTCAAAATGGCGGTGACCTTACCGTCCCTGACCGCGTTAGTCGTCGGTACCGAATTGGAACACGCCGACCTGGGTTATTTGCTCACGCGTCTGGCCGGCATGTCGATGCTGGAGGTAGAGCCCGGCCCCGGCCCGTTGCGGTATCGGCTGCTCAACAGTGCACGCAGCCATGCCCTGGCGCAACTGCGCGACCCGGCCCAGGTGGCGCACTTGCAGCAGGGCTATGGGCATTACCTGGGGCCGTTTTCAGGCCGGCCGTTTGTCTTGCAACTCGTCGAGCAGGCCGCGTGCGCAGGTTAGGTCTGCAGTGGCAAAGCCTTCGGTAAACTGTCCGTAAATTGAGTTCAACAGGTCACGGGCCGCTGTCAGCCGACCCTGGTTTTGCCATAATCGCGCCAGGAATGTAGCACTGCGCAACTGCCAGGCCAGGGCACCTTGCTGATGGGCCAGGTCGAGGGCCTCCAGCAGCAGCGTTTCGGCGGCGCTGGCATCTGGCATAGCCTCGGCGCGCACCCGCAGAATCTCCGCTGAGCACCAACCGGCGGCGCCGCTTCTGGCACGCTCAAAGACCGCGTCATCCGCCGGGGCCGCATTGAAGGTCACCAGGGTATCGCGCACCAGGCCGAGCCCCTGCAACTGCTCAGGCAGCGCCGTGCCTTCATAGTGTTGTGCCCAGGTATGAAACAACGGCACCGCGTGTTTCTGCGCCTGTTGCAGCAACAGTTCCAGCAAAGCGCCCGCCGAAGCGCTGTCGCCGTTGTAGCGAGCGATCACCACACCGGCCAGGGCCAGGGTGTAGCAAATCGACGTACCGTGGTTGATCTGCAATGCCAGCTCCAGCGCCTGGTTGGCGGTACGCCACGCCCGCTGCGCAAAGCCACGCAGCCACAGCACGCGCGCGAGAATCGTCAGCGAGGCCACGCTCTGGTCGTACTGCACGCCAAAACCATGGGTAAACCGGTTGAGATGGCCGCTCTGGGCCATGCGCTGGATAACCTGTTCGGCGTTATGCAGCGCCAGCGTCTGATGGCCGGCAAAGTGTTGCGCCAACACCCGCAGGCGTTGGGCGCTGAGGTCCAATAGAGGCTCGGTTTGCGGGCCCAGTTGATCAAAATACAGGCTCTGCGCCAATGCCTCACGGTAGTTGCCGCTGCACAGGTTGACCGCCATTTGCCCAGACACTGCGCGCAGCTGGCCAGCCAGGTCTTTGCCGGCTTGCGCCAGTCGCTGGGCGCAGGCAAACGCCTCGACGGTGTGCGGCGTGCCGCCCTGAGCGTGATAGGAAAAACTGCCCATCGCCAATTGCAGCGCCATGTGCAACCGCGGGTTCGGCGTATTCGACTGCGCCAGTCGGGCCAGGGCTTTGCCCACGTACAGCCCGTGTTCGCGCAGCAACGACAACTCCTGCCACAACGGCATTGCGCTGACGGTAAGACGAATGCCCAGCAGGTGTGCGCCCGGGTCGCCCAGGCACCAATCGAGCGCCGCGCGAATGTCTTCGCGCAGCGGTGCATAGCGGTCGATCCAGGGCTGAGTGGCGATCAGTTCCCAGTCGCCCTGCGCCTGGTCCATCAACGCCAGCAGGCGCGCCGCGTGACGCTCGCGGGTGGCGTCGAGTTCATCGGCGACACTGAGTTTTTCCAGCGCATAGGTGCGCGTAATGTCCAGCAGGCGGTACACCATGGTGTCATCGCCGGCTTCTACGTTGAGCAACGACTTGGCCACCAATTGGCGGATCGAGCCCAGCACCTCGTCCGGCGCGATGCGTTCCTCGGCGATCACCGCCGCTGCGCTGGCGAGGCTGAAGCCGCCGCGAAACACTGCCAGGCGGCGCAGGCAAATCTGCTCGCAGGGCGTGAGCAAGTCGAAGCTCCAGTCCAGCGTGGCGCGCAGGGTTTGCTGACGGGGCAGGGCGCTGCGGCGGCCACGGGTGAGCAGGCGGAAATTGTCCTCCATCTGCACCAGTAACCCCGACAGGCCGAAGCGTTCGATCTGCGCCGCCACCAGCTCGATCGCCAGCGGAATACCGTCCAGGCGCTGGCAGATGTCGATGGCCAGCGGCAACTCGGCTTCGCTCAGTTCAAAGCTGTCCTGATGGGACATCGCGCGCTCGACCAGCAGTTGCAGCGCCGGGTAACCCAGGGCCTGGGCGCGGTTGCCGGTGGCAGGCGGGCACGCCAGGGGTTCCAGGCGTTGCACGTATTCGCCCTCGGCGCGCAAGGCTTCGCGGCTGGTGGCCAGAATATGAAGGTTGGGTGCGTGACGCAGCAGGGTTTCGCTGATCAGTGCAATGTCGTCCAGCAGGTGTTCGCAGTTATCGATCACCAGCAGCAACTGGCGCGCGTGCAGGCTGCGGGCGAAGGTCACCAGGGGTTCATGCTCGGTGGGCGTGAGGTCGAGCAAGGCGGCGAGGTTGGGCAGGATCATCGACGGCGTGCTGAGTGGCGCCAGGTCAAGCAGGTGAATGCCGTCGCGATAGTGCCCGATCAGCAACTCCGCCACTCGCAGTGCCACGGTGGTTTTGCCGATGCCACCGGCGCCGGTCAGGGTAATGAAGCGCTGCTGGGGTAACTGGCGCACCAGCGCATCGATCAGCGCCTGACGGCCGATCATCCGCGTGTGGCGCAGCGGCAGGTTATGGCCTTGGCTGTGGGGCATGCCGTCGGCGGGAATCGTCATCGGTTCGATGCTCAGTGGCGCCACAAAACTGTAGCCGCGCTGGGCCACCGTCACGATATAACGCTGCCCGGCCTGGCCGTCGCCCAGCGCCTTGCGCAACGCCGCCATGTGCACGCGCAGGTTGCCGTCTTCGACCACGCTTTTGGGCCAGACCCGCGCGATCAGTTCCTGCTTGCTCACCACGTTGCCGGCCTGCTCCAGCAGGATCAGCAGAATGTCCACCGCGCGCCGTCCCAGGCGCAACGGGCGACCGGCCTCCAGCACCAGACGCTGGTGCGGGTGGACGCGGTAGGGGCCGAAATGCACGGCCTGGTCGCTGAGATCACTCATGGCGGCCAATGCTCATCGAAAAGGATCTGCGCAGCATATTCCAGGCAGATAAAGACCACTAGGCCGCAATCACCTGCGGCTTGCTGGAGTGGTGATTTCGCCAGGTCATCGGGTTGACGCCTTCGCTGCGGGTGAACATATGGCAGAAGTGCGCCTGGTCGCAAAACCCGCATTCCAGGCTGATTTGGGTCAGGCTCATGGCCGACCCGGTGATCAATTCCTTGGCCCTTTGGATGCGCTGCTGGCGAATCCACTCCTGGGGCGACAGCCCGGTGCTGCACTTGAACGCGCGGGAAAAATGGCTGCGGGACAAGGCGCAGGCCTGGGCCAGGTCGGCAATCGCCAGGCTTTCACCGAGGTTGGCGAGGATCAGTTGCTTGGCAATTCGCTCGCGCCGAGGGCACAGGCCGCCGGTAGCGGATAAACGGGGAGCACCGTGCTCAAGTCTGGCCATGACAAATATCCGCAGTCGATGGGAGCGTTCCCGGTGAATGGATGCAGTGTAGACGGCCTCATTCTTGGCGCCGGACCGTCTGGCTGACGAGTTAATCGTTGTTAATTTCGCCAGGTGCGCGCCTGGAAAAGACAGCACAGGCGTGCAATCACGGAGCGGTTTTGCGTGCTTATCTGGCGACCTGAAAACCGTCTGGATAGCGCCATGAACCGCAACGACCTGCGCCGCGTCGACATGAACCTGCTGGTGATTTTCGAAGCCTTGATGTTCGAAAAGAACCTGACCCGGGTTGCCGAAAAGCTGTTTATGGGCCAACCGGCAGTGAGTGCCGCGCTGGGGCGGCTGCGGGATTTGTTCGACGACCCATTGCTGTTGCGCAATGGGCGGGGCATGGAGCCCACGCCACGCGCGGTAGCTATCCTCAAGGAGTTGCAGCCGGCCATGGACACTATTTCAGGTGCGGTCAGCCGCGCGAAGGCGTTTGATCCGTCCACCAGTTGCGCGGTGTTTCGCATCGGGCTGTCGGATGATGCGGAGTTCGGGCTGTTTCCGCCGTTGCTCAGTCAACTGCGTGAGGAGGCACCGGGGATTGTGGTGGTGGTGCGGCGGGCCAATTATTTGTTGATGCCGGCGTTGTTGGCCAGTGGTGAGATTTCGGTAGGGGTGAGCTACACCACGGAGTTGCCGGCGAATGCCAAGCGCAAGAAACTGCGCGATATTCCGTGCAAGGTGCTGCGTGGAGATGACGCCTCGGCGCCCCTGACGCTGGATGACTACTGCGCGCGGCCACATGCGATGGTTTCGTTTTCCGGGGACTTGAGCGGGAACATCGATCTGGACCTGGCGCGCATCGGCCGAGCGCGACGGGTGGTATTGGCGGTGCCGCAGTTCAGTGGGTTGAGGGCGCTGTTGGCGGGCACGCAGATTATCGCGACAGTGCCGGATTATGCGGCTTGTGCGTTGACTGAAGGCACAACGTTGCGGGCTGAAGACCCGCCGTTTGAGATCGAGGCAGCGGAGTTGTCGATGGTGTGGAGCGGGGTGCATGACAATGACCCGGCGGAGCGTTGGTTACGGGCGCGGATCGCTGAGCATATGGCTTAACCGAGTAAGACTCCATACCGGCACACACCGGCCCGCCTTTCTGTGGGAGCTGGCTTGCCTGCGATGCAGAGACCTCGGACCATCATGTACACCCAGTCGATACCATCGCAGGCAAGCCAGCTCCCACACTGGGCCGTGCTTGTGCTTTTGATCCTCATTCCAATGACCTCAGAAGTGCGGGCTACTGTATGGAGATCCAACTGTGGGAGCGGGCTTGCTCGCGAATGCGGTGGGTCAGTCAATTCATTCATCCGCTGACACACCGCCTTCGCGAGCAAGCCCGCTCCCACAGTTTTGACCGAGTAAGACTCCATAGCGGCATGCACAGGTCAGCTTCCACACACCCGCCAAACAGCACATACATCCAATTCCCCAGCCCGGAACCCAACCAAACTCTCCCCATCGCTCAATGCTCTCAGGGGGAAACACGCAGCCATGGACCCAACACCCAAAACAGGCCCCGACGAAGTCGTCACCCTGGTCGTCAAACATCTCATCAAAGCCGGCCGCGAAGCTGATTACGAAGCCTGGCTACGCCGCATCGTCCGCATCGCCGGCGAACGCCCCGGCCACCTCGGCGTCGACGTTGTACGCAGCAAGCAAAACACCCTCGCGCTGTTTACCTGCGTATTGCGCTATAGCTCTACCGACGCACTCGAACGCTGGCTCGACTCCCCCGAACGCCAGACCCTCATTGCCGAAGCCGCGCCTATGTTGGCCGATGGCGATAAAACCGAAATCGGCGCCGTCAACGAATTCTGGTTCGCTCCCCTGGCCGACAGCGCCGCCAAACCGCCGCGCTGGAAACAGGCGGTCGTCACCCTGTGCGTGATTCTGCCGCTGACCCTGCTGGTCCCGATCATCTGGGGCCCGGTCTTGCGCCTGCACCCGTTTCTGTCCAATTACGTGGTCGCCACTTTTCTGATCACCCTGACCATCGTGCTGCTGGTGGTGTACGTGCTGATGCCCGCCGCCACTCGCCTGTTCGCTCCCTGGCTCGAAGCCTCTGTAAAGGAAACCCTATGAACGCCGATCTGATTCTGTTCAATGGCCAGTTCCACACCGTGGACCGGGAAAACCCGCGCGCAACCGCTGTCGCCATCAGCGAGGGGCGTTTCGTTGCCGTCGGCACCGACGGCGAAGCCATGGCCCTGCGCGGCAGTGGTACGCAGGTCATCGACCTCAAGGGCCGTACCGTCATCCCAGGCCTTAACGACTCACACTTGCACCTGATCCGTGGCGGCCTGAACTACAATCTCGAGCTGCGCTGGGAAGGCGTGCCGTCGCTGGCCGATGCGCTGCGCATGCTCAAGGACCAGGCCGACCGCACGCCAACCCCGCAATGGGTGCGCGTGGTCGGCGGCTGGAACGAATTCCAGTTCGCCGAGAAGCGCATGCCGACTCTGGACGAACTCAACCAGGCCGCACCGGATACCCCGGTGTTCGTCTTGCACCTGTACGACCGCGCTTTGCTCAACCGCGCCGCCCTGCGTGTGGCCGGTTACACCAAGGACACGCCAAACCCGCCGGGCGGCGAGATCGTGCGTGACAGCCATGGCAATCCCACCGGCATGCTGGTGGCGCGGCCGAACGCGATGATCCTGTATTCAACCCTCGCCAAAGGCCCGAAACTGCCGCTGGAATACCAGGTCAACTCGACCCGCCAGTTTATGTGTGAACTCAACCGCCTGGGCCTTACCAGCGCCATCGACGCCGGCGGTGGTTTCCAGAATTACCCCGACGACTACGCGGTGATTGAACAGTTGGCCAAGGATGAGCAACTGACGGTGCGCATCGCCTACAACCTGTTCACCCAAAAGCCCAAGGAAGAACTCAGCGACTTCAAACATTGGACAGGCAGCGTGACCCTGCATCAGGGCGACGACTACCTGCGCCACAACGGCGCCGGTGAGATGCTGGTGTTCTCGGCGGCAGACTTCGAAGACTTCCTCGAGCCGCGCCCCGACCTGCCGCTGACGATGGAGCAGGAATTGGAACCGGTGGTGCGCCACTTGGTGGAGCAGCGTTGGCCGTTCCGTCTGCACGCCACGTATGACGAATCCATCTCGCGCATGCTCGACGTGTTCGAGAAGGTCAACCGCGACATTCCGTTCAATGGCCTGCCGTGGTTTTTCGACCACGCTGAAACCATCACGCCGAAAAACATCGAGCGCGTGCGTGCCCTCGGCGGCGGTATTGCGATCCAGGACCGCATGGCGTTTCAGGGCGAATACTTCGTTGAGCGCTACGGGGCCAAGGCCGCCGAAGCCACGCCACCGATCAAGCGCATGCTCGCCGAAGGCGTGCCGGTGGGGGCGGGCACCGACGCTACGCGGGTGTCGAGCTACAACCCGTGGACCTCGTTGTACTGGATGGTCAGCGGCCGCACCGTCGGTGGTCTGGAGCTGCACGCCGAAGGCCTGCCGCGCCTTACCGCGCTGGAGTTGTTCACTCACGGCAGCGCCTGGTTCTCGTCCGAACAAGGCAAAAAAGGCCAGATCAAGGTCGGCCAATTGGCCGATGTGGCGGCACTGTCGGCGGACTTTTTCAGTGTCGACGAAGAGGCCATCAAGTGGATCGAGTCAGTACTGACCGTGGTCGGCGGCAAGGTGGTCTATGGCGCCGGCGACTTCGAAGATTTTGCACCACCGCGTGTGCCGGTGCTGCCGGACTGGTCTCCGGTGGTCAAGGTGCCGGGCCATTGGCGCCCGAGTTCGCCCTTGCAGGCTCAAGTGCATCAATGCAGCGGCCCGTGCGGCGTGCATAGCCACAGCCATGAAAAAGCGCGGCTTTCCAATGCGCCGGTCAGTGACTTCCAGGGTTTCTGGGGTGCATTCGGTTGCTCGTGCTTTGCCTTCTGATTTAAAAAACCCAAGGAGTTAACTCGCATGACTTACACACGCTTGAACAAAGATGACGCCGTCGTATTGCTGGTCGACCACCAGACCGGCCTGATCTCCCTGGTGCAGGATTTCTCGCCCAACGAATTCAAGAACAACGTGTTGGCCCTGGCCGATGTGGCCAAGTTCTTCAAGTTGCCGACCATCCTCACCACCAGCTTCGAAACCGGCCCCAACGGCCCGCTGGTGCCCGAGCTGAAAGAGCTGTTCCCGGACGCGCCATACATTCCGCGTCCTGGCCAGATCAATGCCTGGGACAACGAAGATTTCGTCAAGGCAGTGAAGGCGACAGGTCGCAAGCAACTGATCATCGCCGGCGTGGTGACGGACGTGTGCGTGACGTTCCCAACCCTGGCTGCGTTGGCTGAAGGCTTTGAAGTGTTTGTGGTGACAGATGCTTCGGGCACTTTCAACGAAGCGGTACAGCGCGCATCCTGGGCACGCATGAGCGCTGCCGGTGCGCACTTGGTGAACTGGTTCTCGGTGGCCTGTGAGCTGCAGATTGACTGGCGCAACGACATGGAGGGCCTGGCCAACCTGCTATCGCCGCGCATTCCCAACTACCGCAACCTGATGAACAGCTACTCGGCGTTCACCGCCAAGTAACCCGCTCTCCAGCACGCTGCAAACCCCTGTGGGAGCCGGGCTTGCCCGCGATGGCGGTGAGTCAGTCGACAGTCATGTCTGCTGATACACCGCCATCGCAGGCAAGCCAGCTCCCACATTTGGTTTGTGGTGTGGCCACTGACAGGCTATAAATCCGCTAAATGTCCACCGAGAAGCGACAATGAACCCCTTCGAAGACATGCGCCTGTTCTGTCAGGTCATGGAGTCCGGCAGCTTCACCGCCGCCGCCGAGCAACTGGGCCTGTCCAAGCAATTTGTCAGCCGCCGCCTGATCCAGCTCGAAGACCGCCTTGGCGTGCGCCTGCTCAACCGCTCCACCCGCCGGCTGGACGTTACGCCACTGGGCCAGAGTTACTACGAATCCGCCTTGCGCCTGCTCAGTGAAGTCGAGCAAGTGGAGCAGGGTATCGCCGGCCAGAACAGCGAGCCGCGCGGCACGATTCGCCTCAGCGCGCCGTTGTCGTTTGCCATGGCGCACCTGGGCTGCCTGCTGCCGGCATTCCTGCAACGTCACCCGCATGTTTCGGTGGAAGTCGACCTGAGCGACCGCCCCGTGGACCTGATCGGCGAAGGCTACGACCTGGTGCTGCGCATCGGTACTCTTGAAGACTCCACGCTGATTGCCCGGCGTATCGCCAGTGTCCAGCGCGTGTACTGCGCCAGCCCCGATTACCTGGCCGCGCGTGGCACGCCCCGCCAACCCGAAGACCTGGCCGACCACGACTGCCTGCCTTACGGCCATGGCCGTCAGGTGCAATGGCGGTTTCTCACCAAGGGCAAACAACAGTCCGTGAACGTGAGCGGGCGCATGCGCGTGAATAACGGCGAGCTGCTGCGGGATACCGCGATCGCCGGGCTGGGCGTGACGTACCTGCCGACCTTTATCGTCGCCGAAGCCTTGAAAGACGGGCGCCTGGTGACCGTACTCGAAGACTTCGCCCCCGAAGCCCTGACCCTCTCGGCGGTGTATCCCCAGCACCGGCAGAGTTCAAGGCCGGTGCAGGCGCTGGTGGAGTTTCTGCGCGAACGCCTGGCCAGCGGCTGCTGAATAACTGACACACTGCATGCCCCGTGTGGGAGCTGGTCAGCAGCGCCTACCCCGCGGGCACCAAAAACGCCGCCTCCAACAGCTGCCGAGTATAAGCATGCTGCGGATCAGCAAAGATCGCTGGCGCGTCCCCTTGTTCCACCACCTGCCCATGCTTCACCACCATCAGCTGGTGACTCAGCGCCTTCACCACCGCCAAATCATGGCTGATAAACAGGTAAGTCAGGTTGTACTTGGCCTGCAACCCGCGCAGTAACTCCACCACTTGACGCTGCACTGTGCGGTCCAGCGCCGAGGTCGGTTCGTCGAGCAGAATCAGGCGTGGCTTGAGCACCAGCGCGCGCGCGATGGCGATGCGCTGACGCTGGCCGCCGGAAAACTCGTGGGGGTAGCGATGCCGTGAATCCGGGTCCAGCCCGACTTCCCTGAGCGCCGCAATAATCGCCGCTTCCTGCTCGGCAGGCGTGCCCATCTTGTGAATGCGCAAGCCTTCGCCGACGATTTCACTGACGCACATACGCGGGCTCAACGAGCCAAACGGGTCCTGGAACACCACCTGCATCTCCCGGCGCAGCGGGCGCACCTGTTGCTGGGTGAGTTTGTCCAGTTGCTGGCCTTCGAAGCGGATGCCGCCCTTGCTGCCGATCAAGCGCAAAATCGCGAGGCCCAGGGTCGATTTGCCCGAACCACTTTCGCCGACAATACCCAGGGTTTGACCTTGGGGCAGGCTGAAATTAATGCCGTCCACTGCCTTGACGTAATCGACCGTGGTGCGCAAAAAGCCCTTCTTGATCGGGAACCAGACCTTGAGGTCATCAACCTCCAGCAACGGTGGCCCGACTTCATTGGTGGCTGGCCCACCGCTGGGTTCCGCGGCCAGCAACTCCTGGGTGTAAGGATGCTGCGGCGACTGGAACAGCGTCTCGCAATCTGCCTGCTCAACGATGCGACCCTGCTGCATCACGCACACCCGGTGGGCGATGCGCCGCACCAGGTTCAAGTCATGGCTGATCAGCAGCAACGCCATGCCCAGGCGTGCCTGCAATTCCTTGAGCAATTCGAGGATCTTCAGCTGCACGGTCACGTCGAGGGCGGTGGTCGGCTCATCGGCGATCAACAGCTCTGGCTCATTGGCCAGGGCCATGGCGATCATCACCCGTTGGCGCTGCCCGCCAGACAGCTCATGGGGCAGGGCCTTGAGGCGCTTGTGCGGTTCGGGGATGCCCACCAGTTCGAGCAACTCCAACGTGCGCCGGGTGGCGACTTTGCCGGTGAGGCCTTTGTGCAAGCCCAACACTTCGTTGATCTGCTTCTCGATGGAATGCAGCGGGTTCAGCGAGGTCATTGGCTCCTGGAAAATCATCGCAATGCGGTTGCCGCGAATATGCCGCAGGGTTTTTTCTTTGAGGGTCAGCAGGTCGTGGCCCGAATAGTTGATGGTGCCGGATGGATGGCGAGCCAACGGGTAGGGCAGCAGGCGCAGGATCGAGTGGGCGGTCACCGATTTGCCCGAGCCACTTTCGCCCACCAGCGCCAGGGTTTCGCCGCGCTTGATATCGAAGCTGACGTTGTTCACCACGCGGTGGTGGTTCTCGCCGGTGACGAACTCGACGGAGAGGTCGCGGACTTCGATCAGATTGTCCTGATTCATCTCATTTCCTCGGGTCGAAGGCATCGCGAGCGGACTCGCCGATAAACACCAGCAAACTCAACATGATCGCCAGCACGGCAAAGGCACTCATGCCCAGCCACGGCGCTTGCAGGTTGGATTTGCCCTGGGCCACCAGTTCACCCAGCGACGGCGAACCGGCGGGCAGGCCGAAGCCGAGGAAGTCCAGGGCGGTCAGGGTGCCGATGGCGCCGGTCAGAATGAATGGCATAAAGGTCATGGTCGAGACCATGGCGTTGGGCAGGATATGCCGGAACATGATCGCGCCGTTCTGCATGCCCAAGGCTCGGGCCGCGCGCACGTATTCGAGGTTGCGCCCGCGCAGGAACTCGGCGCGCACCACATCCACCAGGCTCATCCAGGAAAACAGCAGCATGATCCCCAGCAGCCACCAGAAGTTGGGCTGCACAAAACTGGCGAGGATGATCAACAGGTACAGCACGGGCAAGCCAGACCAGATTTCCAGGAAGCGCTGCCCGGCCAAGTCGACCCAGCCGCCATAGAACCCCTGCAAGGCCCCTGCGATTACGCCAATAATTGAACTGAGCACGGTGAGCGTCAGGGCAAACAGTACCGACACGCGAAAGCCGTAGATCACCCGCGCGAGCACGTCGCGGCCCTGGTCGTCGGTGCCCAGCAGGTTGACGCTTGAGGGCGGCGCGGGCGCCGGCACTTTCAGGTCGTAGTTAATGCTCTGGTAGCTGAACGGGATCGGCGCCCACAACGTCCAGGCGTCCTTGGCCTTGAGCAGTTCCCGGATGTAGGGGCTCTTGTAGTTGGCTTCCAGCGGGAATTCGCCGCCGAAGGTGGTCTCCGGGTAGCGCTTGAGGGCCGGGAAGTACCAGCCGCCGTCGAAGTGCACGGCCAGCGGTTTGTCGTTGGCGATCAGCTCGGCGCCCAGGCTCAGCACGAACAGAATCAGGAACAGCCACAGCGACCACCAGCCGCGCTTGTTGGCTTTGAACCGCTCGAACCGGCGGCGATTGAGGGGGGACAAATTCATCTCAATGCTCCCGGCTGGCGAAGTCGATACGCGGATCGACCAGGGTGTAGGTGAGGTCGCCGATCAGTTTCACGATCAGGCCCAGCAAGGTGAAGATAAACAGCGTGCCGAACACCACCGGGTAGTCGCGGTTGATTGCCGCTTCAAAGCTCATCAGGCCCAGGCCGTCGAGGGAGAAGATCACTTCCACCAGCAAGGAACCGGTGAAGAAGATGCCGATGAAGGCCGATGGGAAACCGGCGATCACCAGCAGCATCGCGTTACGGAACACATGACCGTAGAGCACGCGGTGGTTGGTCAGGCCCTTGGCCTTGGCGGTGACCACGTATTGTTTGTTGATCTCGTCGAGAAAGCTGTTTTTGGTCAGCAGGGTCATGGTCGCGAAGTTGCCGATCACCAGCGCGGTCACGGGCAATGCCAGGTGCCAGAAGTAGTCGAGGATCTTGCCGCCCCAGCTCAGCGTTTCAAAATTGTTGGAGGTCAGCCCGCGTAAGGGAAACCAGTCGAAATAACTGCCGCCGGCAAACACCACGATCAACAGGATCGCAAACAGGAACGCCGGGATCGCATAGCCGACGATGATTGCCGAACTGGTCCACACGTCGAAGTGGCTGCCATGTCGCGTGGCTTTGGCGATGCCCAGGGGGATCGACACCAGGTACATGATCAGCGTGCTCCATAACCCGAGGGAGATGGACACCGGCATCTTTTCCTTGATCAGGTCGATGACCTTGGCGTCACGGAAGAAGCTGTCGCCAAAATCCAGCGTGGCGTAGTTTTTGATCATGATCCACAGGCGTTCCGGCGCCGACTTGTCGAAGCCGTACATCTTCTCGATTTCCTTGACCAGCGCCGGGTCCAGGCCCTGGGCGCCGCGGTAGCTGGAACCGGCCACCGAGACTTCGGCACCGCCACCGGCGATGCGGCTGGTGGCGCCTTCAAAGCCTTCAAGCTTGGCGATCATCTGTTCCACCGGGCCGCCGGGGGCTGCCTGGATGATGATGAAGTTGATCAGCAAAATCCCGAACAGCGTGGGGATTATCAGCAACAGGCGGCGAAAGATATAAGCCAGCATTTACTTGTCTCCGCTCGCCGCGTTGGCGCTGGTGTCTGTGCCCGTGTCTAAGGTAACGGCAGGTTTGGCGTCGGGTTTGTTCCACCAGGTGGCGGTGCCGACGTCGTAACGCGGCGCGACTTTGGGGTGGCCCAAGTGGTCCCAGTACGCCACGCGGTAGGTCTTGATGTGCCAGTTAGGGATCACGTAATAGCCGAACTGCAGCACGCGGTCCAGGGCCTTGGCGTGGGCCACCAGGCTTTTGCGCGAATTGGCGTCGATGAGTTCTTCCACCAGTTGGTCGATGGCCGGATCCTTGAGGCCCATGTAATTGCGGCTGCCGGGCTTGTCAGCGCTGGAGGATTTCCAGAATTCGCGTTGTTCGTTACCCGGTGAGGTGGATTGCGGGAAGCTGCCCACCAGCATGTCGAAATCCCGCGAGCGAATGCGGTTGATGAACTGCGAGACGTCAACGCGGCGGATCACCAGGTCGATGCCCAGATCGGCCAGGTTGCGCTTGAACGGCAGCAAAACGCGTTCGAACTCGGTCTGGGCCAGCAGGAACTCGATGGTCACCGGTTTGCCGGTAGTGTCGACCATCTTGTCGTCGACAATCCGCCAGCCGGCTTCCTGCAACAGTTGGTAGGCTTCACGCTGCTGGGCGCGGATCATGCCGCTGCCGTCGGTTTTGGAAGGCTCAAAGGACTGGGTGAAAACCTCGGCCGGGATCTTGTCGCGCAACGGTTCAAGGATCGCCAACTCATCCGGGCCGGGCAGGCCGGTGGCGGCCATTTCCGAGTTTTCAAAATAACTGCGGGTACGCGTGTAGGCGCCGTTGAACAGTTGCTTGTTGCTCCATTCGAAATCCAGCAACAGGCTGATGGCCTTGCGCACGCGCACATCCTGGAACATCGGCTTGCGCATGTTGAACACGAAACCCTGCATCCCCGTGGGGTTGCCGTTGGGGATTTCTTCCTTGATCAACCGGCCCTCGGTCACCGCCGGAATGTTGTAGGCATTGGCCCAATTCTTGGCGCTGAACTCCAGCCAATAGTCGAATTGCCCGGCTTTCAAGGCTTCCAGGGCCACCGTGTTGTCGCGGTAATAGTCGGTGACGCGGTTGTCGAAGTTGTAGAAACCCTTGTTGACGGGCAGGTCCTTGGCCCAGTAATCCTTGACCCGCTCATAGCGCACCATGCGCCCGGCCTTGACCTCGGCGACCTTGTACGGGCCGCTGCCCAAGGGAATCTCCAGGTTGCCCTTGGAAAAGTCGCGGTTCGCCCACCAATGCTTGGGCAATACCGGCAATTGGCCGAGGATCAACGGCAGTTCGCGATTGTTGGTGCGCTTGAATTTGAACAGCACGCGCAACGGGTCTTCGGCGACCACCTCGTCGACATCGGCGTAGTAGGTGCGGTAGATCGGCGAGCCGTCTTTCATCAGGGTGTTGAAGGTGAACACCACGTCTTCGGCGCGGATCGGATGGCCGTCGTGAAAGTGTGCTTCGGGGCGCAGGTAGAAACGCACCCAGCTGTTGTCCGGGGCCTTTTCGATCTTGCCGGCGACCAGGCCGTATTCGGTAACGGGCTCGTCAAGGCTCTGCATGGCCAGAGTGTCGTAGATCAGCGGGAGATTGTCCGCCGGCACGCCCTTGGCGATGTAGGGGTTGAGGCTGTCAAAACCGCCCATGCTCGACTCACGAAAAGTGCCGCCCTTGGGCGCTTCGGGGTTCACGTAGTCGAAGTGCTTGAAGTCGGCGGGGTACTTGGGGGGCTCGTTATAGAGCGTCAGCGCATGTTGCGGCGCGGCATTCGCCGCCGTGCACAGCAACAGGCTGCTCAACAAGGCAGTGCGCAAAGACATCATTGGGCTTTCTCCGAAGCTTTCAGCCACCATGCGCTCAGGCCCAGGCTGTAGGGCGGCGTGGTGACAAAGGCGAACCGGTTGCGGTACGCCAAGCGATGATAGTTGAGGTACCAGTTGGGAATGCTGTAGTGCTGCCACAGCAGCACGCGGTCCAGCGCACGGCCGGCGGCCAGTTGTTCTTCGCGGGTCTGCGCGGCGAGTAGCTGTTCCAGCAGGTGATCGACCACCGGGTTGGCGATGCCTGCGTAGTTTTTGCTGCCCTTGATCGCGGCCTGGCTTGAGTGGAAGTACTGCCACTGTTCAAGGCCGGGGCTGAGGGTTTGATTGAGGGTGATCAGGATCATGTCGTAGTCGAACTGATCCAGGCGCTGCTTGTATTGCGCGCGGTCAACGGTACGCAAGCGCGCGTCGATGCCGATGCTGATCAGGTTCTCGATATAGGGCTGCAGGATGCGCTCAAGGTTCGGGTTGACCAGTAATATCTCGAAGCGCAGGGGCTGGCCGTCCTTGTTGACCAGGCGTTGACCCGACAGCTTCCAGCCGGCGTCGCCGAGCAGGGCCAGGGCGCGGCGCATGGTGTCGCGCGGGATGCCGCGGCCGTCGGTCTGCGGCAGGCTGAAGGGCTGGGTAAACAGTTCGGCCGGCAGTTGATCGCGGTACGGCGAGAGCATCAGCCACTCGCGGCCCACCGGCACGCCAGTCGCCGAGAATTCGCTGTTGGGGTAGTAACTCAAGGTGCGTTTATAGGCGCCGCTGAACAGGGTGCGGTTGGTCCACTCGAAGTCGAACATCAACCCCAGCGCCTCGCGCACGTTGGTCTGGCTGAAAGTGGGCCGCCGCGTGTTCATGAACAAACCCTGGCTTTGGGTCGGGATCTGGTGCGCGATCTGCGCCTTGATTACGTCGCCACGGTTGACCGCCGGGAAGTTGTAACCGGTGGCCCAGTTTTTCGCCTGGTGCTCGATGTAGATATCGAATTCGCCGGCCTTGAACGCTTCGAAGGCCACGTCGCTGTCGCGGTAGAACTCGACGTCGACCTTGTCGTAGTTGTACAAGCCCTGATTGACCGGCAGGTCTTTGCCCCAGTAATCCTTGACCCGCTCAAACACTAATTGCCGGCCGGGGCTGACTTTGGTGATGCGGTAAGGCCCGCTGCCCAGCGGCGGCTCGAAGGTGGTGGCTTTGAAGTCGCGGTTTTTCCAGTAGTGCTGGGGCAACACGGGTAACTCGCCCAGGCGCAGGATCAGCAAGGGGTTGCCGGCGCGTTTGAACACGAAGCGAATACGGTGACGGTTGAGGATATCGACCCGCGCCACTTCCTGCAGATGGGTGCGGTACTGCGGGTGGCCTTCGGTCAGCAGGGTGCGGTAGGAAAACGCGACGTCATAGGCGGTGATGGGCTTGCCGTCATGGAAGCGTGCTTGCGGGCGCAGGTTGAACACCACCCAGCTGCGGTCCTCACTGTATTCCACTGATTGGGCGATCAGCCCGTAGCTGGACGCGGGTTCATCACCGGACGGAGCATACTGGCCGGTGCCGACCATCAAGGGCTCGTTCAGCTCGTTGACGCCGTATTGCAGGAAATTCGGCGTGGAAACCGGGCTCGAGCCTTTGAAAGTGTAGGGGTTAAGGGTGTCGAACGTGCCAAATGCCATGACCCGCAACGTCCCGCCTTTCGGCGCCGCAGGGTTTACCCAATCGAAGTGGGTGAATTTGGCCGGGTACTTGAGTCTGCCGAACTGCGTATAACCGTGGCTCTCGGTAATCGTCGCGTTCGCAGCAAAGCTCAAGGCCAGACTTATTAGTAGAAGGAGGGGACGCTTCAAGTCAGAGATCCGATCCAGGCGGCTTGGGCTTTATGATCGGTACAGTAACAGCTTGTTCCGGTTGGAAAAAGGCTGTTGGGAGAGCGGGCCAGCGGCTGGCGTGGTGTTACGCCATGTGGCGATCAACTGTGGGAGCTGGCTTGCCTGCGATGGCCAAACCACGGTTCATCAGAAACACCGAAGTGATGCCATCGCAGGCAAGCCAGCTCCCACAGAAGCCCGCTCACACGGGTGGTTTGATCAGCGCGGTCCGGAAACCACCAGCATCTGCCCCGGCTTCAATGCCTGGCCAGTACGCGGGTTCCAGCGCTTGAGATGTTGCATCTCAACGTTGAAGCGCTTGGCAACGATGTACAGCGAATCACCTTTCTTGACCTTGTACTGCACCGGCTTCTTGCTGCTGGCCACGATTTTGCGCGTGTCCTGCATCACCAGGCTTTGACCGACCTTGAGTGCCTGACCGTTGAGCTTGTTCCAGCGCTGCAGGTCATGCACATCGACCTTGTTCGCCTTGGCGATCACCGTCAGGTTATCGCCAGTCTTGACCTTGTAACTGCGAGTACGCCCAGCCACTCGCGCGGTCTCAACTTCGTCGAACACCTGCTTTTTCGGACGCATCGCCAGGAATTCTTCAGGCTTCATCATCGAAAGGGTGCTGGTGAGCAATTGCGCCTTGGAGCTCGGCACCAGCAAATGCTGAGGGCCGTCGAGGGTCGTGCGTTGTTTCAGCGCCGGGTTGAGCTGAAACAGTTCGTCTTCGTCGATTTCCGCCAGCGCAGCCACCCGTGACAGGTCCATGCTTTGCTTGACTTCAACCACTTCGAAATACGGCGTGTTGGCAATCGGGCTCAGGTTGACGCCATAAGCCTCGGGAGCCAGCACCACTTGGGACAGCGCCAGGAATTTGGGCACGTAGTCCTTGGTTTCCTGGGGCAGGGGCAGGTTCCAGTAGTCGGTGGGCAGGCCGAGCTTTTCGTTGCGCTCGATGGCCCGGCTTACCGTGCCTTCGCCAGCGTTATAGGCCGCCAGGGCCAGCAGCCAGTCGCCGTTGAACATATCATGCAGACGTGTCAGATAGTCCAGGGCGGCAGTGGTGGAGGCGGTGATGTCGCGGCGGCCGTCGTAGGCGCGGGTTTGGCGCAGGTTGAAGTAGCGCCCGGTGGAGGGAATGAATTGCCACAAACCGACCGCATCGCTGCGCGAATAGGCCATTGGGTTGTAGGCACTTTCAATCACTGGCAGCAGCGCCAGCTCCAGGGGCATGTTGCGTTCTTCAAGGCGTTCGACGATGTAGTGAATGTAGAGACTGCCGCGTTCACTGGCGTTCTCCAAGAAAGAAGGGTTACTGGCGAACCACAAGCGCTGTTGCTCGATGCGCGGGTTTACGCCCAGCCCGTCCTGCAATTGAAAGCCCCGTCGCATGCGTTCCCAGACGTCCTGGGGTACTTCGGGGCTAGGCTTCTCTGAGAGCCAAATAGGTTTTTGCTTGATCTTGGCAGCAAGATTCGGTTTGGGTTGCACGGTGGTTTGTGCAGCGAAATTTGTCGATTGGCAGCCCGCCAGAGTTGCGGAAACAGCCACCGCCACAGCTTGAGCCAGGCGGGTCAATGCGTCTGAAGAGATGGATTTACGAATAGATGACGACATTGGCTGGAAGTAAGTTCCGGGCAAAAATGTCGGGCGATTCTAGAAAGCGCTTTGGTTCCGGTCAACCGTTCAGAAATTCCGTATCAGATTGCATCCGCTTAGAACTTATCTTTCCAAGCCCTCAAGCTAGCAAACACCTCGGTCCCAGAGCGGTTATCACGGCCATTCCGTTCGTCCGCTTTTTGTTTAACGGATGTTTCAGCAGTACGCAAAAAGGGGTTGGTGCGTTTTTCCAGCGCCAGGTTGGACGGCAGCGTCATCTCGCCCCGAGCGCGCAATTGGCGGACGTGCTCCACCCGTTCGGCGATATCGGCGTTGTGCGGTTCCACCGCCTGCGCAAACTTGAGGTTGCTTTGTGTGTACTCGTGGGTGCAGTACACCAGCGTATCTGCGGGCAGGGCGGCCAGGCGCGTCAGCGAGGCGTGCATTTGCTCCGGCGTGCCTTCGAACAGGCGGCCGCAGCCGGCGGCAAACAGGGTGTCGCCACAGAACAGCACGCCTGCGTGGTAATAAGCGATGTGGCCCAAGGTGTGGCCGGGCACGCTATAAACCTCGAAGTCCCAGCCCAGCGCGGTGACGCGGTCGTTATCCTGTAATGCAACGTCCCGCGCCGGGATTTTCTCGTTTGCCGGGCCGTAGACCCTGGCGCCGGTTACATTTTTGAGTTGCTCCACTCCGCCGACATGATCATGGTGATGGTGGGTGATCAGGATATCGCTCAAGGCCCAGTCAGGGTTCTGCTCCAGCCACGCCAGCACGGGGGCGGCGTCACCGGGGTCGACCACGGCGCAGCGCCGGGCTTGAGGGTCTTGTAACAACCAGATGTAGTTGTCGGTGAAGGCAGGCAGTGCACTGATCTGTATCATTCTTCGATTCGCCAAGCTGAACACATTGGTGCATCTTAGAACGTCTAGGCGAGTTGGAGAATGCAATGACTGATAAAGCGTTCGCCAGGGCCGATCCTGAGTGGCTGGCGTTGATCAGCGCGGCCCGCGAATGGCTGTCCGGGCCGATCGGGCAATTTCTGCTGGATGAAGAGCGGCGCATGCTCGAAGACGAGCTGGGCCGGTTCTTTGGTGGCTACCTGGTGCATTACGGGCCGTCGGCCCAGACTCCGCCGCCTGCGCCGCAGGTGCAACGCAATGTGCGCCTGGGTGCGCCGTTGCCGGGTGTGGAAATTGTGTGTGAAGAACAAGCCTGGCCCCTCAGCGAGCACGCCGCCGATGTGGTGGTGCTGCAACATGGCCTGGATTTCTGCCTGTCGCCCCACGGTTTGCTGCGCGAAGCGGCGAGCAGTGTGCGCCCCGGTGGGCATTTGCTGATCATCGGCATCAACCCCTGGAGCAGTTGGGGGTTGCGCCATGTGTTCGCCCATGACGGGCTGCGCCAGGCGCGCTGCATCTCGCCTTCACGGGTGGGCGACTGGCTCAACCTGCTGGGCTTCGCGCTGGAGAAACGCCGCTTCGGGTGCTATCGTCCGCCGCTTGCCTCGGCCAAGTGGCAAGGCCGTCTGGCCGGCTGGGAACGCCGTGCAGGTGCCTGGCAATTGTCGGGTGGCGGCTTTTATTTGTTGGTCGCGCGCAAAATCGTGGTCGGGCTGCGGCCAGTGCGTCAGGTACAACGCCAACCCATAGGCAAACTGATACCGATGCCGATGGCCAAGGTCAACCGCAAGCAAAGCGAACCGTAACCCCTTTTTGAGTTCAGGCCGAGTTTTCGGCCTCGGGATTCTGTCGGTCGATTACCGGCAACCCGTATTGATGGATGCAACCGATGACCGATACCGTAGAACTGTTCACCGATGGCGCCTGCAAGGGCAACCCGGGCCCCGGCGGCTGGGGCGCGTTGCTGGTGTGCAAGGGTGTGGAGAAGGAGCTGTGGGGCGGCGAACCCAACACCACCAACAACCGCATGGAGCTGATGGGCGCGATTCGCGGCCTGGAAGAACTCAAGCGCCGCTGTGACGTACTGCTGGTGACTGACTCGCAATACGTGATGAAGGGCATCAACGAGTGGATGGTCAACTGGAAAAAGCGCGGCTGGAAAACCGCTGCGAAAGAACCGGTCAAAAACGCCGACCTCTGGCAGTTGCTCGATGAGCAATGCAACCGCCACAACATCACCTGGAAATGGGTGCGCGGGCACATTGGCCACCCTGGCAACGAACGCGCCGACCAGCTCGCCAACCGGGGCGTGGACGACGTGCGGGGCTACAAGCAAAGCTGACGTGGTAACATCGCGCCCTTTGATTCACACCACACTGCACACCACACCGTTGAGAGCTGAACCCTGATGGCCATCCGATCTGTTGTACTCGATACCGAAACCACCGGCATGCCGGTGACCGACGGCCACCGGATCATTGAAATCGGCTGTGTCGAACTGATGGGTCGTCGCCTTACCGGGCGCCACTTTCACGTCTACCTGCAACCGGATCGCGACAGTGACGAGGGCGCGATCGGCGTCCACGGCATCACCGACGAGTTCCTCAAGGGCAAGCCGCGCTTTGCCGAAGTCGCCGATGAATTCTTTGAGTTCATCAAAGGCGCTCAGTTGATCATCCATAACGCGGCGTTCGACGTCGGTTTCATCAATAACGAGTTTGCCCTGATGGGGCAGATGGACCGTGCGAATATTTCCCAGCACTGTTCGATTCTCGACACCTTGATGATGGCCCGTGAACGTCACCCGGGCCAGCGCAACAGCCTGGATGCCTTGTGCAAACGCTATGGCGTCGACAACTCCGGCCGCGAACTCCACGGCGCGTTGCTCGACTCCGAGATTCTGGCCGACGTTTACCTGACCATGACCGGCGGGCAAACCAGCCTGTCCCTGGCCGGTAACGCCTCCGATGGCAGCGGTTCGGCTGAAGGCTCGGGCAACCGCGCTTCGGAAATCCGCCGACTGCCGGCAGACCGTAAACCCAGCACTATCATCCGTGCCAGCGAGCAGGATTTGGCTGAGCATGCGGCGCGGCTGGAAGCGATTGCCAAGTCGGCGGGTGCGCCGGCGTTGTGGTCCACATTGACCCAGCATTGATCCAACTTGATTGGGTTGAAAAATGTGGGAGCTGGCTTGCCTGCGATAGCGGTAGGTCAGTTGGTTTATAGGTGGCTGGTACACCGCTATCGCAGGCACGCCAGCTCCCACAATTGATCATCGCCTCACTCGACGTGGCTTCGGCCATGATGGAAGGCACGGCCGGACGCTCGCTGTTGCAGGAGATGTTCGACGAAGCCCTGAGTTTTCGCCGCGCCCTGGCCAACCTGCGTCAGCACATCGCCCTGGATGAGTGGTGGTTCTCTATCTGGCAGCCACCCTCCGTTTGCTTGTCTTCGGTATTTACCCAGTCTCCGGTGCGTTATCAAGGTTTGGGCTTGCGCGACCTGTGCGATCAATTGCACAGTTGCTACCGCAGCAATGCCACGGCCAAACACCTCAAGCGTATCGCAGTCGTGATGCTGGTGCCGTATCCGCCGGGCATTCCGTTGATTATGCCGGGCGAGCGCTTTACCGAGTCGACGCGGTCGATCATCGATTACCTGGCCTCTGCCCGGACGTTCGATAGCAGTTTTCCCGGTTTTGTTGCTGATGTTCATGGGTTGCAATACGAAGATGACGGCAATGGTCGTTGTTACACCGTCGATTGCATCAAGGGCTAAGGATGTTTATGCAAGCTGTGATGAACCCGAAGTATCCGGGGCTCAGTGTGAGGGTGGCCGACGAAGGCTTTGATGCCTACGTGTGGGGCAATGACTTCAGTTTTGAGGTCAGTGCCTATGGCGTGCCAGAGATGGGCAAGCGTGTCGATCAGTGGGCGGTGGAGCGTATCGTGCCGTACCGCAAATGTTATGGCATCGACCCGGAAGAGTTCGCGAGTTTCCGCGATGCGCCAGACAGTGCGATCTTCATGGCCTTCCTCGACGATCAGCCGGTAGGGCACATTGTTGTAAGCACCAATTGGAACGGGTTTGCCCACGTCGATGAATTGGCGGTGGCCTTGCCTGCGCGGCGTCATGGGGTTGCCAAGTCGCTACTGGACGTGGCGCAGTTCTGGAGTCGCAAGAAAAACCTGCCGGGCATGATGCTCGAAACCCAAAACAACAACCTCGGCGCCTGCCGCCTGTATGAGCGCTGCGGGTATGTGATGGGCGGGATTGACCAGCTGCGTTATCGCGGGATTGACCCGCAAACACGTGAAGTTGCGATTTTCTGGTACCGCTTGTTCAAGACCGAAGTCGAACAGGCCTAACCCGCCAACAGGCTTTCAGCTTTCTGCGTGACTATCTCCAGCAGCGCATTCAGCGCGGGAGTGGTCACGCTCTCCTTGAGGGTCAACGCATACAGGTTGACCGGTATCGGCGGCGACAGCGGGCATGCATCCAGCCCGGCTTCCCGCGCACCAGAGGCGGTGAACGGGTCGACAATCGCCAGGCCTTCGCCGGCTTCGACCATGCTGCGCATCATCTGGTAGGTCTGCACCCGGGTTTGCACCACTGGCAACGGGCGCAGGGCTTGCAGCTTGGCGTCGAGCAGACGGCTCAGCGGGTCCTGGCCTTCGAGGCCGATCATCGACTGCCCGGCCAGGTCTTGAAGCGCGATGTACTTCTGCTTGGGTTTGAGCCAGCCATGGGGCGCGAGCAGTTGCAGCTTGCCCTGGGCAAGTACGATGCTCTGGATTTGCGGGTGTTCCGGATCATGCAGGCTCAGGCCCACATCGGCTTCGTGCAGCAGCAAACTCCGGACGATCTCCCGAGTCGGCTGGCTCGAGAGGTTACACGGCGTATCCTGAAAGCGTCGGCGCAGCACCGCGATACTGTGCGGCAGCAATTGGTTGGCCAGCGGCGGCGTGCACAGCGCGCGCAGGGTTGGTGCGTGATGATGTTTAAGCCGGCTGGCCAGGCGCTGGACCGGCTCCAGTGCTTCATACACATGGGCAATTTCAGCCTGCAGCTCTAGGGTTTCGCGCGTCGCTTGCAAACGCCCGCGCACACTGGCAAATAGCATAAAGCCCAATTGCTGCTCGGCTTCCTTGAGCGCGGCGTCCACATCGCCCACGGAGAGTTGCAACCATTCGGCGGCCAAGCCCTGGTGTCCGGTCTGCAAAATGGCCTGAATCACTTCGATATGACGTAAACGCATGGCCGGAGTCTAGGGGGCGTGCGACGGGGATTCAATGGTTGCGCAAAAAACAGCGCGGGCCCGTGCACGAGGCGTCTACCGTTAAGCCTGTTCGCTGTTGCAACACGCGAGTCATACAAAGCGTGTATCACCGACACACTCAGAGGGGGCCTTACCATGTCCGGCAACATTGCACTCAGTGACAGCTTGCATGCCCAGCGCGGTTTTACGCGATGGGCCGTACTGGTGGCGTTGGTCATCATCGGTTTATTGGCATTGGCCATTGGGCCGCGCTTGTTTGGCGATGTGACGCTGGCGGAAATTGCCACAGCCAAGCGCCAGGTCGCCGAGCTGGGTGAGGCCGTCGAACACTTCCATCAAGACACCGGCCGTTACCCCAGGGATGACGAAGGTCTCGATGCGTTGACCGCGAAACCGGAAGGCGAAACCCGGTGGAAGGGGCCCTATGCCAAAGACGAGTTGCTGACCGACCCGTGGGGCGTTGCCTATCAATATCACTATCCACCCAGCCAGTCGCAAACACCGTTTGATCTGTTTTCGTTCGGCAAAGACCGCACGCTGGGCGGCGTAGGGGTCAACAAGGATATTACCTACGGCGACCACTGATAGCTCTGGCATTACCCATCGACCTGATTAAAATGGCTGCTCTGATCATCAACGACCCAAGCCGTTTACCCGGCAATTACAACAAAAACAGGTCTGGTCTCACATGCCTCTACCCTCGAACTTCTTCGGGGTAACGGCCAAGCAACTTATGGTCATGGTGACTGTTGGGTGTGCGGCTGCTTATCTCTTCAGTAACAGCGACGAACACTCCCCTGAAAACCTTGCGCTTGAGGCGTTTATCCGTTCTGAGGAACAGGTCGCTGAGCAGGTGGGGGCGGTGTTGGCTATTACGCTGGTGCGCCAGGTGGTGGCTTATCCAGGGGGCGGCACGCCGGGCTATAAGCGTTCGATGTATGACGTCGAGGGCGAGAAGGGGCGTCTGGTGGTGACGCTCAAGCAACTGGATGGCGAAACGGGTGCTGAAGTTACCGAGATCCGCAAACCTTGATCGCCCGGCCCAGTCGGCGCCGTCAATGGCAGAGACTGAGCTGGTAGATAAGGCGGGATCTTATGACGCGAGGGTCGTTTGCGATTCGCGCACAATGATCGTGCCCGACTGAATCAGTTTGAACTCATCACCTTCCAATTTTTCTACACGGTCGCCAATGGCCAGCTTGTAGGTAGTGGTAGGCGCCGAGCCAGCTAGGTCGCCCTGCGCGGGGTTGGATTCCTGGAACTCATGCACCGAATACACGCGTCCTTCCGCGTCTCTGGCATGGAACTGTCCGACAAGTACTGCAGCCATCTGTTTAGAACCTCTGGAGATAAACACTCGATTTACGGATTTGTAGACCGTGATCGAGCGGGGTAGTTTACCTATGGAAAAAAAATACTATTTGTTGAAGCATTCAGACGCTTGCTGTGCGAACCGCTGCGTGAAAAGCCACCTTGGGATCTGCAAAACCAGCTGGTGAACACGCCTTTAAGACTCTATAACTACAGGCTCCTTTAGTCAGACGTCGGGAAAACCTCAATGAGCAAGGTCTACACGATTGCCGTCCTGGTGGGCAGTTTGAGAAAAGAGTCGATCAACCGCAAGGTCGCCCTGGCCTTGGCCGAACTGGCCCCTGCCAACCTCACGTTGAACATTGTGGAAATCGGCGATTTGCCGCTCTACAACGAGGACATCGATCAGGGTGCGCCTCCGGAAGCCTACAGTACTTTCCGTCAACACGTGAGCTCATCCGACGCGGTGTTGTTTGTGACCCCGGAATACAACCGCTCCGTGCCGGCTGCGTTGAAGAACGCCATTGACGTGGGGTCCCGTCCCTACGGGCAAAGCGCCTGGAGTGGCAAGCCGGGGGCGATCATCAGTGTGTCGCCGGGTGCCATTGGTGGGTTCGGCGCGAACCATCATTTGCGTCAGTCTTTGGTGTTTCTTGATGTGCCTTGCATGCAACAGCCGGAAGCCTATCTGGGTGGGGCGGGTAGCGTGTTTGACGAGGCGGGTAAGGTGTCCGAGAAGACCAAGCCGTTTTTGCAGGGGTTTATTGATGCTTATGGGAAGTGGGTCGAGAAACTAAGCGGCTGATGGGCGGCGGCGGTGGTGGTTAGTTGGGGGCATATCCGTTATTTGGGTGATGGCCGCTTATGGTTCCGCTCTTACAGCGGGTCACTTTTTGAAGAGCGCAAAAAGTAACCAAAAACGCTCCGCCCCACCACTCGGCAC